>JASJCP010000055.1 GCA_030065935.1 Xenococcaceae cyanobacterium MO_167.B27
AAAAAACAAGGGGTCTTGTAACTTTAGTTAATGGTCAAAGCCATTAGGTTATCGCTTTTTGAAGACCCCTTGTTTTTTAAATCATTTGTTACCCAGAATCTATGTCCAGTAGATTTAGAATAAAGACGGTAAAAATTAGAACTCTTGCAAAAATATTTTGTGGTATGATTAAAAGTTTTACTTTTTTACTAATCAAGCATGAAATATTGGCAAGCTATTAAACTTTCTTCAAAAGAATTTAAGCGACTGACTGGAGTTAAACGGCAAACTTTTCGGTTAATGGTACGCCTGGTAAAAGCCGAAGCAAAAAAGAAGAAAAAACCAGGTCGTCGAGCCAAATTAATTATTGAAGATCAGATACTAGTAACTCTACAATATTGGAGAGAGTATCGAAGTTATTTCCATATATCTAAAGACTGGAAAATAGCTGAATCTACAGTATGTCGTATAGTTAAAAAAGTTGAAAATATTTTAATTCAATCGCGAAAATTTAGTTTACCAGGTAAGAAAAAATTGTTAGATTCTTCTGGAGATGAAAAATTAATTTTAATGGATGTGATGGAAACTCCAATTGAAAGACCCAAAAAACATCAAAAAAGATTTTATAGTGGGAAACAAAAAGAACATACCTTAAAAACACAAGTAGTGCTTGGAGAACAAACTGGCATTATAATATGTCTAGCTCATGAAAAAGGAAAAACTCATGATTTTAAACTATTTAAAAAAAGTAAGGTAAAATTCCATAAACTACTTCAAATTATAGGCGATAAAGGCTATCAAGGAATTAGTAAACTTCACGAAAATAGCGAAACCCCTATTAAAAAACCCAGAGGCGGTAAATTAACAAAACAACAGAAAAAATATAATCGTCAATTAAATCGACTAAGGATTACTATTGAGCATATCAATCGTCGGTTAAAAATATTCAAGATTTTGTCTTATCGATATAGAAATCGGCATCGCAGATTTGGCTTCTGAAGCTCATTTAATTGCGGGAATTTATAACTATGAATTAGCCTTATAAATTAGATTGTAAAATTAAATTCATTCATTGATTTCAGTAATTAATTAATCACTGAAACAATTTTTGCTGTCAATTTTACTCTAAAGCGATCGCCCAATAATAGATAATCGAAAAAATCTCTCAACTCTTACTATTTCAATGGGTAAAAATTGGAATAAAAACAACTCATTATCATACCACAAAATATTTTTGCAAGAGTTCTATACTACTCAGTGCCGCTACGCGGAAGTCAGAAGTATTGGTGGGTAAAGCTTTGAATATTTTGTAACTGGTGGGTTATTTCCACCGCCCTGCACTCAGCAAAAGTTGATTTAATCGCATTAGCTTCTCTTTCTGCATCAGATTCATCTTTGTGTCCAAGCTTCTTCTAAAGCTTTCCTTAAAATCATAACCCTGAAAGGATCTGCGAAGCAGCACCTTTGGCGATCGCAATTACTAGTAAAGTATTGCTAAATATTCTAATTAAGTAAGTTTACTTTAATATCTTATAGCAGCTATTGTAAAAAACCATTGAGAATAATTCTGATTATATTAGAACTAAAATAAACTATTAACTTATTTTTTACTGTTCAAAACTTGATATATCAAGAGCTTTGATTAAAAATAATCATGTTAAAAATGCTGCCACGATATTTACTAATAATCTTTACCATTTAATTTAGAACAAACTTATTGAGAAGATATAGCAAAAGTAGTAAGATAATAAGCCGAACTGATTTATAAAACCTACTAACTAATATGAAGAAGTTTTCTCGACGCTTGTTTCTCGGCACTGGTACAGCAACTCTAGTATTAGCTGGATGCCAGTTGACTCAGACGCAGCAAGGAGTAACTGAAACTAAAGAAATTAATATTTATTCTTCTCGTCACTACAATACTGATGATGAGTTATACGATGGCTTTACTAGAAAGACAGGAGTTAAGGTCAATCTTATTGAAGGAAAAGACGATGAACTTATAGAAAGAATCCAAAGTGAGGGTGCTAATAGCCCAGCGGATATCCTAATTACAGTAGATGCTGGACGTTTGTGGCGTGCTGAACAAGCAGGACTATTCGCCCCTGTTACATCCGAGATACTTACAGAAAAAATACCTGCTAACTTGCGCCATCCTGATAATCTCTGGTTTGGCTTTAGCAAACGGGCGCGAGTGATTATGTATAACAAAGATAGAGTTAATCCTTCTCAGTTATCGACTTATGAAAACTTGGGAGATCGCCCATGGAAAGGAAAACTAGTTATTCGTTCTTCCAGTAATATTTATAATCAGTCTTTAGTAGCTGGCTTAATTGAAGTTTTAGGAGAACAAGCTACTGAACAATGGTGTAGTCAGATAGTAGCTAATTTTGCTCGTCCACCTCAAGGTAATGACAGCGCCCAAATTGAAGCTGTTGCTGCTGGTTTAGCTGATATTGGAGTAGCCAATACTTATTATCTTCCTCGTTATGGTAAAGATCAAGACCCTGCTAAAAAAGCTATTTTTGATAAAGTGGGTGTTTTCTTCCCCAACCAAAATGGTAGAGGTACTCATGTGAATATTAGTGGTGGCGGTTTGATGAAAAATGCCCCTAATAAAGATCATGCGATCGCATTTTTAGAGTATCTAGCTAGTCCTTCTGCTCAAACTTTCTTTGCTCAAGGAAATAATGAATATCCTGTAGTTGCTGGTACTCCTATCGATCCTGTTGTAGCAAGTTTCGGTCAGTTTAAGGAGGATACTACTAATGTGTCTGCTTATGGCACAAACAATGCTCTAGCAGTGCAAATAATGGATAGGGCTGGTTGGAGGTAATACCAAATCCTGTTGTCAAAACCCAAAGGAAAAAGGTTAGTGGAGAATGAAACCACTAACCACGCTCCTACTAACCACTAACCATTAACCACTAACCACTATCGAAAAACGTTTTGGGCGAATAATTAATCCTGATGCTTCTAATTGATTTAGCGATCGCGTTACTGTTACTCTAGTAGAACCGATAATATCCGCCAATTCTTGGTGAGTCAGACGAATATCAATTAATGTACCTTGGGCTACCTCACGACCAAACTTTCGGGCTAAACAAATTAATAACTGATAAATTCGCTGATAAATTCGTTCAATTCTCATAATACACAGCAATTCTTCAGTTTGCTGCATACAATGACTAATTTCTTCTAATAAATGGCTACATTGACTCCACGGAATACAAACCGCTTCGACACAGCTTAAACACACAGCTTTATAAGGTTTAATTCTAGATAAAGGTGAGCCAATAACATCACCTTCTCCCCAATAACCTAAGATAGAGGCTTTTCCTGTTTCATCCCAAGTTAAGGTTTTGACTGCTCCTCTTTTGATTAACCAAAGGCTGTCAGGTTGTTGAGCAATAAATTCCCGTTCGTAAAAAACAGATAATCTTGATTCATTGGGGATAGTTGCTATCATGACTTGATACTCTGAGGTTAACAATATTCAAAATTTCGTCCCAATGAGTGGCTATTAGCATTTGCATTCTTTCTAATTGCCATTGGGGTATGGTTTTTCTTTTGTTAGTTTGGGACTGATTCATAAGTTAAAGTTATTTTTGCAAAAAATTATCAATATTTCGATAAGTAGGGTCGCAAGCGGTGGAAGCCCGCTTGGAGCGTAAGCGGTTGGAACCCGCGGAATTTTTAATCCGCAAGGGCGGGAATGGGGGAAATTACATTTAATTGTTAACTTCGAGCAGAAAAGCTACTAGTCAATACTTCCCCCATCCCGGCGCCGACCGAGCAAGGGAATGTCCACCAAGAGAGGCTTGCGCCCTTACTATTTTCAGAGCAATTTAAGATAAGTAAACTGGTGTATAGGCTAGATAAACACCAGTCAGGCTCAGAAATATTCAGCAAAATGGATCAGGATTTCGAGTGAGGACGCTATTAAAAATGCAATCCTAACTTTCATTGACCGAAAGGGATGGCGAGAAAACCTCCCCCTAGCCAATCGAAGTGTTGACCATTCTTTTGTGATGATTAGTTTCCGTAGTTATAACTAGAAAGTACACTCGATCTTCCTATGGACAAAAATAATATATCATTTCTACTTATTAAGTGCAAATTATTATCAATAATTAGGAGGGGCAAGGCACTGCCTTGCCCCTCCTTAAACAAGGGGATTAAATATGCTGAGTTGATTAATGAAAACTAGATTAATTAGGGTGTTTGCCAAATCCGTTCATGATAGTCTTCTGATTTGGCATAGGGGTCAATATTATGATGATGGTGGTGATGGGAATGATCTTGGTGATGATGATGACCATGACTGTTAGTATTAGGTGCAGCAAGGCGAAACTTACACATCTCACAATTCATCGCTACTTGACCTAGTTGAGTTTCAATTTCTCTAGTGCGAATTACCTGTAAGAGTTGGGTTTGAATGCCCATTTCTGGTAAGCAGTTAAAAATAATATCAGGATGTTGGGCTTCTTGTTGGGAAGTAATGTCAAATATTTTCTTAACTAGTACCCCAGTAAAGAGAAAGTAGGGTAAGACGATAATACGCTTTGGTTGATACAGATAAGCTCTGGTGAAACCTTCTTCTAAACGAGGGTGGGTAATACCAATAAAACAAGTTTCTACTGTTTTGTAACCGCTTCCTTCCCAGATAATTCTGGCTAATTTTAAGACATCTCCATTAGCATCAGGATCGCTAGAGCCTCTACCCACAAACAAGAGTACAGTATCAGCACGGGATATATTGTGAGGATTATTTTCTGGTCGATCTAAGGCTTGGAGGCGTGAGCGCCATAACTCTAAAATAGGGGGAGTAATCCCAAAATGACGACCGTAATGAAACTTCACTTGAGGATAGCGTTTTCTAGCTCTATCCAACTCATTAGTAACATCAAACTTATTATGTCGGGCTGCAAATAATAAAATCGGAAGTGCGGAAATGTCTGTATAGCCTTCTTCGACACAGCGAGTGACCCCTTCTTGAATGGTAGGTTTAGTTAACTCCAAAAAGCAAGGTATCACTGGACGAGAAGCATCTAATTTACGGTAGGTTTCCACAAAATCGATAAAAGTTTGCCTACCTTGTTCATCTCTTGTACCATGTCCAATCGCTAGCAAAGGTCTTTTTTCAGGTAAAGGGGGTAGTTGCAGGGAAGGAATATCGAGAAGAGAAGTTGAGTTAACAGTAACCATTAATTAGCTATAAATTCCATGAAGAGTTGTAGGAGCTTAAATTATACAGATTTTAATCAATAATATGGGAAAATCTTTTGGATATCTTTTTAAGTACTTCTAATGCAAGTTTTAGACTCAATACTTCCTAGTATCTGTCTTGGGATTACTTTGGTTGCTCCTGTTAAGGCTCAAATTACCACTGATGGCACTACTAATACAACTTTAACTCCTACCGATAAAGGGATAAGAATAGATGAAGGCTCACGCGCAGGAGGTAATTTATTTCACAGTTTTGGGGAATTTTCCGTACCTACAGGACGTGAGGCTTTCTTTAACAATGCTAGTGATGTAGTTAATATCTTTTCTCGGGTCACAGGAGGTAATATCTCCAATATTGACGGATTGATTCGTGCTAATGGTGGAGCGAATTTATTTTTAATCAATCCCCACGGAATTATTTTTGGTAACAATGCTAGTCTGCAAATTGGTGGTTCATTTTATGGAAGTACTGCCGACAGTATTATCTTTTCTGATGGTGTAGAATTTGCTGCTTCTAATCCAGTCAAGCCGATACTAACTGTGAATGCACCCATTGGATTAAGATTTCGGGATAGTCCAGGGGATATTGTCAATCAATCTGTTGCAGAGGGTGTAGGTTTAACAGTAGCACCAGGAGAAAACTTAGCATTAATTGGGGGCAATATTGCTCTAGAAGGAGGGAACATCACGGCTAATGAAGGAAGAGGAAATATTGAATTAGGAAGTGTTGCTGGTAATAGTGTAGTTAATTTAGAGCCAGTTAATTCCAGTTTTAAGCTTGGATATGATCAAGTTACTAACTTTGGTAATATTGCACTAACTCAGGGGGCAAGAATAGAAACAACTGAATCTAATATTAATTTGCAAGGGGATTTAATATCTTTAAATAATAGTTCCCAAATTACGTCTCAAGTTGATGGTTCTCAAGTAGGAGGAGATATAAATATTAATGCTAGAAAATTAGTGATTAATGATAGAGCTAATATTAATGCTACTACTTTTGGAGAAGGAAACTCAGGAAATATTAATGTTGATGTATCAGATTCCATAGACATAGTTGGAACTGGTTTTGAGGAATTTCAAGAATTATTTATCAGAAGGGTTTTTGATATAAACAACCCACTAGACATAGAAACATTATTAAATGATGGAACAGGTATTTTTACAGCAACAAATGGAATAGGAGCAGCAGGGAATGTCACAATTAACAGTACTTCATTGCAGCTTCGAGAAGGAGCATTAATTGGTAGCCCTACTTTTGCAAAAGGAGATGGAGGACGTTTAACCATAAATACTACTGATTCTATAGAACTGATAGGGTCTGGAATCTTTAATAATCCTTTTTTAGGTAGTACAGGAGAGGGAAACACACTGGAAATTAAGACTCTTTATTTGACTATTTCAGATGGTGGAATTATTAGTACTAGTACATTTGGTTCAGGAAATGGTGCAGAACTAATAATTAATGCTTCAGATCAAATTGATATACTGAGAGCTTTACCTAATTCATTAGTTGGAACAGGGATATTTTCTAACAGTATTTTTGGGAGTGGCGACGCAGGAAATATTACTATAACCACTCAAAAATTAAATCTTCAAGATGGAGGACAAATTATATCTGTGAGTGGAGCTTTAATAGAAGGTTTAGAAGAACCGATCCGAGAGGGGGGAACAGGAGGAAATATTAATATAATCGCTTATGAATCAATAGAAATTATAGGTAATAATAATTTTCCCAGTGCTATTTCAAGTAATACTTTTACAGAAAACAACTCAGGAAACTTAGATATAAAAACCAATAAATTGATTATTTCTGATGGTGCAGCAATTACGGCATCTACTATTGGTAGTGGTCAGGGAGGTAGTGTAGTTATAAATGCTTTTCAATCAATAGAAGTATTTGGTAATTCTAGTAATGGTGAAATTTCTAGTAGTATAACAAGTAGCTCTTCAGGAGATTTTTTCCCCAATAGACGTTTTGAGCCTAACACAATTACAGGTAACGGAGGCACATTATCAATAACAACAGAAAAACTTCTTATTTCTGATAATGCAAGAGTTGGGGTTAATAGTGTTGCTTCTGGTAATGCTGGTGATGTAAATATTATTGCTGATTCTATTAGATTGGAAAATGGTTCACAAATAACTGCTCAGACAGTTTCTGGTATTGGTGGAAATATTATCATTGACGCTGATTTGATTTTTGCTTTTCCCAATCAAAATAATGATATTCTTGCAAATTCAGAACAAGGAGATGGAGGCAATATTACAATTACATCAGAAGGTATTTTAGGAATCCAACAAAGAGAGTTTGATTCTTTTGATGCTGCTCGTAACAATACTACTAATGATATTGATGCTAGTTCTGAGTTGGGTGTAAACGGGAATGTGACTCTAAATATTCCTGATACTAACATTGTTCAAACTAATGTAGATTTACCCTCCCAGGTTGTTTCTGCTGAAACAGTTGCTTCTGATGCTTGTTCTGTTGATAATGGCACAACTAGCTTTATCATTAACGGTAAAGGAGGCGTACCTCCTGCGCCAAATTTACCTTTAAGTGGCGAAGTATTACTTGGTGATGGAAAACCTATTACATATCAGGAAACATCTCATAATATCGTGCCTCAAGTTCAACCAGTAAAAACATCACAGGGGGATATTTATCCAGCTAGAGGAATTATTAAAACTGAAGATGGCAGAATAATTTTAACTCCTTATCCTACTGCTAATAGTCCCGCTCGTTTTCCCGATGATGTATCAAGCTGTCGTCTAAGGGATGAGAGATGATGGGATAGGAGGATTGGTTTTGGGTCTACAAAGTATCTCGACTTCTCGGACGACTTAATAATGGTTTAAGATTATTTTGTAACAAAGCTTAATAAATACTAGAGAATGCTGCGACTGATTACAGACTTTGATGGTCCTATAATGGATGTTTCCCCTCGCTATTATTATGTTTACCAGTATTGTTTAGAACAAATACAACATCCTAACCAAAAAATCAATCAATTATCTAAAGCTGAATTTTGGGAATTAAAAAGAAGTCGTGTCCCAGAAAGAAACATTGGGTTACTCTCAGGACTGGATGAAACTCAAGCTGACGATTTTGCCCGTTTACGCAAGAATACTGTTCATAATCTGCCTTATTTAGCCTATGATACTGTTATTCCTAGCGCGATCGCCGTCTTGGAAGAACTGCAAAACTTAGGTTTTGATTTGGTGGTGATGACTATGCGTAAACAAAAGGAACTGGATGCAGCTTTTGACAAGTATGATTTAGCGAGATTTTTTCCCCCTGAACGTCGCTACTGTTTGCCTAATGATCATGTTAAAACTGCTGATGTTAAGGATAAACCTCTATTAATGGCTAGAGCTTTAAAAGAGTTACCTACTGCTACTGATGTGTGGATGGTAGGGGATACTGAGGCGGATATAGTAGCAGCAAAAACTCATAATATAAAAGTTATTGGGGTGTTATCTGGAATTCGCGATCGCAATCAATTAGAGCGTTACGAACCTGATTTTATTACAGATAATCTGCAACAGGCTGTGGTCAAAATTACGTCTTTGATACCTTATATACGCTCCTAACTGATGGGAGATGGCTCAACGCAGAAAACAACTGGCTAACCAGAATAAGATAAAAGTTACCGCAGAAGCAACTTGCTCAGTGGGGATAAACACACCACTACCTTTTAAGGTTACTGCGATCGCTGTCCCTAAGCCAACCCCCGCCACTAAAGCTACGAAACTGATTAATAGTGAGCGACCGAAACGCTTTTCTTTGCGATTGAGAAAGTAAAGACTACTCATAAAGCCTAAAGCCATGAGCAGAGGTAATGATTGGCTATTATTGTTGTTGAGAGCCATCACTGCAATAATTGCTAAACCTAAGAATACTCCTGTAGGAATCAGAATTTCTTTCTGAGAAGGATTATCCGCCAACTGTTGTAACCAATTGGCTGTATCTTGACTAATGCTAGGAGTTTTGGGCGCAGGAGCTTCTACACTACGTTCAGGGAATCTGATTCTTTCGGGTACTTTAATCTTTCCTTCTTGTCGTAACCGCAGACGCTCCATAATAATGGAATCATAAGCAGTCTCGATACTTTCTACCATTTTGTTATCTTCACTATATTCTTGGGAGATACGCTGTTTAGCAGCTTGTATTTCCTCAAAAGAAGCATTTTCCGTAACCCCGAGTATTTCATAGGGATTTTTTTCACTCATTATTTATGTCTCCGGTGTTTTTCAATGTAAACGTTTTTATATGGTTATTAATTAAATTAATACACTTCCCACCATCCAAAAGCAGGGCCAATAAACCTTACCGTAAACCAAGTAGTAATCATAATACCAATTCCAATCCAAGCACCTCTACTTGTCAATTTAACAAACTGCTCTGCCTGAGATTTGGTAATGGGTATTCCAGGTAGAATTCGAGATTCTTGACCATATTTGTCTCCTAGGGCGGATTTACGGCGTTTTGCTTCTCCCATAATCTTATTCTTAATTGACTATCTACCATTTATTATGGATTGATCCTAACCTTTTCTGGCAATGGGAAACAATTGTTATTCAACTAACTGGACAGTTTCACTACTGTAACTTGCAATTACTAGTAGAGTTATTTTACATATTTTAATCTAAAGGAACTACATAGCTTATAGTTAGTCACTGTAATACCTACTCCTTTCCACACGAGAAATAATCATGAATAGTAAATTCTGGTTAAGTTTATCGGCGCTTACAACCTGTCTAGCCTTCGGCGATCTCTCTGGTACAATTACCACTTTTCCTGCTCTGGCGGATACCTCTAGCACCGACTACCTCTTCATTGTCGATCAAGCATGGCATGAATGTCAGCATTTTGGAGAAGCATATCAAGAAATTAAGAGTTTTGAGACTGCTAATTTTTACATCAATCTTTGTCAAAAAGGGGATCAGTACTTCTATGCGGGAAAAGCTAAAAATAACGGTTTAGAATCTACTTTTATTCCTGCCTATGCTACCGAGCAACTCAATACTTACCAAGCAGACAATGGCAATATTTCCTACATTGTGGAAATTCAACCTACAGAAGCTATTTTAAGGATACAAAGAAACGGTAACACGGTTATAGTGGAAAATTCTCTGTCTCAAAACTGTCCCCAAGTAAATTATGAGCCAAAATTTCAAATTGCTCAGGAACTAAACTATAGTAACTATCAAGTACAATCGTTCAGCGGTGCCGAAGGCAACAGCTTCGCTGGTCGTATTTTCGTAAATTCAGACAATGAAAATTCAGAAAATACTGAGATTAGTGTACTTAATCAGTTATCCATAACAGATACCCCTAAACAAAAAGCATTTACTTATATTCCCAAGCAGTTATCCAACTTTGGTGATTGTTTTTTAAGGTAGCATCCCATATTAGTTGTTTTTAAATTGGAAAAAAATTTATTGGCTATGAAATTACCTGATGGACCCAAAATTCCTTATAGACAGCTTAGAAGAAAATCCAGACCCAATGGAAATTGCTCGACTGCCATATTGAACTGCTGTTTGCCAAGAAACCCTAAGAATTTATCCAGTTGGAATATTTACCTTGTCTCGCATTACCAACTCGACTATAGAAATTATGGGTCGTAAGTTTGAGCCTGAGACAATGCTAGTGCCCGGTATTTATTCAACCCATCATCAAGAAGCTATTTACCCAAACCCAAAACAATTTTTGCCCGAAAGATTTTTAGAGCGCAAGTATTCTCGTTATGAGTTTATCCCTTTTGGCGGTGGCAATCGTCTTTGTCTGGGTTATGCTTTAGCGATGTTAGAAATGAAACTGGTATTAGCTACTGTATTATCTAGCTATGAGCTAAAACTAGCAAATGATCAACAAGTGAAACCTAAACGTCGTGGTGGTACTGTTGCTCCTGGCAATGGAGTACCTATGGTAATGACTGATAAGCGTGCTGTGAAAAAAGCTTTGGCTATTAGCTAAGACCAACTAACTGGAAACTTATTGATGCTGTAATTTAGCAGTTGGATGATTGAGCAATTTTCCTCGATAAAATAAACTTAACAATATTTTATTTTCCGGATTTGTTCATGTCTTCAACTGATTTAGAAACAACTATTAAAGAGACAGAAAAAAACCAAGATGCTTATTTAGATGAGCTTCCTGGGGAAGTAGAGATGTCTTTGTTCGATCATCTACAAGAATTGAGGATGCGTATCTTTTACGCTCTGATTTCTGTAGCTGTAGGAATTGTCTTGTGTTTTATTGTGGTAAAACCCATTGTCCAGTTATTGGAAATTCCTGCTAAAGGGGTTAAATTTCTGCAATTAGCACCAGGAGAGTTTTTCTTTGTTTCCATTAAAGTTGCTGGCTATAGCGGTATATTGATCGCTAGTCCGTTCATTCTCTATCAGATTATTCAATTTGTCTTACCAGGGTTAACCAGAAGAGAGAGACGTTTATTAGCACCAGTAGTATTAGGGTCTAGTGTGTTATTTTTTGCAGGATTGGGTTTTGCTTATATCGCTCTGATTCCTGCTGCACTTAATTTCTTTATTAACTATGGTGGAGATGTAGTAGAACAGTCTTGGTCAATTGACCGCTATTTTGAGTTTGTGCTGCTATTAATGTTTAGTACTGGTTTAGCTTTTCAGATTCCCATTGTGCAGCTTATTTTAGGATTTTTAGGCATTGTTTCATCAAGTCAAATGGCTTCAGGGTGGCGGTTTGTGGTTTTAGGTGCAGTGATTATGGGCGCAATTCTAACTCCTTCTACTGACCCTTTGACTCAATCCCTTTTGGCTGGTGCAGTGTTGGGTTTATATTTTAGCGGTGTGGGAATGGTGAAGTTGATTGGGAAATAGGGAATGAGGATTGGGGAATAGTGATTGAGGATTGGGGACTTGGGGAATAGCCATGAGGCGCAAGTAGCAATGAAGAATCAACAAGAGTGCAATTAGTAAGAGATTTATTATTGTGTTTGTATAGAAAGAATCTCTGAGGAAGTGGATCGCTGTAAAATTAACCTTAGTTTTCCTACGCATAGTACCTCCCCAGGAGCGAAACTGCGATTAGGACTATCTAAATCTTTATAACTTATAGTAGAATCCCCGCTCTAACCTCAATTTTATGAATATCCGCACTGTTTCCACCACTCCTTTTTCAGATCAAAAACCAGGTACATCAGGACTGCGTAAATCTGTCTCAGTCTTTCAGCAACCCCATTACCTAGAAAACTTTGTCCAGTCTATTTTTGACAGTTTAGAAGGCTATCAAGGACAAACTATTGTATTGGGGGGAGATGGTCGCTATTACAATCGTCAAGCTATTCAAATTATTTTGAAAATAGCATCCGCTAACGGTGTAGGGCGAGTACTTGTGGGTCAGGGAGGAATTATGTCCACTCCTGCTGCTTCCTGTATTATTCGTCAATATCAAGCCTTCGGGGGTATCATTCTCTCAGCTAGTCACAATCCTGGGGGACCCGATGGGGATTTTGGTATTAAATATAATGTTACTAATGGAGGACCCGCCCCAGAAAAAGTCACAGAAGCAATTTATGCTCGTTCTAAAGTAATTGATAGTTACAAGATATCTGATAGTCCCGATGTTAACTTAGATAAGTTATCGGTGTTGCGGATGGGAGAAATGGCAATAGAAGTTATCGATCCTGTTGAACCCTACGCCCGTCTGATGGAGTCTCTGTTTGACTTTGATAGTATTCGCCAGCTACTTCAGAGTGATTTCCGTATATGTATGGACTCTCTTCATGCAGTAACAGGTCCCTATGCTAAAAATATCTTTGAGAAGCGTTTAGGTGCAGCATCAGGAACAGTAACTAATGGTAAGCCTTTAGAAGATTTTGGTGGTGGACATCCTGACCCCAATTTAGTTTATGCTCATGACTTAGTAGAAGTGATGTTTGGGGACAATGCACCTGATTTTGGGGCTGCTTCTGATGGAGATGGAGATCGCAATATGATTTTAGGACGCAATTTCTTTGTGACTCCTAGTGATAGTCTAGCGGTACTGACAGCTAATGCTCATCTTGTCCCTGGTTATAAAGATGGTATCTCAGGTGTAGCTCGTTCTATGCCTACTAGTGCAGCAGCAGATAGAGTGGCAGCCAAGTTAGGAATTGATTGTTATGAAACTCCTACGGGTTGGAAATTCTTTGGTAACTTGCTAGATGCAGATAAAGTTACTCTTTGTGGAGAAGAAAGTTTTGGTACTGGCTCAAACCATGTTAGAGAAAAAGATGGACTGTGGGCAGTACTATTCTGGCTTAATATCCTAGCTGCAACTGGTAAATCTGTAGAAGATATTGTTAAAGAACATTGGGCAACCTATGGACGCAATTTCTACTCCCGTCATGACTACGAAGAAGTAGATAAAGCCAAAGCTACAGAACTTATGGAACGGTTACGGGGTATGGTTGGTACGATGAAGGGTCAGAAGTTTGGGGAATATGAAGTAGAATATGCTGATGATTTTAGTTACACCGACCCCATAGATAGTAGCGTGAGCCAAAAACAAGGTATTCGTATTCGTTTTACTGATGGCTCAAGAATTGTTTTTCGTCTGTCTGGTACAGGAACAAAAGGAGCAACCTTAAGAGTTTATCTCGAAAGTTATGAGCCAGATGCTAGCAAGCACGATCTGGATACTCAATTAGCTTTAAAACCTTTGATTACTATGGCTGAAGAAATTGCTCTGATTCGTCAATATACTGAAAGAGAAGAACCAACTGTAATCACTTAAACCTATAATAAGGTGGGCAATGCCCACCCTAAACAATATTAATAGATAGGGAATGTACAAATAATTTTGTAATAAGACTTAAGACAGAAATGCTTCCAAAGGTGATCGCCAACCCAACTAAGGATAAACTTAGATTATATTTATAAATGTGTTTAATTTTAAAAATATATCATTAGCCCAAATTATTATTGAGAATGGCTAAGGTGGTTGCAACTTCCTAGAACTCTTGATACTATATTAAGCGAAAGTTGTATGTTAGTTGTGGGTTTGTTTTAATTTTGTCTTGATTAATTATTCTTAACAATAAAAACCGTTTCTCTACACGCATTACAGAAATTATTAATTTGTATTCAAAATATAACTTAATGAAAACAAAGAGAAAATAGAAATTCTTATTGACTAAGTATATTTACTTATTTTGACAAAAAGCAATTTTTATGGTTAGTAATCGTAAGTTTTAGAAATTATATAAAATTACAATTGCTGGATAATAAATCTGAAAGTTCCTTACCAATGCACAATATAAATCAACTAATTTTAAGTTTTTGGGAAACATTTAGATCTTATGTTTGGCTTATATTCTATTCATCAACCTTCTGTTTCTTGTTAGAGTTGTTGCGACCAGCTAATAACTATTCAATAGCATCGAGGGTTCGCGGGGCTTACTTTTGGCTTGTCTATATCCTGATCACGGCAACCTTTTTAACTGTATTCAATGGCTTTTGGAAATCTCTCGGACTAAATTCTCTGATTACGGTTAATCTATCGTGGTTCTCATCTTCTGAGTATTTTCCTCTTAAGGTAATCGGTTGGTTCGCTGTAGCAGGAGTGATGCCGACGATTTCGGATTTCTTTTACTATTGGTTTCACCGTTTGCAGCATTCAAATTCTTTTTTATGGCGATTTCATGCAGTACATCACTCTCTTAGAGAGATGAACTCATGGAACAACAATCATCATTTCACCGAGGAAATTTTCCGAATCCCCTTTGTATTTATACCATTAAGTCTTTTTTTTCAAGGAGATCCTGGGTACGTCCCTGCAATCATAATCTATATTCTGAGGATACAAGGACAATTTGAACATTCATCGACGAAGTTCAATCTTGGAATCCTCCGCTATATCATACCTGATAATAGATATCATCTTCCTAGAAAAAAAGCGATCGCCATAATTACAAAGATAACCTATATTAGTATATTACATTAATACTTCAATTGGCAACATAAAGCCAGTAGATGATCGCTTTAATCCAATACAGCGATCGCCCTTATTACCAGATCATGTGTACGAAACTTAATACTACAAAATACTTTCGATTAGAAACATAAAGTGGATTGCGAGGTGGTGCATCAGAGAAGTGTGGGATAGGTGATCATGTCATGCCAACTCCAAGGGGCGATCGCTAATCCTGCTCTCATAGCAGCAGTATTTTTCTTGCGACTATGAACCCAAATCCAATTAAAATAACTGACTACTAATCGAACTGTTAATTCGGTTTGTGACCGTAATGTGTAGTATTAGTTTTTAGAATTGGTATAAATTGGAGCTGTCTTATTACTTTTGCCAAACAGCATTAACTTTTTAATAGACAAGAGAACCAGCTAATTTATAAAATCAGGAAAACTTTGCTGCTCTATTCCTGATGAAACTTATATTCTCAACATTTCTGGGTTTAGGTTTTGGATTAACACTTATTTCCCCAGTCTTAGCTCAAATCACTACAGATGGTAGTACCAATACAACTTTAACTCCTACTGATAATGGAGTTCAAATAGATGATGGCTTACGGACTGGAGACAATCTATTTCACAGTTTTGGAGAATTTTCTGTACCAAATGGAAGTGAAGCTTTCTTTAACAATGCTACTGATGTAGCTAACATCTTTTCTCGGGTCACAGGGGGTAATATCTCCAATATTGATGGATTGATTCGTGCTAATGGTGCAGCGAATTTATTTTTAATCAATCCGCACGGTATTTTGTTTGGGAATAATGCCAGATTAGATATTGGTGGTTCGTTTTATGGAAGTACTGCGGATAGTATTTTATTTCCTGAAGGGGAGTTTAGTGCAGTAGATTTAGATAATCCTCCTTTATTAACGATTAATGCTCCCATTGGTTTGAGATTTCGGGATAATCCAGGGGAGATAGTAAATCAATCTGTGGCAGGAGGTGTGGGTTTAACAGTAGCACCAGGAGAAAATTTAGCACTAATTGGTGGCAACATTACTTTAGAAGGAGGAAGAATCACAGCACCAGGAGGAAGAGTAGAGTTAGGGAGTATAAATAGTGAGAGTGTAGTCAGTTTAGAGCCAACATCTCAAGGCTTTGTTCTGGGATATGAAGAAGTACCAAACTTGGGAAATATTCAACTGAACCAACAGGCAATGTTAGATACTAGTGGTTCTTTTGGAGGTACTATTCAGATCCAGGGAGAGCAATTATCTGTACAAGATGGTTCACAGATTTTTTCTACAACCACCAGTGGTGATGGAGGAGACATAGTTATTGATACCAGTCAATTAGCTATTAGCAATGAAGGTGCAATCTTCACTGCTACTTTGGGTAGTGGTGATGGAGGAGATATAGTTATTGATACTGATAAATTAGCTATTAGCAATGAAGCTGAAATCTCGACTATAACTACTTTTGGTAGTGGTATGGGAGGAGATATAAATATTAGTGCGACAGAAGCAATAGAGATAATTGGCAATGGATTTGACGAATTTCAGGAGACTTTTGTCCGAGGTGTGTTATTAGGAACTACAATCACGGAATTGTTGCAGCAAGGGACTAGAATTTCCGTGAGTAGTTTAGGAATTGGTCAAGCTGGTAGCCTCACAATTGACACATCTTCGTTCCGTATGAGTGATGGAGGAGTAATTATTAGTCCAACATTAACTAGTGGCAGAGGAGGAGATATTAAGATTACTGCGACAGAAGGAATAGAGATAATTGGTTCAGGAGTACAAAGTGGAAGTGCGCGAGATTCTACTGGTCGGGCTGGTGATATTCTGGTTGAGGCAAAAAATTTAGAGATTAGAGATGGAGCAATAATTGCTAATATTACTTTAGGTAGTGGCAGAGGGGGAGATATAGTAGTAAATGTTTCTGAAAATATAGAATTATCCAATACTCCTGTACAAGCATTTATTCCAGCAGGTATATTAGCCAACAGTAGTATTGGCACTGGACAAGCTGGTAATATCGCGATTAATGCCAGTAACTTATTTATGAGTGAGGGAGCAATAATTAGTAATAACAGTGGTTCTTTGATTTCAAATCCAACCCCCACAGATGATTTTTTGAGATTTAATGGAGGAAATGCGGGGAATATAGATGTAAATATCTCTGGGTTAATTCACTTAACTGGAATTTCACCTAATGAGGTAACTACTAGTGGCTTTGGGTCGGCAGCTTTTAGCGATAACTCTTCAGCAGGAGATATAAATATTTCAACGGGAAATTTGTTAATTGAAAATGGGGCTGGAATAGATGCCTCCACAATCGGTTCAGGAGAAGGAGGAACAATTACGATCAAAGCTAGAGAATCTGTAATTGTAACTGGTAAGTCTCCCATTGGAGAACCTGCTGCCGTAAGCGAAGTCCCCAGTAATATATCAGCAACTTCTGGTCGTATTGAGCTTCCTACTGAAGCCACAGGTGAGGCAGGAAACTTAAATATTGAAACCAGAGAATTAGTTATCCAAGATGGAGCTACAATTGCAGTCAATGGTTTTAGCTCAGGAGCAGCTGGGGAACTTAAGGTAATTGCGGATTCTATCACCCTTGATAATGAAGGAACTATCAATGCTTCAACAGTTTCGGGTGAAGGCGGTAACATTACACTACAAGTTAATAACACTATAAGTTTGCAAAATAACAGTACTATTTCAGCACAAGCAGCAGGAGATGCTAATGGTGGCAATATCAATATTAATGGTCAGTTTATTGTCGCTTTTCCTAGTAATGGTGATGGTAATGACATTATTGCTAGTGCGGAACGAGGAGAAGGAGGTAATATTAACATCACAGCAGAAGCTCTTTTAGGCATTGAAGAACGTCCAGCTATACCAGGAAATAGAACTAATGATATTGATGCTAGTTCTCAGTTTGGTTTAAGTGGCAGTGTAACTTTTAATGTTCCTGATACTAACAATTTTGAAGAAACTTCGGAATTATCTAGTAATGTCATTTCAGCAGAAGCAGTAGCAGGAAATGCTTGTTCACCTAGTGCAGGAGTATCTAGTTTAGTTATTCAAGGTAAGGGAGGAGTCCCACCAGAACCCAATTTACCTTTAAGTGCTGAAGTATTGCTTGGTGATGTTCAACCTATCACACCCAATTTTTCCCAGTTGAATAATCAGCAAACAAACCAGAATACTGTGTTTCAAGTTCAACCAGTTAAAACTTCTGTTGGAGATATTTATCCAGCTAGAGGAATCATTAAAACTGAAGATGGTAGAGTAATTTTAACTGCTTATCCTACTGGCAATAATGCTACTCGGACTCCTAGCGGTGCAACACATTGTAATTAAACTTAAATAATATAATTTACGATGATTCGGCTACTTTAAACTTAGCTACAGTAGCCTCTAGCTTTTGTGCTACTTGAGCAGTGTTAATAAT
Source organism: Xenococcaceae cyanobacterium MO_167.B27 (assembly GCA_030065935.1). GTDB lineage: Bacteria > Cyanobacteriota > Cyanobacteriia > Cyanobacteriales > Xenococcaceae > JASJCP01. The sequence continues at coordinate 18,601 of JASJCP010000055.1, forward strand.
CGATAGTGCGACTTTTTTAGAAGATATGGATGTGACTTCGGATAAATGAGCAATTTTTTGCATGAGGTGAGTAACATTTTGAGCAGTATTTGCCTGAGAGACAGTTACTTCGGAGATAGAACCCATTAATTGGTTAATTTGTTGGGATTTTTCCAGTACCAGCCCCAAACTTTGCTTGGTGTATTCGACTAAGTTGGTGGTTTCTAATACCTGGACTATACTTGATTCCATAGCTTGGTTTACTTCCTGAGTTTCTCCTTGAATTGCTGCAACAATATTTGCAATTTCTCTGGTTGCTGCTGTGGATTCTTTCGCCAATGCACCCACTTGTTCTGCAATAATAGTAAAACCTTCCCCATATTCTCCTGCAAGTCTAGCTTCGACACGGGCATTAATAGCTAGTACGTTGGTTTTTAAGGCAATTTCTTGAATAAAAAAGACTGCTTGAGCAATTTTCTGAGAAGATTCTTGTAAACGCTTCATTTTTTTAGCTGTTTCTCCTACAGTAGTTCGTAAATCGAGAATACTCTGTACTGTTAAGTCCATATTGTTAGTACTGCTGACAATGGTATTGTAGGTATCATCAGCGATCTTTTCTGCTTGGTTAGCGTTTTCAGCAACAGCCTCAATCGATTGAGACATTTGTTCGACGGACACCAAGGTATTTTGAGTTTCTTTGGACTCAGCAACAGCTTGCTCTGCTAACAACATAATTGCTGATTCATTTTCCTTTAAAGAATAACCTACTTGATGAGTTACCTTTTTGACTTCAATAGCAATTTCTTGTAGGTTATCAATGATAGCGTTAAATAAGTCGGCAACTGTACTGAGTTCTAACGAGTCTAAGTTAGACCTAACTGTTAAATCCCCTTCTGTGGCCTCGGAAACTTCATTGATTAAAGTATAAATCGCGGTTTCTAGCTGTTCTTTTGATTGACTTTGTTGTTGTGCAACATTTTTTTGTTCTTGCAGTAGTTGCTTAATTCTCTTCGACATTAACTGAAAGTTATGGGCTAGTTCTCCAATTTCATCATGAGTCGTATTTGTTATTTGAACATCTAAATCTCCCTTAGCAATTTTATTAGTTGCTCTGTTGAGTTGGGAAATTGAATCAGAAATATTTTTGGATTGAAAATAAGCAAGTACCCCTGTAACGGCGATAGTCAAGATTAAAGATAATAGAATGTTTCTCTGTAATATGGAGACTTCATGGATAATAGAACGCTTATTTGCCGATTGTAAATCCGTTAGCAAAATACTAATATTTTCACCATCTTCTCGAATGCTATTGGCTAAATCGTCAAACTCTAGAATAAGAGAACTATGTTGATTCATTTCAAACTTGCTATTTTCAGCAATATCGCGTTCATATTCAGCTAATAGTTTTTCTCCAACTTGTTTAAAATTCTCTGTTTTGGCTTTTGTGCTTTCTAAAATCTCTTTTGATTTAGGGTCATTTAATGTTTGATTAAGAATCACAATTTGTTCTTGGATTGATGCTAATCGCTGGAAAAACTTATCTCGATCCTGACTTTTTTCTAATACGAAAAACAACATCAAATGACCCTCTGCTCTCTTAACATAGCTACTTATTTCGTTAGCTGCTGTAATTGCTTGTTGCTTGTTGAGAAATTCCGTTTCAAGCTCAGTTATAATAACTCCTTGTTCCCGTAATGTACTGGCTATATCGTGAAATTCTTGGATTGAATCTTCATATTGTTTCATTTCAAACTTGCCATTTTCAGCAATGCTGCGATAGTATGCAGTTAAGAGTTTTTCTCCACTAGGCTGTAATTTCTTAAATTCGACTTTAGCCTCTTCAAGAATCTTTTTTGACTCATTACTAGTGGTGTTATCCGCTACAATGCTGATTTGCTCTTCCAGAGAATCAACTCGCTGAAAAAATTTCTCTCGATGGCTAGGGTCATTTAAGGCTAAAAATAACATCAAATGACCTTCTGCTCTTTTAGCATAGCCACTGAATTTAGTCGCACCATTAACTGCTAATCTGAAATTTTCATCTCCACCTTCAAATTTATTAGCAATTTTTTTGTTAACAGATAAACTATAAATTCCAGTTATACTCAAACTTAAGATTGCTATAGAATTTAGGATGAGAAGTTTATTTCTTATTTTCATATTTGTAATTTGTTAGATTAGCAATTTTATAGATGGACAGAATATTTTTGAATGTTCAAAATTCTGTTTTTTTGTTAAATTTTCTATTAATCAAATTAAAATCATTGATAATCAGGTGGGGCATAGAATTTAGCACTGGCAAGAAAATTCGCGGTGGAGATACTAATATGCTAAATTATTCTACTTTTCAATCCCTATTTCCCAGTATGCAGGAGAATAGTAAATGAAAATATCTGTCATTAATACAGCAGAAGTAAATCCAATCTCTTAATTCAGAAGCAATCTTCAATTTCGACCCAATTGTCAACCACGGGACAGTAATTAATTTCAGAATGATAATTAATGGCAATAATTATCACTGGCTAGTTTCAGATTACACTTGTTATTCTTTTTACTTTAAAAAATGAAGGTAAAAATAGAGGTAAATACTCAGGGAATTAATAAGCGAAACTTCTAAGTAACAATACAATAATATAGCGATCGCGCTCAAGGATAAAATAATTTCTGACTCAGGAGTAAAGTAACTTATAAAACTAGGCATAGAGCTAAGGAGAAAAAATATGTACTCAGAGTTAAAGCTTGAGCCATATATTAGACTTCTTGCTCCAAGTCAGGGAATAGGGAATAGGGAAGATTTTTCACGAAAAGAGTCGTCAAAATGATTATTTTTTTACTTTTGCAAGAGGTCTATTTTCTTACCATTGAAATTGCGATAAATTTTGTTAGCTTCGGAGAAATTTTAATTTGGCACAGATACTAAATCAATACTATTTATTTCCTGCAATTAAACCCCTTCTATCATCACGAATAGAAGCTTGCAGAAAATTCTTGAGATGTTGAATATGTGGGCTGTCAGTAATTAAATCTAGTTGTGCGATCGCTTTATCTAAAGGCAAATTCTCACGATATAATATACGGAAGGCTTTTTTTAGTTGCTTAATCTCATCATTACTAAAGCCTCTTCTTTTTAACCCTACTAAGTTCAGCGATCGCACTTTAGCGGGATTTCCTTCTATCAGTAAATAAGGGGGTACATCCCGATTAATACGACTCATTCCCCCTACCATTGCCATGCGTCCGATATGAACAAACTGATGAATACCTAATACACCACTAATAACGGCTTGAGATTCAATCTTTACGTGACCAGCCATTGCTACATTGTTAGCGATGATAACTTCATTTTCAATGATGCAGTTATGTGCCACATGGGAATAAGCCATCAGTAGATTATCATTCCCAATTATTGTTGCTTCTTCTGCTAGAGTGGCTTTATTAATTGTTACATATTCCCGAATCCGATTGCGATCGCCTATAATTACTTTACTGTTTGCTCCTTGATACTTGAGGTCTTGGGGGTCTAAACCAATAGCAGCACCAGGAAATATCTGATTATTTTCCCCAATGGAAGTAACCCCATCTATTACAGCATGAGAACCTATGGTAGTATTGGCACCGATGGTAACTTCTGCTCCAATAATGGCATAGGGAGCTACTCGAACTGTAGAGTGTAGTTCCGCAGTAGGATGCACAATGGCAGTAGGATGAATTAAGGGACTCTCAAGCATTGATAGCATTTTTCGTCATTTTTAGCATAAACTTTGGTCAAGGCGGGGGAAAGGTTAAAGGTTAAAGGATTTTAATTTACCCTTCCATTTTGCCAGCTACCATAACTTGTTATATCTAGGGGACATATGGCTCGTTCACTACCCGAATTAATCAATCAAGGAAAACATCATGTCTGCTTGGACTGCTAGTTGACCGTCTATTTCTCCTTTGCCTTGCATTTTAGCGATACGATTGCTTTTGAGATTTAAAAGTTCTACTGTCATGATTAATTGATCGCCTGGAACAACAGGACGACGAAACCGCGCCTTATCAATACCAGCAAAAGCAAAAAACTTACCTTTTAATTCGGGTATTTGCATTAATATTGTTCCTCCTACTTGTGCCATAGATTCTATTTGTAGTACACCAGGCATCAAAGGGCGACCAGGAATATGTCCAGGGAAATAAGGTTCATTAAAGGTCACATTTTTCAGACCGACGGCTCTTTCTCCTGGTACATACTCAAGAATGCGATCTACCAAAGCAAAGGGATAACGATGGGGTAAGAGTGCTTGTATTTGTTCTACTGTGAGAATTTGAGAATCAACAGTTGCTGAATTATTGGTCATTGTAATAATTATTAAGTTATAGAATATTAGCCAATTTGCGAGCTAACTGAATATGGAGTTTATGGCTCGCTTTATAAGCTAGAAAATGCAGAGCAGGAAATGAACCCAACAAACTCATATCTCCTACTAAGTCTAATAGTTTATGACGGGCTGGCTCGTTAGTAAATCTTAAAGGGGGATTTAACCATCCTGTTTCGCTGCAAACCAAGGCGTTATCGAGATTTCCTCCTTTAATTAGACCTGCTTGCCGTAACTGTTCAATTTGTTCTGCAAAACCAAAAGTACGAGCAGGGGCAATTTCTCTGGCAAAATCTTCTGTAGCAGGATGCCAACTATGCCATTGATTGGAGATCGCTTTATAAGGAAAGTCAATACCATAAGTAAAACGAGTTTCTGTAGCAGAAATAGCAGCTACAAAGGAGTCATTTTCTTGTATCCAAACGGGAGTCTCATTGAGACAGGGGAAGTTTTGAGGCTTTTCGGAACTTTCTTCAATTCCTGAGCCAACAATAGCTTCTGTCCAAAGTTTAGCTGAACCATCTAGTAATGGTACTTCTGCACCATCAATTTCTATACGAGCATCATCTATCCCACTAGCTGCTAAAGCTGCTAATAAATGTTCTACTGTTCTAACTTTGGCTTCTCCTACTGCTAATTCTGTAGATAGGGTAGTTTGGTTGACTGCTGTGATGCTAGCTGGAATTATAGGACGATTTTCTAAGTCTATTCGGACAAAATGTCTTCCTTGACCGACTTTTCCAGGGATTACTTTAACTGTTGTTGTTTCTCCAGAATGCAATCCTATCCCTGATAATTCAAAGGTTTGTTTCAGTATATTAGCCATTTGACGCTCCCACACTTTATATGATAGGTAACACCAGAGGAAAAATGTATAAATTTTAGGTTTGAGAGCAAGTTGTTTCTAAGTTCCTATACCCTAACCTCTAACCTCTGACCGATAATAATTTCTAATACCAATTCTCGAAAATAACAAGAGACTTAATTTGTTTCTAGGCAGGAGGCAGGAGTAATAGCAATAGTTTCAGAGTTGTTTCCTATTAATATAAGAAATAATGTACTATCTCTTTTACTACTTTTGAGAAATGGTCTAATTTCTAATTTCTAATTTTTATATAGGATTAGTAATTAGTACCTAGTAATTACTAATTTCCCTATGACCTCTAACCCCTAACCTCTGACCTCTGACCTCTGACCTCTGACCTCTTAAAATCTCTCTCCAATACCAAAATGAATCCGATTATCCCCATCATCATTAATGGCATAATCTACCCGAATGGGTCCTAGGGGTGATTGAACACGCACACCTATACCATAGCCGAAACCATCTCCAGGTAAGTCTCTTCTAACTGAAGGTTCTCCAGGTACATCACTATCTGTACCGATGACGCTTCCATAGTCGAAGAATAAAGCACCGCCAACAATTCTAAAAATGGGGAAGCGATATTCTGCTGTGCCTTGAATGTAACTTCTTCCACTGCCTACTTCTCCTTCAGGATATCCTCGTACTGAGTTACTACCACCTAACACAAAGGCTTCATAGGGTGGTAAATCTCCAATGACTGTTCCAGCTTGAACGTTAAAAGCAAGAGCTTGGGATCCTTCACTAATTCTGATTAAGTTAATGGGAATGTAATAGCTGTAGCTACCTCTAACACGACTGAATAGAATACTACCAGAGCCAATGGGAGCGGTTTGATCTAGTCCAAGGCGCAATATCGAACCCCTAGTAGGTTGTAAACGATTGTTTCGTCGATCCCTTGTTGCTCCGAAACGAAAGATAAATAGGTCATCTTCCCCACTGTCACTAAAAGCTAGATTCTCCCCACCGTCTTCGTCCCTAGATACGGGAGAAATATCTCCATCATCATTTTTGATTGCTACGCGCTGATATTGAAATCCTGTGGATAATTGCCACTCTGCTCTGGTAAAGGGGTTATCTGCTAGAGGACGAGTAAAGTTAATTCCCCCCCCAGTCCTCACAACTCTAGGACTATCGTCTCCATCTTCGGTTCTAATATCTTCATCATCACCGTCAAATACTAAAGAAATGGAACGACGACGGAAAGCATTAAGGGTGTAGGAAGTACGATTAGGATCACCACCTATCCAAGGATCGGTAAAACGAAGGTCAAACAATAGTTCTCTTTCTCCTAACTGGAATTCTCCACCAATAGTTTGATTATTTCCCCCTAAATTTTGCTGTTGATAGCTGATACTACCAAACAATCCACTAGAAGAACTAAAACCAGCACCAGCAGCTATTGAACCAGTACTACTTTCTACTAATTCAACATTAATTACTACTTTACTGGGGTCTTCTCCAGGACTAAAAGAGAGTCTTACATCTTCAAAAATCCCTAAACCAAATACCCTTTGTAAATCTCTTCGCGCTATATCCTGTTTAAATACATCTCCTGGCTTTAATTCGATTTCCCTGGTAACGATAAAATCACGGGTTCTTCCTTCGGTGGGTTCGTTTTCTTCGTCAAAAAATCTCACCTGAATATCCTCAATAATTCCTTCTGCCACAATGAGAGTAACTGTGCCATCAGGGGAAACTTGGGGTGAACCTACTACCTGAGCTAGTTCATAGCCATTTTCGGAGTACCATTGGTTAATTTGTATAATACCCTCTTGCAATTCTCGGAGATTGAGTATTTCTCCATAAGTGTCTTGAAATATCTCATTGACTTTCTCAGGTGGTAAGACTTGTTTGTCTGTATCTGGTGGTATGGTCTGAATTGCTACCTGATTTAAGACGGGATTGGGTTGGACTAGAAACGTAATCCTTACTCCCAAGGGTGTATCTTCAGGGGTTACTTCGACGTTTTGAAAGAAGCCTGTAGCATAAATAGCGTTAACATCTTCTTGTAATTGAGAACGGGTAGTGGTTCTTCCTGGTTGTGTATTAATGGAGCGATAAACAATATCTTCTAGTTCTCCTTCTGTGCCTAATACTAAGACTTCCGCTACTAAAACTCTGGGTTCTGGGGGTGGTGTGGTGGGTTGAGAAAAATCTGGGAGTTGTTCGGTTTCAGGTGTTATTTGTATGGGAGTTTCTTCTGTTGGTTGTTCTTGAGCTATAAGAGTTGAGGATACCTTTTCTAATGCTTCTGCTTGAAACTTGTGTTGTTGTGCTGAATCATTTTTTGTTGGTACCCAATCAAAAACCCTCTCAGGAGTTATGGTTGACAACTCATTTTTTCCCGATTTAGTTACATTCTCAACATCTATTTTATGGGATATTTCAGCTTCAGCTAATAGCTTTGGCTTTTTAGGTAAAACTTTAGGCTTTTTTTTTCTGTTTATGAAGCTTTTGTCTTCAGGAGGAAGCAATGTTACTGTTTTGGACTTTGATTGTTTGACCAATAAGGGTATGTTGGGGTTTGATTCAATATGTTTCCCATTATTTTGTGTTGTTGTTACTTCATCCCCTTTATTATTTGGTAATGAAGATATCATTTCAGCTTGAGCATTATTCCAAGATAAACCGACACTAAAAAGCAAAGATGTCGTTAAAATCTTGAAACAGTAATATAAACCTACGTTTTTGTTTTTTTCTAGCACTTCCACACACCAAATGAAGCAATTGCTACTGTAACAGTTTTTTCGTATTTAGTTGAGTCGGCAAGGAATGTTTACATTCTTTGCATTCTGGGAAATCGAGACTAATTACACCAATATATGTTCCTCTTTACCATTTAACGTTCATCATTAGCTCCCTAATACTGATAAGACTCTTTGCTGAACTCTTTGATAAGCTGATTCTACATCCCCTAAATCTTTGCGAAAACGGTCTTTATCCATGACTCTGGCTTTAGGATCAGTTTCAGTTGTATCCCATAGACGACAAGTATCAGGACTAATTTCATCTGCTAGTAAAATTTTGTCTTGAGAATCTGTGCCAAATTCTAATTTAAAATCTACTAGGGTGATGTTGCAGCGAGTAAAAAATTCTTGCAGATGGTGATTAATTTTTAGTGCCATCTCTTCTAAGATTTGCAACTGCTCTGATGTTACTATATTTAATAGGAACAAGCGATCGCGTGTTAGTAAGGGATCTCCTAAAGCATCATCCTTAAGATAATACTCTACTAATGGTTTTGGTAATATTTGACCTTCTGGTAATCCTGTTTGACGACAGAGACTCCCTGCTGCAATATTTCTCACTACTACTTCTAAAGGAATTATCTTAACTACTTTAACTCGCATTTGGTTGGAGCTAGGACAGTCAATATAGTGGGTTGGAATGGCATTTTTTTCGAGCATTTGCAATAAAGCTGAAGTAATCGTGCAGTTTATAACTCCTTTCCCTTGAATTTGACCTTTTTTTTGCGCGTTAAAGGCAGTTGCATCGTCTTTATATACTGTAAGCAATACTTGAGGGTCTTCTGTGGAGTAGAGAATTTTAGCTTTGCCTTCGTAAAGTTTTGTGTTTGGTGACATAGATAGTAAGTTAATCGGTTAAGATGCTTAGTTGTTGATTGGGGACTGGGGGACTAGGGGACTGGGGAACTGGGGAACTGGGGGACTGGGGGATTAGGGATTAGTAATTAGAAAGAGCGTAATTATTATGGAGATTGGTTGTTCAAGGATGAATTATCAGGTCGAGGGATAAGTCTGCTTAGAAAGTACTTCGCGCTAGATATTATCATAGTCGGCTTATATTTCCTGTTTCGCGCTCCTTTATCCCTCATCCCACGCGTTGACTGAGTATAACTTAATTGACTTGGGGAAAATTTCCCGATAGTCTTTTGTTCAATTAAATTAAGATAAGGTTAAAGATTGATTAATAAATGGCTAAAATATTACTAGCACTTGCTTATGATGTCAATACCTAGATTTCTTGCAAGCATTATAAAAACTTATTCCTATTCAGAAAATTCTGAGTTAGTTTTGTAAAACATACTTGGCTAAATAATAATCTCTATTTTTCATAAAACATGAACTCCAATAATGATAATAATGATAATAATTATAAAAATAATTTTCTTTACCCCCGAAGTTCTTATCATGGTGATGTGCAACCTGAAAGCTTAGTTTTCAATGCCAATTTACAGGAGTTTGCTCAAAAAATAAACTATATCTGTAATTTGGAAACTGGAGGTAAAATTACGCCTGAAGATGCTTATAAACAGATTAAATATCTATGGAAACAACTTAAGCGTAGTAAAAAACAATTAGGAATCGGGGAACGCCCTTTTGAGAATCAATAAGCAGCCATGTTGCGAAATTTTTAGCTTTTTGTATGAATTGCGGTCAGGATTTGTCGGTTTATATTATAAGTCTTTATTGAGCTTCTTACCATTGGTGATGGTTTGTGGTAATATCATTGAATGCACGTACTCAACTACACTTATCGACTCAAGCCAAGCGACCCCCAAGAAGAAATTATGAATTCTTGGTCTTGTCCAGAATGTAAGTATCGAGTAGATAGAGATATTGCCTCCCCTCAAGAACTTTGTAACAGAGGAATAGAAAAAGTAGCGCAGGGACTCTGCGGAAAGGAAACAGCCTATCAAATAGTCGATCTGTCGGGGGCGATGAGCCTAGATAAGTGGCTTGGGGTAGGAATGCCTAACAGTGATGTTGGGAAGCCTACGGTATAATCTTTGATTTACCCTAGGAGGATGTCACATATGTCCCGTTCCAAAGCGTTACAATATTATGTCTTGGCTCGCTTGTTACTAGCACCCCTAATGCAGTTAACCATCGCAACTATCGTTTTTCTACTGTTGAGGGCTACTCCTGGTGATCCTGCTGATGCAATTTTGGGTACTCGCGCCCCTGAAGCAGCAAAGGAAGCCTTGAGAGAGCAGTTAGGCTTAAATTTACCTCTTTGGCAACAATATTTTAACTATCTGGGGGATTTACTACATTTTGACCTTGGTAGCTCCCTAAGTAGTAGGGGTTTATCAGTGTGGAAGGTGATTCAAGATTATTTTCCTGCTACTGTAGAATTAACCTTCTTTAGTATGATGGTAGCTGTGATTGTAGGGGTAAGTATTGGTGCGATCGCAGCTTCTAAGCCAGGGACGATTTTTGACGTTGGTGGGCGATTATTCGGCATTATTACTTATTCTCTGCCGTTATTCTGGGTAGGAATGCTATTACAGCTAATTTTTGCTGTTCAGTTAGGTTGGTTTCCCCTAGGTACTCGTTTCCCTGTAAATATGGCTACACCACCTCACATTACCGGTTTATATACCGTTGATAGTCTGTTAACAGGAAATTGGGAACTATTATTTACTGCTTTATATTATTTAGCCTTACCCAGTATGACTTTAGGCATTTTATTGAGTGGTATTTTTGAGCGTATTGTGAGAGTGAATCTGAAGCAAACTCTACAAGCAGAATATGTAGAAGCAGCTAGAGCTAGAGGCATACCAGAAATAACTATCTTATTCTCTCATGCGTTTAAAAATGCCTTAATTCCTGTAATTACAGTCTTAGGTCTTACCTTTGCTGCATTATTAGGAGGTGCAGTTTTAACAGAAGTAACCTTTTCTTGGCCTGGTTTAGGAAATCGCTTGTATGAGGCGATTTCACTGCGAGATTATCCTACAGTACAGGGAATTATGGTCTTTTTCGGAATTATTGTGGTTTTTGCTAGTATTGCGATCGATGTAATTAATGCTTTTGTCGATCCTCGTATTCGATACTAGTTGGATGTCAATACACGGTAAATACGCGACGAGCGTGGTAGCCCCTCTCTTTTAAGTCGGGGTGGAAACGCGAGACGAGGGAATTTACTCCCCGCTCGTTCATTTAACTATGGTGAGGGTCATTAATGTATTCCTGAATTTTAGCTGTACTTACTTTTCCAGTAGTGTCATAAAAATAAGAGTGAGTCCATAAAGTAGGTAGTTTCAGCAAATGTGGAAATTCTTGTCTAAGATATCTACTAGAGCGACCTTTAAAAGCTTTAACTATTGAGTTGATAGGGGTTTTTGGGTCATGTTCAACTAAAACATGAACATGATTAGGAGCAATCTGCAACGCTTCTATTATCCAGCCTTTTTCACTTGCTACCTCGCTTAATATTTGACTTAATCTCAATTTAACGTCTCCGACTAATACAGGCTTTCTTCTTTTAGGTATCCATATTAAATGAACAGTAGCTGAACCTAAAGAGTGCTTGTTATGCCTGTACTGTCGAGCATCTTTTTTCATGAATTTATATGTATAAGGCTTTTATCTATATACAAATTCATTATACTAATCAAAGTTAAATCTCAATAAAAAGCGATGGCGAATCAAACTCCTTGTCACTATTGCGACGGTAAAGGTTACATTGATATTAGGGATTGTGTAGGCGATATTCAACGTTTTGAAAATTGCTCGTTTTGCGGTGGAACAGGTTTTTTGCAAAATGAAACAAAATCAGAAGACAACAAAAACAATCCCAAATATGTCAATAAAAGCAATGTTCAATTTGAGTGATAGTTGATTTAGATAGTTAGTGGTTAGTGGTTAGTGGTTAGTAATTAGTAGTTAGTAGTTGATAATTGACCTACTTAAGTTGTTTTATCTCTAGCTAATCTAACCAAAACATAGCCTATAGATAGACAGAGAGTGGCAATTCCCAGAGCCATTAAGTCATTACTGGACTTTTTATCTAAGTCAAAAATAATAATTTTTCGGGCTACAGCAATTAAGGAAGTTGTTAAGACTAGCTCCAGTTGGATTACTTGTTTTTTGAGATAGGCGGTAATATTTTCTAGTAATTCTAAAGCAATTAGTATATTGAGAAATAAGCCAAAAAGCTCGATTAACTTTTTATTATAAAGTCCTGCTAGTTTTTCAGTAAAAATATCTAGCCCTAAGAACCAAATTAAGTCTGCTAAAGCTAATAGAATAATTATTACTAGTGCTAGGGATAAAATTTTAGCTACTATATTTTCTCCCCAATGTACTAATTTAAGAAAATTCTCGTCTTTCTGGAGTTGCCAGATTTTTTTTAAAGGATTTTTCATCACATAATTTTCATCATTTTCATTACACTTAATGTTCTGTCAGTCTTTAATTGATGGATTGAGTTTGAGATGGTGATATTATACTCGCATCAGACCCGAAGATATTTAATTATTGAGTTGACACATCATTTTTAAATTGACAGAACACTAATAAGTGGAGCAACCTAATAGAGGTTATTAAATTGAGAAGTTACAAATCTCAACTGGTTCAATAATTGATAATTATTCATTGATAACAATCTCTATATTACTTATTACTTATTACTTATTACTTATCCCCTATAAATCTTGTAAAATTTTCTTGGAAGCCAAGCGAGTTTTTTTATGTTCTTGTGGAGAAAGTTCCGCCCCTGTTTGTAGTTTAGTAGCACTATTTTGCAATATTGTTGCTCCTGAATCATCTCCTAGTTGTAAAGCAGTGTTAGCTGCAGTTTGTAACATTGCTATTGCACCCTGGAGATCGCCTTGTGAGAGTTTGGCTTCAGCAATTTGAGTTTGACGATATTTAGCCAAAGTTAAGACTGATTTTTGGACTTGTTGGTTAACCTCTGATTCATAGTCCATTTGAGCCTCTATATATACAGGAACAGGAAGAGACTGTAAATTAGTTTGACCAAGAGCAGGGTCGTCATAAATAATTTTTACTGTGGCAATAGAATGTTCCCCTGGTGGTAGTTGATTGATGTAGAGATTGACTAAAATCACTTTGGCAGGATTAGTCATTAAATCTCCTAGACGTAGTTCTAAAAAGTTTCCTTTAGGAGTTACGGGTATTTCTACAGTTTCAGGAAAGACTTGAGCAACGGGTTTAAATTCTGCTAGTCTCACTCCTGGGGTTAATTCCATAGTAAGGCGGGCACTAGTTAAACCGACAGATTGCAGACGCGCTAGAAGTTTATGAAATTCTTGGCTTGCGGTTTCAGGCTTTTCAATATAAGTTAGACTGCCGTTAGCAAGATCTGCAATACTTTCTAAGATATCTTCATTCCAATTTTCGCCAAAACCCAAGGTATTAATGGTAATGCTATATTCTGAGGCTAGCTGTGCTACTTTAAGACAACGCTGATTACTACCATGTTCGTTTTCTCCATCCGTTAGTAGAAAAATCTGAGAGACAGTATTGCGTCTTCCCCTAGCTACTTCTTTAATGCCCAATTTCATCCCTTGATCGAGAGCAGTACCCCCATCTGCTACTAAATTGTTAATTTTTTGCTCAATCTCACTAATATTTTGAACCAATTGATTATTGACTATGGTGGTTGCTTTATGATTAAACACTACTACAGAAATATGATCCCCTGGATGCAATTCTTTAATAATGGCAATAGCTGCTTGTTTTACTATTTCTAGGGGTTGACCAGCCATTGAGCCACTAATATCTAGTACTAAACACAGATTTAAAGTCAAATCTCGTTCTTCCTCTGTTTTAACTGCGGATAAAGTTAAAGAAAGTTGACGTTGACTGTTTCTGACTTGAGCATTAATATGGGGATCGCTTAAATCGGGTTTTATTTTGACTTTCATCGGGAATAGAGAAAATAATTAATGCTGGATGCTGACATAAAATTTACCAGCAAACAGCTATTAATAAATAAAAATCTATTCTATGTCGATAGTAGTAGGTGCAGAGTCATTACTTTTGGGAGTGCTAGAACCTTGACGGTAGTCTGCGTACAGGCGATCGCGCCAGGTAAAAAATGGCTCAAATGCAGTATTATCAGCTAACCCAGGAATTCCTTTTCCTTTGAGTTGTTCGGGAATATTCAGATAAGAGCCTTCAGGGAATTTTAATACAATACTTAATCCTGCTACAGTCAAATCTGCCAAAGTAGGAGCATCCCCCACTAAATAGGGTTGGTTTTCTAAGATCAAGCTTAAAGCTTCTAAATCTTGTTTGAGTCCTTTGTTAGCTTCCTTAACAGCATCACCACCAAAACCGACACCCATTCCTAGAACATCTAATAATTCTCCAGGGATTGCACCTACTAAGTTTTTTAATAGATCGGGGGTTTCTCTAGGTAATACCGAAGTGCGAAAACTTTGATTTTGATTCAGTGCGCCGATAAAAGCTTTGCGCCCTTTGATTCCAATAGATTCATCCGCCCATTCTTCCATTAACAAACATTGTCCCCTGGCGATGGGGTCTTCTGGTAATAGGGGTCTGTCTGGATACTTGCGGTCTAGATAAAAGGCAATTTCTGTAGAATCCGCAATATAAGTATTACCATCTTTGAGAACAGGTACTTGTCCGCTACCAGATTTTTGTAAGAGTTCGACTTGTCCTACCCCTGGAGTAACTTCAATTTTGCGATACTCTAGTCCTTTGTAATCCAGAATTAGACGTACTTTTTCTGAATATTGAGATAATTCAAATTGATATAACTCCAGCATTCACTTGCCTCTATTTGTGTCTGAACCAACAATTGCTAATTTACTGTAAATTTACAGAGACAGCTAATTATTGCGTGAATGATCAAATTCATAAACAAAAAACAGCCGACTTAACTCTTTCAATAAGTAGCCTATAATTGCTAGAATAACTGATACTGCGATCGCAATCCAGAATCCAGTTGGAGGTAAGACTTGGAAGGGAGATATATTAATCGCATCTACAGTGGTTGCTATTTTAAATGCTACAGCCCGCTCATCAATAACTATTCCTATCAATAAACAGACCAAAGCACCCACATAACTTAATACTGTAAGACGATTGATTCTTTTCAGAGCATTTTGACAAACAACACAATCTTTAGTATGAGTGTTCCACACATCAAAAAGTTGCCGTTTATCTGACTCTGCATTAGGAAGTTGAGCATTACATTTTAAATCCCAAGGGATGTTAGCTCCTGCTCTTGTTTTAAACCACTGACGAAAGGTTATGACCATTTTGTCTTGAGGATTGGGGGTATAAACTGCACCGAGCCATTTTTGCTGTTGTCGTCGAGCCAAGATTTTCTCTTGGTAGTGAAGGAATACTAAGTCTTGATGCAAAAATAGTGAACCCAAGACATGACCCAACCAAGTTGGCATTGGTAACGCAAAAAATCCTAACCCTTTTGGTGTTTTTCCTGCTTCATTCTTGACTAACACCTGACAACCAATATGACGACACCAGCCAGGACGAGTAGGAATGGCATATAAGGCTAAGATTAATTTTCCACCATCTTTAGGGACTTGCGCTTTATTAAAATACCAGCCTTTTAACTAATTCATTTAATTGTTAGGCTCTTACTGCTAACTGATGAAGGCTGGTATTTTAATTTTTTGCTCCTTCCTTATAGGAGGTAACAATTCTCATATGACACGGAGGTTGAAAGTCATGGACTGCTTCAGCTATGGTTTCACTGGTGGTGGTAACGGCAAAGGAAAATCCTTCTTGAGTGGATATCTTCCTAAGACGAGGCATATCGTAATACTTGGCATCTTCATAACGACTACCCATAATACCGTGATGGGAGACGGGTACGTGAGCAGGATCAGAAACATTTTCCATGAAAAAGTCCCACCCACAAGGCAAGTCGCGAATATTCCAAAATAGCTTCACTACTCTATCGGAACTCGATTCTAGTTCGGGAATTAAACGAGGTTTTCTTAACTGACTTTCTTGTTTAGCTTGAGTTCCCGATTCTGCCCATACCCATATTAAACCCTGGTGTTCCTCAGTTGGATAGGCAACAGCACAGGATTTAGGATTCGAGCAGTGTTTAACTTCAGCCTGCTTATCTTGGGATTGAGGAATACTTACACAATTTCCTTCAGCATCAAAACGCCAAGCGTGATAGGCACATAACAAAGTTCCATCGGACTCAACACGCCCTTCAGAAAGAGGAGCTAATCTATGGGGACAAAAATCTTCAAAACAACGCCATTTACCAGACCCGTCTCGCCATAACACCAACTCTTTACCAAGTAACTGTATTCCATGAGGACGAGATGGAGCGAGGAATTCAACAACGGCTACTGGATACCACTGCTTTCTCCATTGAAATGTCTTTTCTTGTCTAAGCTGTTGTACTTCTTCGCTTGAGTGAGCAACAGTTTCTTTTATAGTCATTTCAAATAAAAATGAAACAATTTTCGCTGTTCAAAGACAAGTCATAGCAAAAATGCTTTGTCTCAAACTTAATTAAAATGACTATAAGTTAGCTAAATTGGCTTCAATAGTCATATTTTTGGGGAATACTTTTTTAAAACAATAACGTTTTATTAGATTTCAAGTTAAAGTTTGAGGTCTGTAGCAATGCGATGACCACAACTCATACCAGAAAAAGCAACTGCATTTAAGCCTTGACCAGGAAAGGTGCTATCCCCTACACAATATAACCCAGGAATCTCTGTACAATTAAAAGGCATTCTGAGTAAACCAGCTAACTTACGTCGAGGTATGGGACCATAAGTACCATCTTCTCGACCCAGGAAACGCCGATGGGTACGGGGTGTACCTACTTCTTGATAGTCTAGGGCCGATGTGAGTCCTGAGAAAATAGCTTCTAAACGGTTAATTAAGTTTTCTGCTGCGAGTTCTTTTTTCTCTTGATATTCTTTGGGTGATAAATTTTTCCACTCAGCAATGTTACTAGGGGTAAAGGTGTGAATAATATGATGTCCTGGGGGTGCAAGACTGGGGTCTAAGATGGTGGGGATAGAAACAAAGATTGTCCCTGCGCTGATTTCCATCTTGTTCCAGTCTTCTAGTAAGATATGATGACATTCTGTATCAGGAGGTATGATATCCTCTCTAACTCCTAGATGCAGACTCAGGAAACTAGGGGATTTTTGATATCTGTTGCGCCACTTTTGTTCTTTTGGGGGGAGATTTTCGGGAGCTAGAAGTTTATCAAAGGTGTCCCACCGTGTAGCATTAGAAACAATCCTTTTGGCGCGATATTCTTCCCCTGTAGCTAGTTTGACTCCTACTGCTTTCCCTGCTTCTAAAATGATTTTGGTGACTCTGGCTTTATATTTGATTTCTCCGCCGTAATTGTTTAATCCTGTAACTAGTTTTTGGGCAATGTTTCCCACCCCTCCTTTAGGATAACGCACTCCTCCATAATGGCGATCGCTGAATACCATTCCTGCATTAATCATGGGAGTATGGGAAGCTGGCATTACTGACCAACAGTAACACTCTAAGTCAATAAATTTCAGAAGTATGGGGTCTTTAATATAACGTTGGGCAATATCTCCTGTATTCTGGGGTAAGTATTGGGCTAAACCTAAACAACTGAGAGGATGCTGTAAGAAAGTCCTCATTAAGTAACGGGGTTCTTCTAAAGACAGCAAATCCATAGAATTGAGATAATTAAAGACTTTCTGGCATTCATCATAAAAGCGACGAATTCCTTTTGCTTCTTGGGGAAATAAATTTATCAGTTCTTGCAAGAATTTCTCATATTGGTAGTGAACTTTAAGTTCTACTCCTTCTGGTAAGTGATAATGAATTTGTACGGGGTCGGGGATGGTTTCTAGATTCATTCCTACTGCTGCTAAAGCTTTAGTAAGTAAGTTGGTTGTTCCCTTCTCCCCAAAACCAAAAATCATCGATGCGCCAACATCAAACTTATATCCTTCCCGTTGAAAATATCCCGCACTACCCCCAGGAATTATATATCTTTCTAATACTAGAACTTTTGCCCCTTTGGCTGCTAGTTGAGTAGCTGTTACTAAACCCCCAATACCAGAGCCAATGACTATTACGTCATAATCTCTACGAGTTGTTACCGCTTCCATTAATTTAATTTTGTCTAAAAATCTCTAAATGTTTAGTCTATCGCTAAAAAAAAACAGGGGAGTCGCTTTATCTGTCCTTAGCGACCTTGCCTGCCGATTCCTTGAGAGGAGAACACATAAGATTAGTATATACTTTATTAGTAATTTTTTGCAATAGTTATTGAAAATAAATTTTGATAATTTTTCTAGATAAATAGTTATGTCTAGGTTTTTAGTAGGTGGCTAAGGAATAGGGATTGGTGATTAGGGATTAGGGATTAGGAGAGTCAATCATTCTAATATGATTTCCCTTTAAGCTTGCTACAGATGATTGACGGGGGGACGCTCCAGACACGGTGATTGATCTATTGCATAGTTAAAGTGATTTGATATAACAATTATTCCCAGTCCCCATTCCCCATTCCCTAGTCGCCATACCCTACACCCCACACCCTATTCCCCACACCCCAGTCCCTCAAATTAATTTCTGTAAATAAGAAGGTATCTATTTGCTATTCTCAGGGAAATTTCATTTGTATTGCTTTAAATAGGTATAGTCTGGAACAAGTTAAATTGTAGAGGGCTAATCTGTTCAAACGATATAGTTATCTCTATAATGAACCAGGACAATTGTGAAAACCGATAGGAAAAAGGATTGAGTTATTCGTGACTGATACTGTTATTTCCCGCAAGCAAGCATCTAATTCTGCATCAGAAATTAACTACAATATTGAGTCTGAAGTTTTAGAAAGATATCAGGAAGGGGCGAGACAGCAGCAACCTAGTTTATGTTGCCCCACTGAATATGAAGGAAACTATCTTAAAATATTGCCCGAAGAAATTGTTGCTAAAGATTACGGCTGTGGCGATCCTACTCGTTATGTTAATGAGGGAGAAACTGTAGTTGATTTGGGTTCAGGCGCGGGAAAAAATTGTTATATTCTGGCTCAGAAAGTAGGAGCAGCAGGAAAGATTATTGGGGTGGATTTTAATGATGAGATGTTATCTCTAGCCCGAAAGTATCAAGAGGAGATTGCTACTCAAGTTGGCTATCATAACACTGAGTTTGTTAAAGGTAAGATTCAGGATTTAAAATTACCTTTAGACCAAGTACAAGCTTGGTTAGATAGTAATCCTATTCACTCAGTTGATGATGTAGCAAAATATGATTTAGAATGCGATCGCCTACGTCAAGAAGAAACTTTAATTAAAGATAATAGCGCAGATGTAGTTATTTCTAACTGTGTCTTAAACTTAGTTCGTCCTCAAGATAAACAGCAACTATTTCAAGAAATTTATCGAGTTTTAAAACGGGGCGGTAGAGCGGTTATTTCTGATATCGTTTGTGATGAAGACCCCACAGAAAAGATTTTAAATGATCCTGAATTATGGAGTGGTTGTATTGCAGGAGCATTCCGCGAAGATAACTTTTTAAAGATGTTTGAAGCTGCGGGATTTTACGGTATTGAAATCCTCAAAAGAGAAGAAACTCCTTGGCAAGTTATTGATGGTGTAGAATTCCGCTCCATGACAGTTAGGGCTTATAAAGGTAAAGAGGGAGAGTGCTGGGAAAGAAAGCAATCAGTAGTTTATAAAGGACCTTGGAAACAAGTACAAGATGATGATGGTCATACCTATTGTCGTGGAGAAAGAATGGCTGTTTGTGATAAAACATATCAGATATTAACTAATCCTAATAGCCCTTATCAACAAGATATGATTCCCATTCCACCTTATGAGAATATTCCTCTAGAAGAAGCGGAGCTTTTTAGTTGTAAAAGTAAAGCAATTCGTCATCCTAGAGAAACTAAAGGCTCAGAATATAATCTGACGGATACTAGTAATGATACTTGTTGTTCTCCTGGAGAATGTTGTTAACAGTTAACAGTTAACAGTTAATCTTTATTACTTGATTTGTTAATTAGTAGAGGAAAAAATGTTATTAGCAATCGCAATTTTTTGTGCCACAGTTTTTTTGGCTTATGCCAATGGTGCAAACGATAACTTTAAGGGAGTTGCCACTTTATTTGGTAGTGAGACAACTAATTATAGAATAGCAATTTGGTGGGCAACTTTTACTACCTTCGCTGGTTCAATATCTTCAGTATTTTTAGCTAGTACTCTCCTTAAAAATTTCTCTGGTAAAGGACTAGTACCAGAGGCGATTGCCAATACTTCTCAGTTTCATTTAGCTGTGGCTTTAGGAGCAGGATTAACCGTTATTTTAGCCACAGTTACTGGTTTTCCTATTTCTACCACTCATGGTCTTACAGGAGCATTAACAGGAGCAGGATTGATGGCAATTGGTCAAAAATTAAATTTCTCAGCTTTGGGAAAAGCTTTTTTTGTCCCCTTACTAGCTAGTCCTCTAATTGCCATAGTATTGGCAGCTATTACTTATGGTATCTTGCGTTATCTTCGTCTAGCTTTGGGTATAGATAAAGCCTGGTGTATTTGTGCTGGAAATAAACCAGAATTAATACCAGTTGCATCGGGAAACACCCCTAGTTTATTGCTAAAAACGGTGACTCCTGACGTGGCAATAAATACTACTGAAAAATGTCAACAGCGTTATCTAGGTAAGTTTTGGGGAATTGAGAGTCAACAAATAGTTGATATTTGTCATTTTATTAGTGCAGGAGTTGTGAGTTTTGCTAGAGGATTAAATGATACGCCCAAAATTGTTGCTTTGCTATTAACGGTAACTGCTTTTTCAATTAAAGGTGGTATGTTAGCAGTAGGAATGGGAATGGCAGTTGGTGGTTTATTAAATGCGAGAAAAGTTGCTCATACTGTTAGTCAAAAAATTACCACTTTAAACCCAGGAAAAGGTCTTGCAGCTAATTTCGTAACAGGTATTTTAGTGATTTTTGCTAGTAGAATAGGTGTACCTGTTTCTACTACCCACGTGTCTGTAGGTTCAATATTCGGTGTAGGAGTAATTTCTAAAACTGCCCATATTAATATTTTCTCTCAAGTTCTAGCTTCTTGGGTATTAACTTTACCTATAGCAGCAATTTTGAGTGGATTATTTTATTTTGTTATCTAATAAAACATTTCTCAGAGTATTTAACTATGCCAACTAAGATAGAAGATAAAACTGCAAAATTTATTCCTTTTGCTAAAAAGATAAATTCTTCTCTAACTAAAAATAAAATTACCGTCTTACAGGTAAACTTGGGAAGAAAATGTAATTTAGCTTGTACTCATTGTCATGTAGAAGCTAGCCCCAAACGCACTGAAGAATTATCCCCTGAAGTTTGTGAACAAATTATTACTGTAATTAATACATTTCCTCAAATTGAAACTGTTGATTTAACTGGTGGTGCGCCAGAAATGAACTATGGTTTTAAAGCTATTGTGGAAGCAGCTAAAGCTCAAAATAAAGAAGTAATAGTTCGTTCTAACTTAACTATATTTTTTGAACCTGGTTATGAAGATTTACCAGAATATTTTGCTCAATATCAGTTAAGAGTAGTTGCGTCTCTTCCTTGCTATTTAGAATCCAATGTTGATAAACAAAGAGGTGCTGGAGTCTATAATAAATCGGTTTTAGCTATTCAAAAACTTAATCAATTAGGCTATAGTGACAATCCTAAGTTGATTCTGGATTTAGTATATAATCCTGCTTTACCTACTAATAAAAACTTTTCCCTAACTCCCAATCAACAAAAGCTGGAACAAGATTATAAATCCTATCTTTTAGAGCATTTTGGTATCAAATTTAATAGCTTATTTACTATTACTAATATTCCTATTGGTCGCACTAAGCAATTTTTACAGAGACAGAATTTACATGATGATTATATTCAGTTTTTAGCATATAATTGCAACTTAGAAACTCTCCCCCATCTCATGTGTCGTAATGAATTGTCTATTGATTATTTAGGTAATGTTTATGACTGTGACTTTAATCAGATGGAGGCGATCGCAGCCAGGGATAATCAAGGAAATAAACTCACTATTAAACATCTTTTAGAAGCCAACAGTCTCGATCTAATTACAGATATTAAAACTGCTAATTATTGCTATGGTTGCACCGCAGGTAATGGCTCTAGTTGTGGTGGCTCTTTAGTAGAGTAGTTAGGTTTTAGGTTAAGAAAAAATAGCATTAAATAATCCCTCGCTTGATTATCAAAATTCAACTTCCCTGTTGATAATATCCTGCATATAAATCTTGTTTGTTTCCTATAAAGAAAGACAGATATAAATCGCAATTTTTAATAGTGAAAGTTCTACTCAAAAAACAATCTAGTTACAGAGATAAAAGGAATTATACAAGAAGACATAACAAGTTCCGTATTATCATCATTACAGTTATAATTTCTTCACTGCTTCTGTTGATATTTAGCCCTTTGAATGTCTTGTTTGACAAGATGTTTTTAGTAGAATATTTACAGAAAAATCAATGCTGTGTCATTATTCCTTTTATTGTTACCTATACTATCCTGACAGTTATCGGGATTCCTGGTACTTTATTAACTGTTGCTGGAGGAATAGTCTTTGGTATTTGGTGGGGGACTTTATGGTCGGTAATTGGTGCTACTCTAGGAGCATTAGGAGCATTTTGGACTGCTCGCTATTTACTACGAGATTATATTAAGCACAAATTTGGCAAACATAAAGCTTTAACTAAATTTAATCAAGCAGTAAAAGATAAACCGATCGCCTTTGTTTTAGCAGTTAGGTTTGCTCCTATCTCGCCATTTAATGTAGTTAATTTTCTCTTTGGACTAACACCTGTTAATTGGTTTTCCTACACTATTGCTACTTTTTTCGGCATTATTCCTGGTACTCTCGCCTATACCTGGTTGGGAACAAGTGGAATAGAAGCCTTAGAAGGAGGCGATCGCATACCCTTCTTTTTGGCATTGGGTTTATTAACTTTATTATCTCTTATTCCCTTGTGGTACAAACATCAAAAGAGCTAATTAGTAAGAGAATTGTCGTTCTTGATTTATATCTTGTAATCTCCTATATACAGTAGAAAGACTGACTTTAATACCATGTTCTTGATTCAATTTAGTTTGTAACTCTTGCAAGCTGATATCATCATTTTGATTAACCCATATTTTCAAACTTTGAATATGTTTTATATCTAATTTAGGAGCGCGACCACCTTTATAACCTTTAGGCTTAACATCTCCTGTTTCTCGATAGCGTCTCATTAAATCTCGGACAAAACTTAAACTTACTTGAAATCGCTCTGCAATTTCTTGTTGTGTTCCTTCCCCCTGTTGGTAAGCTTCTAAAACTTTTATGCGTAAATCTTTAGAATAAGGTCTTGCCATGATTTTTGGTCTCTATAATCAATACAAAAAAAATTTTAATCAACAAAGAAACTTAAAGTTACTGCTTGTTCTGGAATTTCAGTAGCAGGGATTGTGATTTGTGTTGTTTTGATATTTTTCCCAATGGAAGTAATAACTTTCCCTGTAATCCCCCCTTCAGTTCCCCCCTTATTAAGGGGGGCTAGGGGGGATTCTTGCTCATCTGCAAAATAATATCCCAAAGCATTACCAAAACTGAGATTAGTTATGAATTCAGTTAAATCAATAATCAGATCATGCTCGTCAAAAGAATTAAAGCTATGATAGCTGTGATTCAGTGTCAGTGAGGATTTCATCTTCTTACCGTGTTTGTGCTTTAACTTATATTGCTATTGTGGCGGATAAACTGTTCATCGCAAATAGATAAAAGTTGATAAAAATTGATATCTTTACTGGTAAAAATTGATAAAGTTAGACATTCGACCTTAAGTAATTGATAGTAAATATTTAGTTGCTACTTGCTACTTGCAAGGGCGCAAGGCTTGCGCCCCTACCCTACTTGCTACTTAACCCATGACAACTACCAAAATCAAAGGCTTGAGATGGTTTCGTCTCAATCTCTCCTCAGTATTAACTATCCTAGGACTGACTATTACACTAGGACTAATCCTAATTGCTTTGTTTGCTCCCCTCCTCCAAAGTTGGGGTTGGTTACAAGATCCTACAGAATCTCTTAGTAACCCAATTCATCAACCACCAGGAGCAGACTATTGGTTTGGAACAACTCGTCAAGGTTATGATGTCTTCTCTCGTACTCTATTTGGCACACAATCAGCCCTAAAAGTGGTCTTACTAGCTACTACTATAAGTTTAATTCTGGGTGTTCCCCTAGGGTTAGTCAGTGGTTATCTCGGAGGAAAGATGGACAAGGTGTTACTGTTTCTGATGGATACTATTTATACTCTCCCAGGATTGTTGCTGTCAGTTACTTTAGCTTTTGTTGTAGGGAAAGGTGTCTTAAATGCTGCGATCGCAATCAGTATAGCCTATATTCCTCAATATTTTCGCATTGTTCGTAACCATACCACCAGCGTTAAAACAGAATTATTCGTTGAAGCAGCGCAAGCGATGGGCGCATCTACCCCAAGAGTCTTATCCCGTTATCTATTTTTTAATGTTATTCAAAGTGTTCCTGTAGTATTCACTCTCAATGCAGCAGATGCCATCTTAATTTTAGGTGGTTTAGGTTTCTTGGGTTTAGGGCTACCCCCAGAAGTCCCCGAATGGGGTCACGATCTACGTTTGGCTTTAGATGCACTCCCTATCGGAATTTGGTGGTCAGCTACTTTCCCAGGACTTGCCATGACCCTTATGGTTACAGGCTTATCTTTATTAGGGGAAGGCTTAAGTGAAATTCTCAATCCCAAAATGCGCCGTAGGTGATTGGGGAATAACAATTAATTCTACATCAGGTTAATTACATTGACGACTCTCACCGTTAAAATCCAAGATTTTTAACGGGAGATTCTAACACTTGCGTTGTTAGATTCGGAGCTTCTACTCCTCTTATCTAGCCCACTTTGGTACAAATGATTTGCGCTTCTCCCACAGGCACTGACCCCGACAGAACGAATCCACAGGAATTTTGCTTTACTTCCACGATGCGCCCCACCGCAGAAGGATTTAAAGACTTATTTAATTTTATTTTCCTTTTAGCTAGCTGCACGCGTCACCATTTAGTTTCTAGGGCGATATTTCCCGCGACGTGCCTAATACTCGGTGGAAATCCCTGTAGTATTTAAGTGCGCTGTTATAGTCGATGGGTTTATTCCTAAACCTCACCTCTACTTCAGAACCAGACATGAGAGTTTCCAGCTCATCTAGCTCCTGGTATGAGTCCCAATGTAAGGGTGTCCTTAACCGTTACCAGTTTTCGGACTCGGATTGTTTAACGTTGTTCTCATCCTTATTCATCCCACGCTTAACTAAAAGGTTAGCGTATTAGGCATATTAAGATGTTACTGAATCGTATCCTACTCAGTGACCGTCCCACGTGGGCGTATCCTTGGGTTTCCCCTTCCCCTGTTAGTTCAGGGATAAGGCATTAGCTTTTTAGGACATCCTATTCCAATATATCTTATGGTTGGTTGCCTACCCTTTTTTTTGAAATTTAGTTATTGTTTCGTCGCTCACAGAGTTCAGATGCTACCATTATGTTAAGTAATGGTAGGTTATCTGCCTACTCGACACACTCCTTGGTAAAGCAGTTAAACGAAGCAGTAAAGCAAAGTGTTCCTTTAACTAGGTTCGGTGGAGGCAATAAATCAAATCTCTATTAGGAGATACATTGGTTTTCCCTGTTCCCTTTATTTATTTCTCGATACACTTAGGTTTCCACAATATGCCGTGTCAGACACCCTTACACATTCGCCGATAACTCGAATGCAGTCTAAATGACATTCCTTCGTAGCGAACGCTTCAGCCTTTAGTTATCCTGTACTGTACGTTTAAAGTCTGAAGTACTACTATGACTATCTTTGGCAGTAGAATTGGAAGTTCTACTTTTTCAATCGCTTTGCGTCCATACTGATTTACGACAAGGTGAGTGGATTGACTGTACGTTAACCGTATGTATCTTCCCTTGCAGAATACCTAAAGACGATTTTCGGCAGGGCTGCTTTTCTACCCATGCACCGAGAGATGTTAATTACCAATTAACAAAACCTGGGTAGATGGATTCAAACCTTGGGTTCGGTCGGAAGGAATCTAACCTCCATAAAATAAAGAGTTATGAGAATAATCTCACAAGGTTGACGGTAATGAAATTATCTGTCTTCCGCAAGAAGACCCCCATGTCCCATGGTGGGATGAATTGCGGGCATAGTTTAATTGTTCAAAACTTGATCTTCTAATTTAAACACATAATTAGAAAAATTTGACTTTTCTCTAA
>JASJCP010000235.1 GCA_030065935.1 Xenococcaceae cyanobacterium MO_167.B27
AAATAATAAAATGGGTTAAAGGTCGTGCATCGAGATACTTAAGACAGGAATTTCCCGACCTGAAAAAACTACCTTGCTTGTGGAGTCCTAGTTATTTTGTTGGGTCAACAGGACAAGTTAGTACTGATGTTGTCAAACGCTATATTGAAACTCACCGCAGCGCATAATAGTAGGATACACGGGATTAAAATCCCTTCGTTGTTTTCACCCTACGGTTATAAACCGCAGGCTCTCAACTTCATTTAGTGTAGCCCGTTTAATACCATGATGCAGTCCAACGCTTCCTTCTGTAAAAAAACCTGAAACTATGAGCAAGTTAGTAATTAGAGATGAACAACACTCAACAGAAAATCACTATCTTTGATACTACGATGCGATATGGGGAATTAACCCCAGGAATCACAATGAATCTCTCGCAAAAAATTGAGATAGCTAAACTTTTAGAATCTATCAAAGTTGATGTTATTGAAGTTGGTTATCCTGGTGTTTATAGTAAAGACATTGAAGAAATATCTGTGATTTTCCAAATTGTCAAAGAATCAATCATCTGTGGTTTAACTGGTTCAAATCCTCAAGAAATTACTATTTTAGGAGAAATTATTAAAAATGCTGTTCGGGGTAGGATCAATATTTTTACTAATGTCAATACTATTCATCAACCTAGATTAAAACAGCAAGATATTTTAGAAAATATTGCTAACAGTATTAGTTGAGCTAAAAACTATTGCCATGATATTCAATGGACAGCTTTTGATGCAGTAAGAAGTGATTTTAATTTTCTGATTAAATCTATAGAAACAGCAATTGATAGGGGAGTTAAAACAATTTCTATCCCTGATACTTTTGGAAATTCAGAGACTCATGAATTTGCTAATTTTATAACTAAACTATTTGCCAAAATTAACAATATTGATTCTGTAGTAGTTGCGGTTCACTGTCACGATGATCGAGGTTTAGCTGTAGATAATTCTTTAGCTGCTATGGAAATTGGAGTCAAACAAATTGAATGTTCTATCAACGGATTGGGCGCAAGAAAAGGTAATACAAACCTCAGCGATATTGCTTTAAAAATTAGCAATTATCAAAATTATTTCATCAATCTTGAATTAAATTCAGTGGCAACAGTATCACAATCTGTAACAAGAATATTAAACTATAGTCAACTTAAATAAATTCTTTTGATTTCCTAATCGCGAAGCGACTACCGAAGGTCTCTCTAATCCCTTTAACTGTTTAAAATCTGAGCAATTTGTTCTGGTAATTGTAAGGGACGAAATGGTTTAGTAATTACCCCGACTATGGCTAAATTATCTATTTCTGATTCAACTGTAGATTGAGTTTTAGCCGTCATTAAAATTACAGGTATGTTTGCCGTATTAGGGTTATCTTTTAACTGTTTTAATGTCTCTTTACCATCCCAATCAGGCATCATGAAATCTAGTAAAATTACATCAGGCTGCTTAGTTTCTGCTGTATTTAATCCTTCTTTTCCAGAACTAGCAGTTATTACCTCCCAATTAGCTGCCATTTCTAGACCCATTTGAGCGATCGCTTTGACATCTTCTTCATCATCAATAATTAGTATGGTTTTGCTCATGACTATCAATTATCAATTATTAATTATTTTGTTGCCATTTTTCCCAAAGTTCGGGACGGCGATCTCTTGTTCGAGTAATTTGTTCTTGTTTACGCCATTCATCGATTAATTTATGATTCCCAGAGCGTAACACTTCAGGAACTTCCCAACCTCGGAAATTAGCAGGTCTAGTATATTGAGGATAATCTAATAAATCTGTTTCAAAGCTTTCTGCTTTCAAAGATGCTACCTTACCTACTGTACCTGGTAACAATCGCACCACTCCGTTAATTAAAGTCAAAGCTGGTATTTCACCACAAGTTAACACAAAATCTCCTAAAGATATTTCTCTAGTAACTAAATGTTGTCTGACTCTCTCATCTACTCCTTCATAGTGTCCGCAAATAATGATTAGTTGCTGATAATTAGTAGCTAAATCTTCTAAAATTTGCTGTTTTAGGGGTTGACCTTGAGGCGTTACCAAAATAATCTCATACCTAAGAGTCATGGGTAAAGATTCTACCGCAGCAAAAATTGGCTCTGGCTTCAATAACATCCCTACACCTCCACCATAGGGAATATCATCAACTTTCCGATGTTTATCCGTGGTAAAGTCTCTAGGATTAACTAAATTGACAGTAGCAATCTTTTTAGCAAGAGCTTTCCCTATTAAACTAGAGTTGAGGGGAGAGGTAAAAAAATCAGGAAACAGAGTGATGATATCAAAATGCACAGAGCAAGTTAGAAATAAAGTAGAAGATTATGGTTAGCAATTGTATCTGATATCCAGAATCTAGAAAAAAAAATTTTTTTTTGATTTGATATTATTCAGCAATGCTATAAGGTTTACGTACTGGTGTTACCATCTATTATTTTGACTTGAGCAAATATTGACCTGCACTTGGAGGCAAAATTTAACTTAGATATAATCTGGACACAGATCAAGAAATTTGAGATGATATTCTAATTTGTCAGTACCTACAAAATAATCAGCTAAAGAGTCCCCTTAATCGCTTCCTATCTTGAACCTCAGCCATGCCCGAAATAGAAACTAAAGCTCAAACTACAAACTATCCTCAGAAAATTAAGACCGCCATTTTAGTTATTGGTGGTGCTGAAGATAAGGTACACGGAAGAGAAATACTGCAAACTTTTTTTAATCGTTCTGGGGGGTGTGATGCAACCATTGGGATTATTCCCTCTGCATCTAGAGAACCCTCACTTATTGGCGATCGCTATTACCATATTTTTCAAGATATGGGAGCCAAAGAAATTAAAGTACTAGATGTACGAGATCGCGATCAAGGTAATGACCCTGGTTATCTCCATTACGCGGAAACCTGTACAGGGATTTTTATGACGGGAGGAGATCAACTAAGGCTTTGTGGCTTGCTAGCAGAAACCCCATTGATGGATCGAATTCTGGAAAGAGTCAGAAACCAAGAAATTACCCTAGCAGGTACGAGTGCTGGTGCTGCTGTTATGGGTTATCAAATGATAGCAGGAGGTAGTAGTGGAGAATGTCCTAACCGTGGCTTAGTGGATATGGCAACAGGGTTTGGAGTGATTCCCGAAGTGTTAATCGATCAACATTTTCATAATCGTAATCGTTTAGCTAGGCTGTTGAGTGCTATTGCTGCTCATCCCGATCTTTTGGGAGTGGGAATTGATGAAGATACTTGTGCCATGTTCGAGAGCGATCACATAATTAAAGTCCTTGGGAAAGGTACTGTTACCATTATTGATCCTAGAGCTATCTCCCACACTAATTACGACCTAGCTCATGGTAGTGAACCTATTGCACTTCATAATCTTCAGCTTCATATATTAAGTCATGGAGAATGTTATGATCTACAGCAAAATCAACCAGTAAAAGGTTAAACTTCTTGCATAAATCTAGAAAACTTGGGTTAAATAACAAGTAGGGGCGGTTGGCAAACCCCCCCTACAAGTAGCAAGCATATCAATTGAATATTTACCATTTAACATCGATCGGTTTTTGAATATTGGTAGGGAGAGGGGAAAAAAAGTTCAATAAATTTGGCTAGATCTGACTCTTTGAAAGAGGAAACTGATGGATGAGTTGTAGAAAGTAGCCAGTTGTAATCACCATAACCTATAACCTGTCTTCAGCCTTGTAATTTATTTGACACCGCTACTTATCAATAATTCCTGACTGATTTGCCTTGATTAAGTTGTGTTTTTGGTTAATCTAAATTGTTTGTAAAAATGTTACTCGTGAACAGTTGTCAGGTTTCAACCAGCGAGAAACTTGGTTAACTCCCTTCCTTACGCCGACTAAATCGATCTGCTTTAAATTAAGTCAATATGAGAATCCTCAAAACCCAGACATTACGTGGTCCCAACTATTGGAGTATTAGGCGCAACAAGCTCATTGTCATGAGACTCGACCTAGAAGATCTAACGGAAAAAACTTCCAATGAAATTCCTGGTTTGTATGAGGGATTGATCGAAACCTTACCTAGTTTGATTGAACACTACTGTGCCAGAGGTCATCGAGGTGGTTTTCTCGAAAGAGTTAAAGAAGGTACTTTGATGGGTCATATCGTAGAACACGTAGCCCTAGAATTACAGGAATTAGCAGGAATGCCAGTGGGTTTTGGTCGCACTAGAGAAACGGCTGAACCAGGAGTATTTAATGTTGTCTATGAATACGTAGAAGAACAAGCAGGTCGCTATGCAGGTCGAGCAGCAGTAAGATTATGTAATTCTATTGTGGAAACTGGCTCTTATCCTTCTGAAGAGTTACAACAAGATGTAGCAGACCTGGAAGATTTACAAGCTAATACCGCTTTAGGTCCTTCTACCGAAACCATCATCAAAGAAGCAGAAGTAAGAAAGATTCCCTGGATGTTACTCAGCGCAAGAGCGATGTTGCAACTGGGTTATGGTGCAAATCAAAGGCGCATTCAAGCAACTTTAAGCGAAAAGTCGAGTATCTTGGGGGTAGAGCTAGCCTGTGATAAAGAAGGAACAAAAACAATTTTAAGTGATGCAGGTATTCCTGTTCCCAAAGGTACAGTAATTCAGTACTTAGATGAACTAGACAATGCGATCGCCAGCGTCGGAGGCTACCCCATAGTAATTAAACCTCTTGATGGGAATCACGGTCGAGGAATCACTATTGATATTAACAGCAGAACCGAAGCAGAATCCGCTTATGATTTAGCTAGTGACGCTTCTAGAACTCGCTCCGTTATCGTGGAACGTTATTATCGCGGTAGCGATCACAGAGTCTTAGTAATTAATGGCAAACTAATAGCAGTAGCAGAAAGAGTCCCTGCTCATGTGATAGGAGATGGTAAGTCTTCCATCGAAGAATTGATTGCTGCTACCAACAGTGACCCTAAAAGAGGAGAGGGACATGATAACATTCTTACGAAAATTGTTGTAGATAATACAGCTTTAGCAGTCCTAGAAAAACAAGGTTACAACACCAGCACCGTATTACCCCCAGGAGAAATTGCCTATTTACGAGCTACGGCTAATCTCAGCACAGGAGGCATCGCCATTGACCGCACAGACGATATTCACCCCGAAAATGTCTGGTTAGCACAAAGAATAGTTAAAATTATTGGCTTAGATATCGCAGGAATCGACATTGTAACCCCTGATATTACTAAACCCTTGAGAGAAGCAGAAGGAGTGGTAGTAGAAGTTAACGCAGCACCAGGATTTAGAATGCACGCTTCTCCCAGTAAAGGCTTACCCCGTAATGTGGGTGCGCCAGTGCTAGATATGTTGTTTCCTCCTGGTACATCCCCCAGAATTCCCATCATTGCCATCACTGGGACTAACGGTAAAACCACCACCACTAGAATGACGGCTCATATTTATCGTCAAACAGGTAAAGTGGTTGGCTATACCAACACTGATGGTGTTTATATTGGAGAATACCTAGTAGAAAAAGGTGATAATACAGGACCCTATAGTGCAGGTATGATCCTAAAAGACCCGACAGTAGAAGTAGCAGTATTAGAAACCGCTAGAGGGGGAATTCTCCGTTCAGGAATAGCTTTTGACACTTGTGATATTGGGGTTGTTCTGAATGTGGCAGCAGATCACTTAGGATTAGGGGATATTAACACCATCGAAGAGATGGCAAAAGTTAAAAGTGTAGTAGCAGAAACCGTTAAGGCTGATGGTTATGCCATCCTCAATGCAGATGACCCCCTAGTAGCAGCTATGGCAAAGAAAGTAAAATGTAAAGTTGCTTACTTCTCTATGAATCCCGATAACCCAATCATCCAAGAACATACCCGTCGTAAAGGTCTGGCTGCAATCTATGAAAATGGTTATCTCTCAATTCTGGAAGGAGATTGGACAATTCGCATTGAGAAAGCAGAGAAATGCCCAGTAACAATGGGCGGTATGGCACCCTTTATGATTGCTAATGCTCTAGCTGCTTGCTTGGCTGCTTTTGCTCAAGGAGTTGGTATTGAAATAATCCGCCGTGGAGCGCGTACCTTTAATCCCTCCGCAGAACAAACCCCAGGAAGAATGAATCTTTTTGACTTGGGTGATTATCATGTTCTGGTTGACTATGCACACAATCCCCACGGTTATGAAGCTGTAGGAGGTTTTGTCCGTAACTGGGAAGGAGAAAAAATCGGTGTTATCGGAGGTCCAGGCGATCGCAGAGACGAAGATTTGATACTATTAGGTGAAATTTCCGCTCAAGTCTTTGACCGCATCATTATCAAAGAAGATGATGATAAGAGAGGTAGACAACCAGGAGAAGCAGCAGATTTAATTGGTAAAGGTGTTTTTCAGCAAAATTCCCAGGCTCAATACGAAACAATCTTAAATGAAACTGAAGCTCTGGAAACTGCCTTAAACAGTGCAGCAAAAGACAGCCTAGTAGTAGTATTTCCAGAAAGCGTTAGTAAGGCGATCGATTTAATCAAAAAACGTCTTAAAAATTAGGGCGCGGTCATCAATTACTGGGACTTACACCAAAAATAACCAGAAAACAGCTGTTTTTGAGCAAAAACGCCTAATACCAATTGGAAGAAAAAATGCAACAGATAAAGGTAGGGCGATGCACTGCCCACCCTACCTTTGGATTGAATTTATGTGTAACAAACATTTATCAAATTGGGATAAGTCCCGTTAGGTAATGATATTCGATGTTACCGTAGGGGTATGGATATTGCCAAACCTCCACCAATTAAAGTCCGAGCGGGAATTCCCATCCCGTTCACGGGATAGGGATGAGAGAGGAGAAAAAAAAATAATGGGTTTTCAGTCATTAGATGGCTGCACCCAACAATTAATTG
>JASJCP010000236.1 GCA_030065935.1 Xenococcaceae cyanobacterium MO_167.B27
CTGTCGAAGAATTTGAGGGGTCTTATTCGGACGTTAACTTTACTTATATAGATATCAGTAAACTATTTAACGATATTTTAGAGAATCCTGGTGAGTTTGGTTTTACCAATGTGACCGATGGTTATACTAACACAGACCTCTATACTGGCATCCTTGATCCTACACCCACCAATCCTGGAGCAGACCCAGACACTTATCTTTTCTGGGATAGCGTCCATCCTACCACTGCTCTTCATGGTGTAATTGCCGACTATGTTGAGGCAATGATTCCCATCAGTCTAACTGGAGGAAACGGTAACGATCTTCTCAACGGAAATAAGGGTGATGATACTCTTATAGGCGGTTTTGGGTTTGATACCCTCAATGGTAGTGCTGGAGACGACTTTTTAGATGGGGGTAATGGTGGTGATACTCTCAATGGAAATGATGGAGAAGATACTCTTGTCGGGGGTTTGGGCTTAGATTTGCTCAATGGTAATGATGATGATGACTTTTTAGATGGGGGTAATGGCAATGATACTCTCAACGGGGGTCATGGTGATGATACTCTGGTTGGCGGTTTGGGCTTAGATTTGCTCAATGGGAATCAGGACAATGACTTACTATATGGGGGTAATGGTGGTGATACTCTCAACGGGGGTAATGGCAATGATACTCTCAATGGCGGTTTCGGTTTTGATCTCCTCAATGGTAATGATGATGATGACTTACTATATGGGGGTAATGGTGGTGATACTCTCAACGGGGGTAATGGCAATGATACTCTCAATGGCGGTTTCGGTTTTGATCTCCTCAATGGTGGTACTGGAAATGACTTTTTAGATGGGGGTAATGCTAATGATACCCTCAACGGTAATGATGGGGATGATACTCTTGTAGGGAGTTTCGGTCAAGATTTACTCAACGGTGGTAATGATGATGATATCCTGATGGGACAAGGAGGTAGTGATCGCCTTACTGGAGGTGAAGGAGAAGATATCTTTTTATACAGTAGTGTTAACGAAGGGTTAGATACAATTACTGATTTTGAAGTCACTAAAGATGCTATTGATCTTAGTCAAATTGTGACAGGTTCACTTTATCAAAGCAATGAACCTTTTGCGGACTACATAGAATTAGTGCAATTTGGTGCTGATACCCTAGTTAAAATTGATAGCAATGGCGATCTCCCCAGTAATCAAAATGTTCTATTAGTAACTCTGGAAAAGGTTAATTCTGCTGAGGTAACAGAAGATAATTTTATTTTTGATTAAAAATTAGAGTTATTACTAGCACCCCACTAGAAAAAATCATCGGTGAGGTGCTAGATTGTTATTGGTCAAGATTGATAAGAAATTTGATCAACTACTATATGGATAACCAAAACTGTTGAATTTTACCTGGTAAGAATTGCCCTACTTCTTGAATTCGATCTCGCTCCGCGAGGCACTTCGTGATCGCTAGATAGTTCCTGCTTAGTAGCTGCAAAAATAGCTCTAATTACGGTTTCCCCATCAGTACCCCTGGGCATTCCTCCTTCTTGCTCCACTCTAGGAATAAATAACTGAGCATCAAACTGTAGGGGAGAGCGTAAACGACTCAACCAAGAAACAAGGGGATTAGTATCTTTCCACAATTGAGTTATATCTGAACTTCCGATTGAGAAAAATGACGAAAGCCTTGATTTAAGGTAGTTGTAGCGATTTTTCAACTACCTGTTACTGGCTACAATTTCTCGCGCTTGCTCTGATGAACGGGGTTTGAGGAAATTGCACCTATGTAGTTTTATTATATAGCGATCGCTAATTTTGGGTCAATATATCTTTTTTGTGTCCATGTATGGAGCAAAAATTAAAAACCGCCAAGCGTGCTTGCTACATAGGCTTTCAGGGTGCAAATATTATTGGTGTATGGGGGGAAGTTCAGTTATATCAATATCTTTTTGAATATTTCTGCTTTGAGCAGGTAAAGCTTCTAATGATTACGATTTTTCACAACTTGCCAATTCTCTTGCTATCTTGTGTCTGGCAATATCCTATTATTTAGTGATACGTACTTTACTAAATTAGGAAAATTCTTAAATTGAAAAAAATAGCAGCAATAATTCATGGTCACAAACTAGAAGATGTCAAACTAGCTTTAATTAGTAATGGTGTAATTGGCATGACAGTTTCCGATCTTAAAAGTTTTGGTCGTCCCAGAAGAGAAGTTACTAGTTATCGTGGAAATAAATACAAAGTAGATTTTGCTTCTAAGCTTAAGATTGAAGTAGTAATTGAAGACAGTTTAGTAGATTCTGTAGTTCAAGAAATCTCTTTAGCAGCACGTACAGGGGAAATTGGGGATGGTAAGATTTTGATTTCTCCCGTAGAACAAATTATTAGAATTAGAACCAAAGAAACAGGAATTGATGCTGTATAAATATTCTTATAATCTTTTTTTTGAAAAACTTGTGACAAAAACGGAATCTGAAAGCATTATGTATCAATAGTTTCAGGGATATCGCGCAAGATTTTAGATATTTCTTGGTTGAAGCCCTGTATAGTAATGCTGGGACTCTTAAAATAGATCGCAACCAAATTTTATTTTAAGTTTGTAAGACAATGAACCAGCAAGATTTAAAAACTGCGGATTGGATGAAAGCCTATCGTCCTTTTTTCTTTGAAGCAATTTCCGCTCTAGTTGACATTAAAGATAATCAGGTTTTACTTTGCGACAAAAGCAGAGGGATGTTAACCGAAGTAGATTTGGATTCTGAAACTGCAACTTTAAAAAAAAGATATGACGTTAACGATTATATCGTAGATAGTATCTGTTATTACGACAGTTATATTTATTCTGTTTATCGGAACAACATATATGTTGCGGATTATTATACAGAAGATGATTAGATATGGTATGGACTCTTTTTCTTATAATAAAATCTAATTCTTAAGTAAACTTGTTATGACAATGGGGACATATCATTCTTCGACGGTTTACTTTTAAATAAACCGATTGTTCCCCAAAGGATAAATCTCTCACAGTTTGAAAATTATTTTGATGTAATAAGTCAGTTGTTTTTCCACAAAAGGGACAAATAACTTGCTTGTTTATCCTCTCTAATGATAAAATTATTCCTATCCCTTCAATTAGACGATAATCTATAACGTTGACTCCAGGTAAATTAAGAAGTTGAGTCATTAAATGAAGTGAGGAATTTGATGCCATTTTATGATTAGTTGATGCCTACTTTCGTCTTTCTCAATAACAATCAACCATTTTTTTTGATGAAAGTCAATACTGACAAGGCTTTAACTTAAGCGATCGCCAGATTGTCTTAAAAAATATTTATTAATTTTGCACAGTAAGTTCGGTAGAACCGGATTTCTGGAAGTCTGAAAAGTCTCGGTTTCCGAAAATCAAAACTTTGGTAATCAATCAAGATAATGATCCAGAAAATAATTCGAGACGAACTCAGTTTATGAAACTTATAGTTGAATTTTCTCAAAAATATCGAGTTAATATACGTTTAGCTTATTATCCTCCTTATCACAGTAAATATAATCCAATTGAAAGAACTTGGGCTATTTTAGAAAACCATTGGAATAGTAGCATTTTGGATGAAGTTGAAACGGCATTAAAATTTGCCAAAACGATGACTTGGAAGGGAAAAAATGCAGTTGTTAAGTTAGTCACTCAAACCTATGAAACAGGAGTCAAGCTTGGGAAAAAAGCTATGTCAAAAATTGAAGAACAAATCGAACGTCTCACCTCATCTACACAGTCCGACTTTCCCAATTTAGGGAAGTGGTTTATTGACATTTGTTGTGGGACAACCTAGTTTGGGAATAATTAAAAAAAGTTGCAAAAACCATAAATTGATTAGACTTTTTTTTCATCACTGTCCTCGCTAAAAAACACGAAGTACGGATATTTTTCTGCCTATTTTAGAAGATAATGATTATGATTTTCTAAAATGCTTTCTTGAGTTTTTGTTGGATAATTTATTCTTTGGAAGTCCCTTATATGACATTTTGAAGTGCGGAAGGTGGGTTATAACGCCCATTGTCTTCTTTCGTCATAACATTTTTTTTTTATCTTTAAACAAGCCTAAATATTTCCTGATTTGACTTGTACCATTACCATCTTTCTGCCAGCCATACATTTTTTTGACAGGTGCGAGTTTTTCTAGTTGTTCTATTGCCCAATATTGAGCAACCATTACAGGAGAGAACCCTTTGCCAGAGCGTGCAGATTTACGACCAGAGCTTGTGTCTATATCTGCTTTAACCACCTCATAAACAATTTTGCTAATAGGAAAGATAGAAAATAACTCTTTAACTATCCGAATTTCCATTAAGCGACAAGCTTTTATCGATGGCGGTAACTTAGATTTAGTAAGATTGCTGAATCTCTTTTGTCTGTGGCATCTCTGGGTAAAAGGCAACCCACGATTGATTCTTCTTCCTCGTCTTACTCTGCGTTTTAAAGCACGTCCACCCACATTTTTGATTACTTTTCCGTTTTTAATTAACGCAGCACCAAGACGTTCTTTAACTCTTTGAAACGGTAAAACAGCATGACCGCGAAACAGAGTATTCATAGATGATTGAACTCCAAAGCCTGAGTAGGACTTGCCTGGATCGATCAACTCCGCAAATTATAGGCTGTATTTTGGTATCTGACGGAGGTACAAGCAACTGAACGTAGTAGATACCTAGATCGTTCCATTTGCCTATTGCCAATCCATCTTTAACCCATCTTCTAGCACGACTAGGCTTAGTGGGCATAGCTGGACTACCGTCTGGATTTAGTACTGGTACTCTTGGATTCATAATTTGGTGATAAACCTCCGCCTTTTGGAGTAAAAAGTCCCTACGAGCATCAGAATAAAGATTTCTTGCCTAAAAGCAACATCTACGATCAGTAGATTTAGATTTGTCCAGACTAGGGAACATCGGTACTTATATACCATATTCTGACTCATGCTCTAGTCAATTCTCGCGTTGCTAGCTGATCCTAACAAGCTCCCGATAAATCGGGAGTAATTGACCTGGATTTGGCTTCATAGTCGCAAGCCAAATACTGCTGCCATGAGAGAAGGATTAGCGCTCGCCTGTCTGATTGAAAATAATTTTTCGATCTACTGAATTTAGATTAATTGCTGTGATATCGCTCAAATACCCTCAGTAACGACTCATTGGGTCTGTTAATACAACGATCAATTATTTTCTCTGAGGCCTCACTTAATTTCTCAACATCAACAATTAATTCACTGTTCTTGCCACTCATAAAACCATGAAGATAAATCATTGTAGCTTCTTTATCTTCACCAGGTAACTTTAGCAAGTATCTACAATCCAAACTTTCTAGGTTGACTCTCGTTGAGTCATTCTCTTGTTTGGTCCCATTTTGCCCGTAAACAGAGACAGAAGGAATGCTGAATAGAAAAGCTGTGGACAGAACTGCTATCCATTTCAATTGATTCATAATCGTAATGATTTCTCAAATAATTCTATTTATTGAACAAGAAATAAATTATTAGCGTGGACGGACTCTTCCAGTTATACAATCATCGTAGGCAATGTTATAAAGACGTTGATAGTCCGACGATTGTCGCGAACTCCCCCTTAGAGTACCTACTAATGCGCCGAGACCAGCACCTTTCCCAGCATCACCAAAGATTCCCCCGATTAAGGCTCCTCCAGCTGCTCCTCTAGCTGCTTCTCTCAAAGTAGTACCCTGAGAACGAGAATTGCGTTTAGCATAATCTCTAGCATATTCTTCACATCGGGAGCGTGATTGAGCAAGGATAACATCCCCAGGTATCCCCAAGATATTGAGCAAGCCAATCACACCAATGGCTAGTATTATTTTTTTCGGCAATTGCTTAATTTTTGTTTGTTGCAAACCTTTTTTTTACCCCCAAAACTTAGGAGATTATTGAAATATGAAAGTAATCCTACTATTAAAATCAATATCTTATTAGTTTACTTTACGATAATTTGTAAAATTTTAGATAAAATTATTACTTTCAGTAGGAGGACTTAAATCTAGTAAGTCAACCTAATTATTCGTAGGATGGGTAGAGTGATAGCGAAACCCATCGAGTCCTTATTAATGTTGGGTTTCATCCTTCTTATACCCGAAAGGTGCGGTCTGTGGGGGAAAGCCAAGGGACTGCGTCGCGCACCGCGACTTTAAAAGTCCCGTCCAAGACCGCACAGGAGCGCAACCCAACCTACAAGACTATCAAATTAATTTTGCATAACTACTTAA
The DNA here is from genome assembly GCA_030065935.1 of Xenococcaceae cyanobacterium MO_167.B27. Lineage (GTDB taxonomy): Bacteria > Cyanobacteriota > Cyanobacteriia > Cyanobacteriales > Xenococcaceae > JASJCP01. The sequence continues at coordinate 6,241 of JASJCP010000236.1, forward strand.
CAACTGTAAGGATGATTCATGAATTACCCCTACTAACAATCTTAATAAGTTAATTTTATTTGTATTGAGTAGGGGTTTGGCATTGCCAAACCCCTACTTAAAAATTACTCATTCATGTTTTTATAAGTTGCAACAGAAGAAGGAGAAATCCGATTGAGGTAACGGAAAATCCAATATTTTAATACCGTATCTAGAATCACAGGAAAGGTAGCAATAAATAGGAAGTTAAAATCGCGATTTTCTGGTAAACCAAGATGACGCGCAATACCTTCTAAGATAATTTCCCAACCATGAGGTGAGTGATAACCCACGAACATATCTGTTAAAAGAATGATTAGAAATGCTTTAGCAGAATCACTCAAGCCATAGACAATTTCATCGAGAAAAGATTTGATAATAAGAATCTCTCTCTTGCAGAAAAAGATAATACCAGCAAAAGCTAGTAAAGAGAAAAAATCGGCAAATACATTCCCAATTGCGTCTATTCCTTGATAGCGATATTCCTCAGCTAATTCTTCAGCTTTGTGATGAATTCTGTTTTCTATTTCTTCATTAGATATAGGGGGAGCTAACCCAATAATATTTTTAAAATGGAGTTTTTCTTCATAGCGATGTAACTCCATTAAGGCTTCTTCTTCTAAATCTTTATTAATAAAAATAACGGTTTTGCGATCGCTAAAATAGTTTTCGACTAAAGGACTAATTAAAAATGTTTTAGTAAATTGATGAGTAAATAAAGGTACTATAATTAAGATCAGTAAGAATCTCACTGAAATTGCTGTTTTATTGCGAGAACGACGAAATTTTCTTAAAACTTCTTCTTCTGTAGTTGCTGATTGGGGGTCTATTTCTTGTTTAATACGGTTAATCGTTCTCATAAAAGAACGAGGTAAAACCCCAGTTTTGTTAGTGATAGTTTCGAGATTATTTGCTTTAGCATTTTGGGAAATAACTAACTCTTTGCTTTCAGATTTATTCTGAGCTTTATCAGCAACTTCTCCGTTTAATTGAGCCTTGTTAAGTTTTTCAGTCAAATTAGCTGCTGTATCTTCTGAAGACTCATTTTGATATTTAGTAATTACACTATCAATAAAATTGAGTTTTTCAATTGTAGTCTGGTCACTGTCATCAGCAAAACCATTAGCAGACTCTACAATAGCAGTGGGATATTCTCTGTTAGTATCCGAAAAAATTAATAAGGAACGGCTGGCATTGAACTCTGTTAATCTAATTTTAATTGTGTTGAGATAACTATTAACATCGGCACGAAATACTTTAATGACACTCTTAGAGTAGTTGACTTTTTCGCTGGATACTTTTCCTCCATTAAAATGATTATCTTCAATCGCTTTAATATTAATTGCAGCCCGATAAGCAGCATCTAAAGCTCTTTCAGGAGTGGTGGATAACCATTGTCTGCCATTATTAACAATATCTTGCAGTTTCATCTTTTTTCCGACAGGAGAACCTCAATTAATAGAAAGAGGAATGCCAGCCTCTAATTATAGATTTAAAAATGCTAGTTTTTAAAAATGGAGACAATCCTAGGAACTAGTAAAACCTTTAGTAATATCCTCTTAAGGCACTTTAACTAGCAGAATTTAAAGATCGAGTCTGTTATCTATCCGAAAGATAAGAATCAGGAGGATGTCACCTATTCTAGGTCAGGTAGTATATTACTAAGCTATTTTCTAACAAAATCTATATATAGCAGGATTCACCACCATACGGTCTTGACGATTTTTTTGAATCTGTATCTTCATAAAACAAAGGTAAAGAGCGTTGTATACTACTTACAATCCGACATCCGCTCGTAATAGCGGAATCGGACAATTGCACCAGGAAAATAAAATAGACACGGGTTGTGA
>JASJCP010000058.1 GCA_030065935.1 Xenococcaceae cyanobacterium MO_167.B27
GTTTAATGCCGATTCAAGTCAAATTGGTTTTTGAGATAACTTGATGGCTGTTTGTCCTCTTGTACCTGCTGTCCACTTATTTGGCTCAAATGCTTGCACAGAATACCTTAAAGCGATCTCACTGTTTTGGGTCGCTCCTGGATGTCACTAACCCCCAAATTCTATTTGGGGGCTTGATAAAACCGTAAGCCAAACGGTTAAGTCGAGACTAAAACAGTGTCTAGACAAATGCCTGAACTAACTAAGCATGGCAGCTTGAAGCACGGTAAGGATGCCTACCTAGTCTTTACCCACTGCGTTAGTCAGCGTCGAAGGTAAGTATATATCTAGGTTTATAACCAAATGCAGAAATCAGTACCAGTAGTAGATTCCAGTCAAATACCACTAATGCCTAGTACTCCTGCACGTGCAGCGAAGTGGATTAAATCGGGCAAAGCTACTCCATATTGGAAGCGAGGAATCTTTTGTGTTCGTTTGAACCAAGAACCAAGTGCTAGGAATTATCAACCTGTAGCTTGTGGCATTGACCCAGGCAGCAAAAGGGAGGCATATACCATTAGTAGTGCCAAACATCAGTACCTCAATATTCAAGCCAATGCTATTGACTGGGTAAAAAAGCAAGTAAAAACTAGGCGTGAAATGCGTCGAGCAAGACGCTACCGCAAAACTCCATGCCGTCAACCAAGATGGAATAGGTTAGCTAACAAAATTAGATTAGCACCTAGTACCAAGGCTCGATGGCAGTGGAAGCTAAGAATAGCAAGTTGGTTAAGTAAAATCTACCCTATTACAGTTTTTGTGGTAGAAGATATCAAGGCTGTGTCTTGTAGTGGTAAATGGGGGAAGACCTTTTCTCCGCTAATGGTGGGTAAAGAATGGTTCTATTTTCAATTACAGAAATTAGCACCAGTTGAGTTACTTCAAGGTCACGAAACTGCTAATTTAAGAAACAAACTTGGTTTAAACAAAAGCAAAAATAAGATGGTAGAAGTGTTTTCTGCTCATTGTGTGGATAGCTTTACCCTTGCTTATTCTGGGGTTGGCGGGGAAACCAATCCTAGCAATCAAGATTTGTTGGTTGTAATCCCTCTGCGCTTTCATCGTAGGCAATTACATCGCTTAGAACACGCACCAGGACATATTCGTTCTCGATACGGAGGTACGATGTCTGCTGGTTTTAAGCGTGGCTCAATAGTCAAGCACCCCTTATGGGGACTTACCTATGTGGGAGGTGAGATGGTCAAACCAACTAAGAAAAAACCAGATAGAAAGGTAATTAGCTTACATTCTATTGAAACTGGAAAGCGATTAACTCAATCCGCCAATCCCAAAGATATTAAATTTTTAACCCATAACACATGGAGAACGAAGTGGGTGAGATAAAAATGCTCCACAGCAGTTTTAACTGCTGCCGTATTATTTACATGAAGCAAAAATCGAATATGATGATCAAGACCGTTTGTTTGTGGGTCGAGTACTGAATATAAAAGATGTCATAGTGTTTGATGGTATATCTGTAGAGGAATTAGAACAATCCTTTCACACAGTGATTGAAGAATATTTAGAAGACTGTAAAGCCATAGGGAAACAACCAGAGAAGCCTTTTTCTGGAAGATTCAATTTGCGGATATCTCCTGAGCTACATCGAAAAATTGCCTTGTTAGCCACAAAACAAAATGTCAGTCTTAATACTTTTGTAGAACAAGTATTAGAAAAAGTTGTTTAGCATAAAAGTTTCGTCATTACGAGTCAGAAATCGCTCGGACAAATTTGTTCCTCCTCCTTTAATTTTTGTCCCCCAGAATTGAGGATTAGCGATCGCAGATTCTGAGAAAAGCGATCGCCTGTTAGGAAACCAACTTATTGACAAAATTTTAGGGTTCGCGAGACTTTACAGGCGACAATTCGCCATCGTAGCTCCTAAGCTATTATTTATTTCGGCTGCTATAGAGATTCTATACCGCCATTAAAGAAGGTCAAGACCAGCAGTAGATTCAGCGTAAGCAAATGCTTCTCCCTGTCCCTCGCATCCATACCAAATAATTTCATCAGTTAAAGCTTGGAACTCATAACCAGCTAATTGACCGAGAGAATCAGCTATAAAATCAAAATCAGCTGAAGCAACAAATGGCTCATTGTTGAGGGGGCAGTCATCTAGATCACCCATAGGAGTAAAAGTAAAGAAAGCGTTATCAACCTCAAGGTTAACCTCAACAGCGCCTGTACTTGTATTGAAAAGAACCTCCCACGATTCGTCCGCTGGTACAGTTAGTATTAGATTGCCTGTTTCACCGGGTTGAAAACCCGTTACACTATTTCGCTCAACATTTCGTATACCGAAGTCTACTTCGAATGGAGCATTGTTTGTATATTCCCATAAATCTACATCAGGAGGTGTGCCTGGTGGTTCTATTGTGTTATTAACTGGGGTTAGCAATAAATCAGTGATTGTCAGCAATGGCTGAGGTAGCCCAGTATCAGCTGGGGGTGCTGGAACTCCATCGAGGTCGGCAAAGTGATCAATGGCGTTTACATCATCTACGTCTGGGAGTTCGCCGGTTATGCCTGGTGACACATCTTGGTTAAAATCGATGAAAATATCGTCTCCCGGGGGTGTACCAGCAAATGGCAACGTGCCACCTTCGACTTGTAACTGGCCTGAGCTGAAAATTGGTGGTACACCATCTTCAAAATTAACGTAAGTATAAGCATCAACTTCGGCAAGAGCATTTGGACCAAAAGCCTCAGCATCAGCTTCAGCAGTAGCCAATATATCGGGGTTATTTACGTTTACGTCAACGTTTTTGTCAATGTCAAGATTAACGACCTTATTAAGGTCAACGTCTTTAAAAATGTTAAAAGCAATGTCACCCATGATTTTCTCCTTACTTTCGATTAATTGTTGCGACGACCTGAAAGTATAGTTACCAAGAATAGTTTGTAGAGGGTCTTTGACTGCTCCCACCGATATCAATGTCGGTGAAACTTAAGCATGAAAACGCCAATCCCTGTGGCGTTAGCCCGACTCGCAGCATCCGCTTGGAATCTCTCGTGTTTTAACCGAGAGAGAAGTCAAAATCAACTCAAAAGAAAAAAAATTGTGGTTTTCGCCCCCTTCGCCCCCCAATTCTAGGGGGAAAAGAGTTAAAAGTCCCCCACCCCCTATAAGGGGACACCAACCGCAGCCCCTCCACCCCCCTCTATCCCCCCTAACCCCCCTCTATCCCACCTATTAGGGGGGAAGACAGAGGAATAGTTTTTTTTATATTGGGGAAGACAGAGGAATAGTTTTTTTTATATTGGAGAGGTTTGGAGAGGTGGGGGAAACAAGGGGGCTAGATTCAACCCTGAGCCAAATTCATCCCACACCGCCATTAAAGAAGGTCAAGACCAGCAGTAGATTCAGCGTAAGCGAATGCTTCCCCGTCGCCTCCACCAGTAACCGTGTCGTAAGGAAAATCAGCTAAAGCCTGGAACTCATAACCACCTAAGTCACCGAGAGAATCAGCCACAAGATCAAAAGCAGCTGAAACTTCAAATGGGTCATTGTTCGACGGGATGTCTGATGGATTCATAGGATCAGGAGTAAAAAGAAAGATAGCATTACTTTCCGCAATGTCAATCTCAACAGCGCCTGTATCTGTATTGAAAAGAACCTCCCAAATGTCGCCTTCTGGTACACTTAGGCTAAGATTGCCTGTTTCACCCCCGTCTATAATGGCGTTTAGATTACGATCAATCCAGCGCATACCGAAGTCTATCTCGAATAGCTCTGGGTTTTCATATTCATATAATATACCATCTGTTACAGGTATCGGGGTCGCGCCGGAATCAATTAGGTTTAAATCATCGATTGTCAGGGTGGGTTGTGGAAGGGGAGTATCGGCTGGGGGTGCTGGATTTCCATCGAGGGGGGCAAGCACACCAAGGGCGTTTACATCGTCTGCGTCTTCAAAAACGATGGTCAAAGGGTCTCCCGGGGGTGTACCAGCAAATACCGACGCGCCACCTTCGACTTGTACCTGACCTGAGTTTTCAATTCTGACGGGTTCTCCATCTGGTTCAAAATTAACGTAAGTATAAGCATCAACTTCGGCAAGAGCAAATGGACCAAAAGCCTCAGCATCAGCTTCAGCAGTAGCCAATATATCGGGATTATCTACGTTAACGTTAACGTTTTTGTCAATGTCAAGATTGACTACTTTATTGAGATCAACGAATTTTTCAATAGTAAAAGCGATGTCACCCATGATTTTCTCCTTACTTTCGATTAATTGTTGCTACGACCTAAAAGTATCGTTACCAAGAATAGTAAGAAAAATCTCTAGAGGTATGTTGCCAAATTGGCAGGAATATTTATTGGTGATTCATGCTGTTAAATTAATGATTAATTGAATTTTTTAAATCAATTATGATGTTTTAGTTTTGTTGTTTTTAGTTAAATCCTAATTCCCAACTTATTATAAATCATACCAATTCTTGAAACTAGCTAGATAAGTAATAAATTATACCAACTTGTTTTATCTATTGCCTATTGCCTTTTCCTCTACTAAGTCTCTCGTTACTTTTTTATTACCAATAAAAAAAATTTAAACTTTTTTCTATCCTGACTCCTGTACTACCATAGCAATACCTGTTATATTTAGGAATTTTTTAAAATTGCCATCTGCTAAAAAGCTACTTACTACTCGCTACTCGCTACATCGCCCGCCAATAGTTTTCTTGTCCTAACCAATTAACCTACTGCGATATTAACTCTCCAGGTACTTTTGATAAACGGTATAGTTTTGTTATTGTCTGGGATTTTTTTTTAATTCTTTAATAACAGTTGCCGTACTGATTTTTAAGTTCCTAGATATTTCCCGAACAGTAGTACCATTATGATTCATCTCAACTATTTTTTGTTTAATTTTGGCATCCCGTCCTGGGTAATCTAAATTAAGACTAAAGGTAACACGGAGACAATGGGGATTACAACAACGATAGCGTTGTTTTCCATTAGAAGATTTCCCATGTTTAATTACATCCGTGCTATGACAATGAGGACATTGAACTGGAACACAAAATGTCATGACACGGTAAGTAGTAGTTAGTAGTTAGTTGTTAGTTGTTGGTTGTTAGTTGTTAGTTGATTGCACTTTTGTTAATTTAACCGAAGTTTATTTTTTAACTAGCAGAATCAAAACTAGCTGTAACGAAAAGAGTCGGAACATCAACTCCTAAGAAAGCAGCAATTAAATCATCCTCAAAGAAAATTAAGGCGTTTCCACTCTCATCTTGGGAAAATTGATAAGCCCCTAGATTATCTGCGTTAAGCTGAACTATATCACCAGACTCAATGTCTTGAATAATAGCAAAATCTGCTGTGCCATCTCCGATGTAGAAAACATCATCCACATCTCCTAAAACAAATGTGTCTATACCGCTACCACCTACTAGAGTATCTATTTCACCTGTTCCTGTTCCACCTATGCCACCAGTAAGAGTATCATTGCCATCTTCACCATTTAGTTGATCACTACCTCCACCACCCAAGAGTTCGTCATTACCAGCACCACCAAAGAGAGTATCCGCCTCTGTTCCTCCATCGACGAGGTCATTACCATTACCGCCACTTAGTTGGTCATTACCTCCAGCACCGAAGAGTTCGTCATTACCATCTTCCCCTAAGAGGATGTCATTTCCTGTAACTCCATTTAGTGAGTCATCACCTGTACCTCCTGATAACTGGTCATTGCCTCTATTTCCATTGAGTTCATCATCACCATCACCGCCAAAAACCAGATCGTTTCCTAGACCAGCATAAAGTCTATCATTACCGTTTCCACCGAAGAGAAGATCGTCATCTCTACCTCCATTTAAAAAATCATCACCATCACCGCCCCTGAGTTCGTCAATGCCATTATCCCCAAACAGAGAATCATTACCATTGCCTCCCTCTAATTTATCATTGTCATCACCACCGAATAGTAGATCATGTCCTTCTCCTCCATATAGTTCATCTTCCCCTTCATCTCCTTTGAGGAAGTCATCACCATCTAAACCAGATATGATGTCATTACCTTCCTCACCGCGAATAATATCCCTTTCTAGAGTTCCTTCAATCAGATCATCCCCTTCAGTAACTAGTAGGGAATCTTGAAGGCTTTGTGGGGAGTTTCTATCTCGATTTTCTCGTCTTTGGGAGAGTCTTTCACCTATTTGGCGCACACTATCCATGTATCGTGTCTCCTAATTTTCAATGTGAGAGAAATGCTCTATAGCAATTCTCGCTCGTCATGAGCTACAGTCTAAAATCCTGTTGAATTCTAGTGGCCACTTTCACAGAACAAAAATATACATTCATATGCAAGTTTGTGTAACTATTGCCGAAAACAAAACCTGCATATGATATTGTTAAATACAATATCTCCAAGGGATTTCATGGCAGGTAAGACCACAGGATTGAACCGCCATAGTGCAATAATTGCGCGACCTTTTTTGTGGATGAAAACCCCCATGGATAGTTCCTTTTAGCAGTGATGTTGATTGGACGGTTTTGCACCTCTATTTGGTTAGTAAACACAAAAATTGTATTTAGGGAAGTCACCGTGTCCCGACCCCAGACATAACCAATTATGTTTAGGTTTTTAGTAGGTGGTTTTAGTATCCGCAATTGATGAATTGCGGATACAGTTGTTAGTTGTTAGTTGTTTGTCGTTAGTTGTTTGTTGTCTCTTTGTCTGAATTGTGAAGTGTACCTCACAAGTGCAAGAAACGTTCTTATTGTTCACAATAGTGTATTTGTTTTCTTTATTGTTGCCATTTTGGCAGTTTTTTAGATTAGATTAAGCTAAATAATATTTAGGTAGTAGGGTGGGCATTGCCCACCCTACCTTTATCTGTTGCTATTAGCCCAGAAATTTATTTCTTGGTGATTATGGGTCAAACTCCCCAAAGGTTCACATCAGATATCTAACTGTTGTTTGGCGAGATGATAGTAAAGATTGCGTTGTGCAATCAGTTCTTCATGAGTTCCTTGCTCAACAATAAAACCTCGATCTAGTACAAGGATACAATCTGCATTCCGCACAGTAGAAAGACGGTGGGCAATGATAAAAGTCGTGCATTCACGGCTAATACGAGCTAAATTGTGCTGAAATCTGGTTTCTGATTCGGTATCAAGAGAACTGGTTGCTTCATCCAAAATGAGAATTTTTGGTTCTCCCAACAGGGCGCGAGCGATCGCAATTCTTTGTCTCTGTCCTCCAGAAAGGGTTGATCCCCGTTCTCCGACTTTGGTGTTATATCCTAAAGGCATGGCTTGAATAAAACCATGAGCTTCAGCTAGTTTAGCAGCTTCGATCGCCTGTTCTAAGGTAAATTCGGGTCGATAAAGGATAATATTTTCTAAGATAGTTCCTGAAAATAAGAAACAGTCTTGAGGTACTACTCCTAATTGCGATCTCAGAGATGGAGGAGATACGTGCTGAATGTCATGTCCATCGATCCAGATGCGACCACTGGTAGGGAAATATAAACCCTGCAATAATTTAACTAAAGTACTCTTTCCTGAACCACTACGCCCCACAATAGCTAGGGTTTGTCCTGCTTTGACTTCAAAAGAAATATTCTGGAGTGCATTACGCCCTTCTTCGGTGTCATAGCGGAAGGTAACATTTTCAAATCGGACATCACCTTGTAAGGTCGGTAAGGTCAGCATTTGCTTTTCGGGGGTTTCTTCTTGCTCTGTGTCAAAGACATCATTAAGTCTTTCTACAGAAATTAGTACTTCTTGCAGTTCATCCCAAAGACCGACTAAGGCAATCACAGGACTAATAATATGACCTTTCATCATGTTAAAGGCGACAAACTGACCAATACTTAACTGGTCTTGAATAACTAGAGTTGCGCCATACCACAATAAAGCAGTTCCCCCGATAGAGTTAATTAATCCACTTAGGAGTCCTAAATTAATTGCCAGTTTTTGACCTTTAAACCGCACATTAATCTGGTGAGTTAACAAGTCTTCCCAACGCCACCGTACTTCCCTTTCTGCTGCTACTGATTTTACTGTTGCTACTCCCGTCATCATTTCTACTAACGAGGAGTTTTGGTCTGCTGCTGCATTAAATCTTTCTCTGGATAACTTTCGCAGTAAAGGTGTTGCTACCAGAGTCAAAATCACAATAGGCGGAATTAACCCTAACACTAGCAAAGTAAGTTGCCAGTTGTAATAGAGCATTAATCCTAAATAGACAAAGCCAGTGACAAAATTTAACCACGACAGCAAAACTTGTCCTAATAAAAATCGCTGAATCTTGGAGTTTTCCCCGACTCTTGTAGTAATATCCCCCACTCTGCGAGATTCAAAAAACTTCAGAGGTAGAGTTAGAGTGTGGTTAATGAAGCCACTAACCATAGTGAGATTGAGACGGTTAGAAAAATAACTTAGCAAATAGTTGCGAGTAGCAGATAAACCCATCCCCCACACACCAAAGAGCAAAGCACCAATCACAAAAACATTAAGAGTGGTTTGGCTTTTATTAACTACTATTTGGTCGAGAATGATCTGGGTAAATAAAGGCGAAACTATGCCAAAAACTTGAATTAACACCGAAAGAGTGATAATTTGCAACACTAAATTGCGATAGGGCAATAGCAGACCGAAAAATTTACCCAGAGAGCGTTTTTCGTTAGGAGTTTGATATAAACGCTCTGTAGGATTAAGCAGCAAACCATATCCTGTCCAGCTAGCGATAAATTCTTGGCGAGACAAAATATGTTTTCCTTTGGCGGGATCGGCGACTAAAATGCGATCACCTCTAATCCAATAGACAACTATATAATGATCTCCTGTCCAATGAGCAATCCAGGGGTTACTCTGTTCTACTAGACGATTGAGACTGGCTCGCACTGGTCGAGCTTGATACCCAAGATTTTCTGCTGCTTTGGTTAAACCTTTTAGGGAAACACCTATACGCCCAATTCCTGCAAGGTTGCGTAGGTAATTAATAGTAAATCTTTTACCCCAATATTGACTAATCATCGCCAAACAAGCAGCACCACAGTCGGAGGAACTTTGTTGCTGTATAAAAGGGTAACGTCTCCAAAACTGAGAGGGTTTTTTTCTGGGTTGGGGAAAGTCAATGGAAGCAGAATTTTGCTGGTCTTCAGTGGGGGATCTAATTTCAGTCTTATTCTCTACAGTTACAATAGAGTCCAACTGGTTTTTACGGGGAGCAAAAACTATTGTCTCAGTTGGGCGATGATTAAGAGATTCTGACGCTTGAGACTTCCCGTATATATTAGCTAGAACAGGAGCAATCGCACATACAGTTTCCCAATGCTGTCTTGGTAAGTGATAAACCCGTAAATCAGTTTTAGCCACCCAATCATCGTGAATGGGATCGGGATAACCCCAAGAAGAACCAATATCTAATGAGCGATCTCCAATTTGACCTTGACGCAGCCAAAAGCGATCTAGGTTAGCTTCTGCAAGATTTGTTCCTGCGGGAATTTGACGTTTTTCGAGGTAAGCCAGAATTTGCTGTAGTCTATAGCTAGAAAGAGAACCCAAAGCCGTTAAAGTTTTAAAAAAAATCAGGCTTTGCCGATTTTGGGTTGCTATAAGCCAGTGTTTTTCGAGTTGTGCTGACTTTGCTAGCTCAGGTTGCAATCTTGCTAAGGGAATTCTGACTACTTGTATTGTGGTTTCCGCTGCGACCGCTTTATAAGGTAAGTATTCTTCATCAAAAATCCGCTCCCCCCCGAAAGTATCCCCTTCTGTAAGTAATCCTGTTGGGACTTCTCGCTGTTTTTCTGAATTAAAACTCAATAACCGCACTCGTCCCTGACAAATGATGTAAAAAAACTGAGCTTGTTTAGAATCTTCTTCGGAACTATGAGGGATTTTTTCTCGTTGAACTAAATTAGCCGTAGCAGGAGCTATATTTCCTAATACATCTCCCAGCTGAAATTCTAAGATTTCAAAATATTGGCTCAAGTTTACCAGAAGCTTTTTACTTTTTGGGTCTATTTCTAATTGCTTCTCTAATGCCAAAATCAGAAAATATAGTAGATTTTCTTCACGAGAAACTGACCGAACTTGGGCATCTTGATACATCTTTATTATCAATTGATTAAGTTAGGTTTAACAGCAGTATTTATATAATTGACTTAGGTCCAATAGCAGCCTTCCTGACTTAACTCATACCTCAAAAAAAACCCGTAAGTCAGTTAATGAACTTGAATTTTACCTGTAGTAATTGTTACTTTCCTGTTTTTTGTTTGCTGATATACTTTGAGTTAATAGATACTTCAGTAAAGTCCCAATGACGAAACACTGGGTCAAAGCGGAGATATAGCGCATTTTCTAGATGTTTCCACTAAGTATAATAAATCAAATTTAACAAGTTTAAAAGCCTCTTCACATATTCTTCACATAACTAACTACTAACTATCTAAGACAATCTTGAAAGGCAAGCAAACAGACAATCTAGCTCAACTTAATTCCAGGCATTTTCGAGACAGTAATTTAAAAAATTAAATTAATTTAAAAAATTCAATTTGAATTTCCTTTAACCATCCTCACACTTTCCTCACAAGTTTGACCTAAGTTAGGAACAAGAGCTAATAGAGCCTTAATCAAAACAATTGTATGCTGATAAAGCTTTTAGATAGAGTCCCCATAGCTACGACAAAAGAGATATCAGTTCATTTTGGCATGAAACTAGAGTCAAACTAGAATCTAGTTAATGTCTTAAGCAGAATTTCCACCAGACCATACCCAAGATTCACATTCATCCTGAATTTGGATAGTCATGAAACTTTTTCAATCAAGATCAACTATTCCTAGCGTCCCACCTAGGGGTATTCTGAACAACAGCCAAAATGTTCCAGACTCTTCTCCAAAAAGTTATAGAGGAAATAATCTTGTGTCACCCCCACAAAATTCAGCTTCCTTAAACAGTGTAACTTCTACAGATATTGCGATCGCTCAAAACCCTACTTCTTGTTGGTCCCCCGCTTTAAATCAGCTTTTAGAAGAACCACCAGCCACCTTTCCCCAGCGTATGACCATGGGAGCGATGGCTTTTTGTTTTTCTTTTGGTGCTTGGGCTTGGTTTGGAACAATCGATGAAGTGAGCAAAGCCCAAGGAAAATTAATTCCCCAAGGCGAAACTTACAAAATTGAGCCAGTTGAACTAGGTAAAGTCAAATATATCGCTGTCGAAGAAGGGGAAGAGGTAAAAGCAGGGCAAACCTTAGTAGAATTAGATACTGAGCTAGCAGAACAAGAAGTGACGCGACTTGAAGAGATGCTCCAAGCCTATAACATTGAACTAAGTCAAAAAGAAGCCTTGCGAGAAAAACTGATACTAGAAGCTAAAACTAGTGCAGATATTACCAAGGCGGAATCTTCAGCCAAGAGTTCTGCAATTTTGCTAGCCAAAGAAAAAGTAGCTACTTTTCGCCATTTGCTAATTCAACAGCAATCAGAAGTAAAAGCCTATCTCCATAAGCAAGCTAGACTAAAATCACTTTCGACCCTGTCAAAAGAACGCTTAAATCAATTAAAAGCCGAAAAAATATCTCGTCAACAGCGTTTAGACAGATTATTACCTCTAGCAGAACAAGGTGCAGTATCTCAAGAATATGTCTTTCAAGCAGAACAATCATTACGAGAAGCGGAAAGACAGATTATTCAAAGTCAACTCGAAGAAATTACCAACATTAGTGAACAAATATTTCAATCTCATCAAGCCATGCGAGAGCTTGAAGCTCGCATTACCCATAACCAAGGGGAATTAAGCTCCGCACTAAGAGAAGTACAGAAACTAGAAGCAGAGTTAATTCAACAACAAGGAGAAGGAAAGAGAATTCAACTAGAAGCGCAACAGAAAATTAAGCAACTAGAATTTGAGGTAGCCCAAATAGAAAGCAAAATTGCCGACACACAAAATCTGTTATCTGCTGCTGAAGCCAAGCTCGAACAAAAATATTTGAAAGCTCCCATAGATGGTATTATCTTATCCCTCAACATTAATAACTCTGGTAAAGTCGTTCAAGCTGGTGAAACAGTAATTGAAATTGCTCCTCATGAAGTTCCACTGATTCTTTCTGCATCTGTACCCAATAAAGAAGCAGGATTTATCAAAGAAGGAATGGCAGTACAAGTAAAATTAGACCCTTATCCCTATCAGTATTATGGTCTGATCCCTGGTGAAGTAACCTATCTTTCCGCCGATGCTAAAAGTAACTCCCAACAAGAAGAAGCTTATCAGGTAGAAGTAGCACTTTTCAAAGACTATATCACCGATAATCAGCAACAAATCAAATTCAAAGCGGGTCAAACAGCCACAGCAGATATCGTTATTCGCCGTCGTCGCATTCTGGATGTTTGGCTAGAACCTATCAAAAAATTACAACACGATGGCATTGAAATGTAAACCTTACTAAAGTCAAAGATTACTAAAGTCAATGAGTATAGCAAATCCCATGAGTCAACATCTAATAGACTCTGAAACTAAGCTGGACAAAGTCATGGATTCGAGCAAGTTTAATCTAATTGTCGATGCAATCCTTGCTGGTAAATATTCCTGGGCTTGTGTCTTGATTTTACGCTTTGCTGGATATAATCCACTGCATTATATTCCCTATCGAACCTATAACCGTTTGATGAAAAATAACTCTCAAAAAACTACATTAAATCAACTTCAAGAAAATCGACTTAAGAAAAATCACAAATCCTTGGCTGCTAAATCTTCAACAGCAACTTCAAATCAACCCTCTTATAACATGAGCGATCTTAGCTATTTAGAGGTGGTCTCTCAACCAGATAAACAAATTCACGGAGGTAATAGAGTATATCTTCCAACAGATTGGGAGTTGTCAGAAAATGACTTTGGCTTTTTTGCAGGAAAATTAGGTTCTACAGCAGTTTAACATCTTGCTCCTGTCAGGAATCTCGTAGATGAGCGAACCTCCGTTTATAAAACGGAGGCTTGAAAATCTAGTACTTGACCAGTCTAAGTTCTTGAAAAATGAAGTTTTTTATATAGTTAGCGGGACTCCCGCTTTTAAACGCCTGGGAAATCACTTCTCGTCGCCCCTCATAAATTTGGACTTCTTTAAGGCGCGCAATTTGGACATAAAATTTTTATAAACCAAGGCTTCTAGAAGTTGTAGAATATATTTGGGGGCAAGGTATGAACCATTATTGACCCAGGATTGGGAACTACCCAACCTAGATGTTCGACCAAGAACAAATACCTGAAAACCAGGGGCGACATAGCTAGGGAAATAGAGCGCAAAATCGAATAAAAGATTGATAGTAGTACCGCAGGACTTGCGGGGAGAGGAATCGACTGTCAAGTTTGTCGCAGAAGTCGGGAAACCAATGGTGGGAGATACATTATCGTTTGTACCAACCTGTTTTAGATAATCTGGGCAGGGCAGTAAGTGCCTAGTCCCAAGAGTGGGAAGCGGTCAGTAAACTGACGGAGGATGTCACTAGGTTCGAGAGGAACAATCATGACTACTAAAAATAAACAAGAGAATAAATATTTCTGCATCTTTGATTATTTCTTAGATGGAGTCTTTTTAAAATGGGAAGAAGTACAGGGAGAATGCCCAGTTTTTATTCATGGAAAAGATTGGGTAGTTAGTCTTGAGGATGGAACTCAAATTACTGCCAAAATTATTGAAACTGAAGTTATTAGTGACAATGAACGCAGAATTTTTCTAAGTTCTAGCTAACACAGATGTCTTTAAATTTTAGGGTAACATACAGTAAAAGACAATTTTTTACCGAATAAGTAACTAGTTAAATTCTAAAATCAGGAAAATTTTAGTTACTTTTTCGTGATGAAACTGTTATCCTGGTCATTTCTCTGTTTCTTGTTTGCATCGGCACTAATATCACCAGCCGAAGCTCAAATTACTATTGATGGCAGTACCAATACTACTTTAACTCCTACAGATAATGGGGTAAGAATTGATGATGGCTCACGCGCTGGAGATAATTTATTCCACAGCTTTGGGGAGTTTTCTGTACCTACAGGTAGTGAAGCCTTCTTTAACAATGCTAGTGATATAGTTAACATCTTTTCTCGGGTAACAGGGGGAAATATCTCCAATATTGACGGATTGATTCGTGCTAATGGTGCAGCCAATTTATTTTTGATCAATCCCCAGGGAATTATCTTTGGGAACAATGCTAGTCTGCAAATTGGTGGTTCATTTTATGGCAGTACCGCAGATAGTATTTTATTTCCTGATGGTATAGAGTTTAGTGCAACAAATACACAAAGACCAATCTTAACTATTAATGCTCCTATTGGCTTAAACTTTCGCGATAATCCAAGGTCGATAGTAAATCGTTCATTTGCTATAAATAGCGCGGGTGATGATTTCGTTGGTTTAGAAGTAGCACCAGGAAACAACCTGAGTTTAGTAGGTGGGAATATTAACTTTGAAGCTGGTCAGGCTACTGCATTTGGTGGCAACATTCAGCTAGGTGGTTTATCTGATGCAGGAACAGTTACTTTAAATAATGATGGTAGTTTGAGTTTTCCAGAAGATGTAGCTAAAGCAGATATAATTTTGAGTAATTTTTCTGATATAGACGTTACGGGTACAGGTGGTGGAAGTATCACAATTAATGGTCGTAATGTAAGTCTTTCTGCTGGAGATTTTGGCAGCAGTTTTATAAGAGCAGGAATAACGGCAGATTCAACTTCAGCAGGAGCAGCGAGCGGTGATATTACGATTGATGCTACTGACAATGTAATTGTTGATGAGAGTTTTATTTCCAATGCAGTTGAATCATTCGCTGTAGGAAATGCAGGAGTAGTAAGCATTGATACCACTAATCTGACTCTGACCAATGGGGGGCAAATTGGTAGTAACATCTTTGGTGAGGGCAATGGGGGAACTGTTACCATTAATGCCAAAGATACTATTTCTGTAGATCGAGAGAGCGGATTAGGATTTGGTAGTCTCATCAGTAGTAGTGTTCAACCAAATGCAGTAGGAAATGCAGGAACAGTAAGGATTGATACTCTTCACCTAAGTCTCACCAATGGGGGTCAAATACAGAGTGCTATCTTTGGTGAGGGCAATGGGGGGACTGTCACCATTAATGCCAAAGAACTAATTTCTGTAGATGGAGAAAATAGCAATGGATTTCCTAGTGGGATTGCCAGTAACATTGAATCAAATGCAATAGGTGATGCAGGAGAAGTGAGTATTGAAACCACTAATCTGACTCTCACCAATGGGGGACAAATTGGTAGTAACATCTTGGGTTCAGGCAATGGAGGGACTGTTACCATTAATGCCAAAGAACTAATTTCAGTGGATGGAGAAGGTAGAAATGGATTTTCTAGTACCATCGGCAGTATCCTTGGAATAGGAGCAGCAGGTAATGCAGGAGAAGTGAGTATTGAAAGCACTAACCTAATTCTCACCAATGGGGGGCAAATTAGTAGCAGCATCTTTGGTGAGGGCAAGGGGGGAACTGTTATCATTAATGCCAAAGAACTAATTTCAGTGGATGGAGAAGGTAGAAATGGATTGTCTAGTGGAATTACCAGTAATATTGTACCAATTGCCATAGGTAAAGCAGGAGAAGTAAGGGTTCAAACCACTAATCTAACTCTCACCAATGGGGGGCAAATTGGTAGCAACACCTTTGGTGAGGGGGATGCAGGGATTGTTAGGGTTAATGCCAAAGAACTAATTTCAGTGGATGGAGAAGCTAGGAATGGATTTTTTAGTGGGATCGCCAGTATTGTTGGAATTGGAGCTGTAGGTAAAGCAGGAGAAGTAAAGGTTCAAACCACTAATCTGACTCTGACCAATGGGGGACAAATTGGCAGCAACACCCTTGGTGAGGGGGATGCAGGGATTGTTAGGGTTAATGCCAAAGAACTAATTTCAGTGGATGGAGAAGCTAGGAATGGATTGTCTAGTGCGATCGCAAGTATAGTGGGAGAAGATGCAATAGGTGATGGAGGAGAAGTGAGTATTGAAACTACTAACCTAATTCTCAGCAATGGGGGGCAAATTAGTAGTAATACCCTTGGTGAGGGTAATGCAGGGATTGTTACGGTTAATGCCAAAGAACTAATTTCAGTGGATGGAGAAGCTAGGAATGGATTGTCTAGTGCGATAGTCAGTAGGGTTGAAACCGAAGCTATAGGCAATGCAGGAGAAGTGAATATTGAAACCACTAACCTAATTCTCAGTAATGAGGGGCGAATTGGTAGCAGCAATTTGAATCAAGGAGAAGCTGGCAATGTCAATATTGAAGCTAATTCTGTACGGTTAGAAAACGGGCTAATTACTGCTAATACAGCATCAGGTACAAGAGGTAATATCTTTCTTCAAGTCACTGAAACTCTCACTTTACAACAGAACAGCTTGATTACTGCCGAAGCAAGAGGAGATGCTAGTGGTGGCAATATCGATATTGGTGCTGAGTTTATTATCGCTTTTCCCAGTAATGGTGATGGTAATGACATTATTGCCAATGCAGAACAAGGAGATGCAGGAAATATTGACATCACAGCAGAAGCTCTTTTAGGCATCGAACAACGTCAAGCTATACCAGGAAACAGGACTAATGATATTGATGCTAGTTCTCAGTTTGGTCTGGATGGCGATATAACATTTAATGTTCCTGATACTAACAATTTTCAAGAAACTGCGGAATTATCCAGTAATGTCGTTTCAGCAGAAGTAGTAGCAGGAGACGCTTGTTCATCTCATGCTACAGCATCTCAATTCGTTATTCTGGGTAAGGGAGGAGTTCCACCAGCACCCAACTTACCTTTAACTGCTGAAGCATTGCTTGGTGATGGAAAACCTATCACGCCTAATAATTCTGGGTTAAATAATCCGCAAACAAGCCAGAATAATACATTTCAAGTTCAACCAATTAAAACTTCTGTAGGGGATATTTATCCAGCTAGGGGAATCATTAAAACTGAAGATGGCAGAGTAATTTTAACTGCTTATCCCACTAGCAATAATGCTACTCGTACTCCTAGCAATACAGCAAATTGTCATCAAATACAATAGCGATCGCTGATCCTATTGCTACAAGTCCGGATTTGTGGCAACACTCCCATAAAGTCTTCACAAGTTACTCAAACTGTTTTGCTAGTTTAAAACTGAGAGAGGTTTTAGACAAAGGAGGGTTAACAGTATGAAAAAGAGCTTTTTTCAATAGTCGGTTTTCCTATTTGGCAAGATACTGTGCGATCGCAGCCCTAACGGTGGGGGGATTGTGGCTATTCTCTAATACAGTATTAGCTAATACCACCGATTTTGTCCAAAAAATCAACAACCTCAAGCGATCGGGTCAAAATTGGATTGAAATCGATCTTAGCGATCAACATTTATTTGCTTGGGAAGGGGGAAATCAAACATTTACGTCAATTATTTCCACTGGTAAAGCTACAACTCCAACTCATCCAGGGATTTACAATATTCAAAGAAAATATCCTCAAGATAGAATGCGTGGCGCAGACTACGATGTTCCAGATGTTCCTAACGTGCTTTACTTTGATCGCGGTTATGCCATTCATGGTGCATACTGGCACAATAATTTTGGGACCCCAGTTAGTCATGGTTGCATTAATCTTCCCCTTAATAATGCTCAATGGTTATTTGATTGGACAAAAATAGGAACACCTGTAATTATTCATGATTGACACTGTGGTTTCTTAAATCAAAAGGTAAATTCCGATTAATTCTGCGTCCACGTCTAACTCTACGTTGCAAAGCTCTACCACTAACATTTTTAACAACCTTTCCACCTTTAATGACGGCAGAACCAAGACGTTCTTTTATCTCTCTTCCGCGAGAAGACCCCCATGTCCCATGGTGGGACTCCCGCGTATAAACACTTGGGGAAACCCCAAGTGAGCTGCCCCTCATGAATCGCGGGCAAAATTAAAAGAATCACAGCACGTGCTTAGAAAAATTTGACTTTTCTCTAATTAATTTTTAAAGTATTCTTGTAGGTCAATATGTTTTTCCGCCATGATAGTAATGAATTGGGAGTACAAGTTACTGCCAACGCCAGAACAAAAAGAATATATAGAGCATACTTTAGATGTATGTGTGCGACTCGTTTCAGCTAACTACAATTGGTAACACAATTTAGGAACACTGAAGGTATTTTTCAATAGAACCTTGAAAATACAATAACTCTAGTAATTATGCAGGTTAAATTCCTGCCGACTAATGAGAAGTTTGAATCCATCTCCTACCTGCTGCTGAGTAACATCTCAGTGGTGGGAAGCTAGGAGAAAAGCGGATAGCTAATAGCCAAAATTGGTAACTCCGCAAGGGAAATTGTCGTGCGACCTGTTCCTAGTAGGAGCTTCTAGAAACTAGAAAGGTATGGCTAGGGTGGTATGCTCAAGTAAGAATCTTGGAGAATATCATAACTGTTCCTTGGATGGAAGTGTAAGTCTTCCCCTTCAGAGTTAGAAGTGACTCCTTATCTGACCACGGCGAAATTAATCACTAGACCGAAGCTGGTATCAGGGCAGAATCAGAGGCGAATCAGATTAGCCACACTGCTGCTAATAGGGAGATACTATGGTGAACTTAATGTGAAGCACCTAAAAAAGCGTCCTATCCCTAGAAGGGAATCTGTATATATCCCTATCTTGCCATCTACAAACCCGCAGCATTTCTCAATGATAGCTGCTTAACTCAGGGTTGATGTGCGGGCGAAATGGTGACACCTAAAGTATCAAAACAATCTCAGGAACGGAACAGGGAAAAACGTCGCTGACTTCATAGGGTTGACAACCTATGTGGGAGACAGTGATTAACTCATCTTAGGAATGCGACGGGTAGGATGTGGGAACAAAATTGCCCACAGCGACTAGAAACCCAATAAGTCTAATGAATGATCACAGTTAGACACATTACTACTTATACTCTTAGGGAAAGGGTGTAGTAACAGTGAACTATAGAACTAGCTCCCAGGTTCAAAACAAGACAGGATTAGATTTAAGGGTGAAACACTGGCTCATTCATCTGGTCAACAGAAAAGAGTTTGTGAAGGGGATTTTAAAACATCATTATTGGTGTTTAGTTGCCCACAGTCGCCAGGAGCGTAGTGCAGGGAAAGCTTGCACGCTACGTTTTGAAGCAGAGGTGCTCTCTGGTAACAGAGACATCGACTGTAACTAATTCCCCATTCATTCTCTAGCATACTTAAGTCACTGTGACAGATACCGCAGTATTCTACATCGATTTCTACTTCTTCACTTCCCAATGCACCTGGGTCATATTCAAAAGGTTCTAATTTTCCCCCTGGTTTTTGTACTGCATAAGCTTTAATAGTCATGATTGAAAAATCCCTGTGTTAACTAAATAGTCAAAATAATATTCGCAGACAACAACAAATAACCACAAATAAATCACAGATCGAATCAATGTAAAGAATGAGTCAAGATTATGATCTAGAAATAAGAGATTAAAAATTAACTATGACTACAGTACCAACATCTTTGAATAAGAATCAATTACCAGACGGCTTAAAAACTCCTGCATTATTTCAGTTAATCAATTGGATTGCTCGCCCTTTTGAGTATTTAGAAGAATGCACAGAGAAATATGGAGATATCTTTACTATGAGGCTATTTGGCTTTCCTCCACTAGTCTTTATAGCCAATCCTCAAGGAATTAAACAGATTTTCAGTGCTGATGCCCAATGCTTTGATGTGGGACGTACTAACGATCTAGCTCGTCCTATATTAGGGGATAACTCTATCTGTAATCCGTCAGAGGACTCCAGACCTTACTCGGTAGAGTTAGCGGGTAACGAGTTACGGCAAGGTTTGTCGGTTTACACATTAGATACAGAATCTTTATAGATCAAGGTGTTTGAGCGTTATATAATTTTTCTAGAAGGTTTAACCAGCCGTGAAATAAGGACGACGGAGAAAATACCAAACATATTGGCGCGCCCGCTTAACTAGAATGGTTATTTGTACCTTGAAAGATGAATACATGGGTTGCGACAAGAAAAACTGTTGTCGCGTAAAAGTATTCCAGTGTCAGG
The DNA here is from genome assembly GCA_030065935.1 of Xenococcaceae cyanobacterium MO_167.B27. GTDB lineage: Bacteria > Cyanobacteriota > Cyanobacteriia > Cyanobacteriales > Xenococcaceae > JASJCP01. The sequence continues at coordinate 20,075 of JASJCP010000058.1, forward strand.
ATTAGAGTAATTGCTCGTGTCTGCTGTCGGCCAGCCAGTGGACTTTAAACTAAAATGCTTGTGGAATCGGTCTGACGGGGGCAAGATGTTCGAGTTTTGTCTAGTTAAGAGGTTGTGAAGCAAGAATCGTGCGATAAACTGCTTGCGGTTAGCGCATGAGTGTCAAACTCTTAATGGATGGAACTCGTCATAAGAGAGAACGTAAATTACTGATGCCTCCTTTTCATGGAGAGAGAGTAAAATCCTACGCGGAGTCAATCTGTAAAATAACTGAACAAGTAGCTTCTCGTTGGGAAATCGATCGACCTTTTATTGCCAGAAATGCTAGCCAAGAAATCACTCTTAAAGCAATTATGTTGAACTCATATTTCGCACCTAGATACAAAATAGCCTGAAACTCAAGTTTCAGGCTAAAACAGTAAGTCTATTTTAATAGACTATAAATTTTATGAAACCTAGATAGATTGAAGTCCTCTTGAGAGTACACAGGTAGTATCAGCCAAGAAATTTATTTCTTGGTAATGTATCGCACTGGTGCAAGATATGAGTTTAATGTAATGTTCTATCTTTACTTGTACTGCTATAACTTTTGACGCAATTGTCGAATAGCTGTACTGGTATTGCGAGTCTCTGCAACTTTAAAACAATCAGAAATTAAATTTAAAACCTCAATATCAGGAAAATAGCGACTGGAATTATTTACTGTGTAGCGATCGCCCTCTAAGCGATAAATCGTCACAACATCATTTTTAAATAACCAAACTTCAGGTACTTTATAGACTAAGTAATCATTGACATCTGTATAGCTGGTAATATCAACTTCTATGATTAAATCTGGTGCTGGTTCAGTTTCCCAGTTAATTCTTTTTTTCCCCGAAGCTGCTTGCCAATTGTCGATATAAAAACAGTAATCTGGTTCAATACCGCTTCTTTGAGGCAATTTCATCGTCACAGGAGTAAATGCTTCATACTCTTTACCTAAATGGTCAAGTATGGTTGTCACAACAGTAGCAATTATGTGAACATTACGTCCATGTTCGGGTAAGGGACTCATTAACCAAATCTCTCCAAGACGATATTTTAAACGAGGAATAGAGCGATCGCCTAATTGCTGGCTTAAAGTCTCGTAATCATCCCAACTACCAGGTATTTGAAATACGGCTCCTGGTGGTATTTCGATCTTTTCTGGGGAAATAACGGCATACATAGTCAATGATTAATGGTTGGTTGTTAGTGGTTAGTTGTTAGTGGTTAGTTGTTAGTCGTTACTCGTTAGTGGTTAGTGGTTATAATTCATCCTTCCTCCCTATCTGAAAGATAAATTATGAGGGATAAGAAGTGAGGAGTGAGCATTGGGGATTAATTGTTATTACTTATTACTTATTACTTATTACTTTCTTCATCCTCCTTCATCATTGATCCTTTAAGCTCTGACTTCTGCTAGATAGCGGTGGACGAACATAATCGCAATTGAACCTTCTCCCACACCTGAAGCTACCCTTTTAACAGATTGATGGCGGACATCTCCTGCTACGAAGATACCAGGGACACTACTTTCTAGTAAGAAAGGCTCCCGCTCTAAATGCCAACCCGAAGAGCGTTTGCCATTTTGTTTTAAATCTGCACCAGTCAGAATATAACCCCGTTTGTCTCTAGCAACGACTCCTTCTAACCAGTTGGTTTCGGGTTGTGCGCCAATAAAGATAAAGAGGGATGAGGTATTAACAGTTTCTTTTTCTCCTGTATCGTTGTGTAGCAGGGTAATAGCTTCGAGGTTGCTTTCTCCTTTGACTTCTACTACCTCAGTACGCACCATCACTTCAATGTTAGGGGTAGATGCAATCTGATCGATCAAGTATTGGGACATACTCTTAGTTAGGGAGTCTCCTCTAACTAACATGGTTACTTTGCTAGCATACTGAGAAAAGTACATTGCAGCCTGTCCTGCTGAGTTTGCGCCACCAATAAGATAGATGTGTTCATTTTTACAGGCGATCGCTTCTGTTTTGGCTGCACCGTAGTAAACACCTCTTCCTGTAAGTTTTTCGCAACCAGGGATATTTAGTCTGCGCCAAGATACTCCTGTAGCTAGTAACAAGGCGTGACAAGTTATTTCGCTACCATCTGCTAGAGTGACAATGCGATAGGAGTTTTCTACCCTGACCCCAACTGCTTCTTGAGGTGTCAGGATTTCTACACCAAATCTTTTGGCTTGGGTTACTCCTCTTCTGGCTAAATCTCCCCCACTAAGTCCCACGGGAAAGCCGAGATAGTTTTCAATACGAGAACTCGATCCTGCTTGTCCTCCTGGTGCTTGTCTTTCAATCATCACGGTGCTTAAACCTTCGGAAGCACCATAAACCGCAGCAGCTAATCCAGCAGGTCCTCCTCCCACAATTACTAAGTCGTAAAAGGGTTGTTCTGCTTGGGTTTGTAAGCCGATTTTTTCTGCTAGTTGGATATTTGTTGGTTGTTGTAATTGTTGACCGTCCCCTAAAATAACTAGAGGTAGTTGGGGTTTTTCTGCTTTATTTGCTACATAATCAACTAATTTCTGGGCTTCAGCTTCTTGTTCAATATCTAACCACTGGTAAGGAATTTGATTGCGGGCGAGAAAGTCTTTAACATTGTGGGAACAGGGCGACCAGCGATCGCCCACTACCCTAATCCCTTCAAAGGCTGGACGATAAACCGATAACCAATCATCAAGTAAGTCATCCAGTACAGGATATAGTTGTTCTTCTGGAGGATCCCAAGGCTTGAGAAGATAGTAATCTAGTCTGGCGGAATTAATCGCCCGAATCGCTGCATTAGTATCCGCGTAAGCAGTCAGTAATACCCGTTTTGCTTCGGGAAACATATTACTAGCTTGTTCTATAAATTCTACCCCACTCATTTCTGGCATTCTTTGATCGCTTAGGAATAAAGCTACTGTTTCATTACGCAGCTTAAGTTGTTCTAAAGCTTCAATTGCGGATGCACCAGAATTAGCACGCACAATGCGAAAGCGATCTCCATATTGGGTTCTTAGGTCACGAGCGATCGCACGTAACACTTCTGGATCGTCATCTATAGTTAAAATTGCAGGTTTAGCCATTTTTAAAGAAAGAATGAAAAATCAAGGATGAAGGACTCAGAAGGGACTCAGAATAAAGGATGAAGAACTCAGAAGGATTAAGGAGCAAGGATAAATACCTCTTACTTATTACTTATTACCTCACTCCTCTCACCGAAGGTGCGCGTTCGGTGAAGGGCGACGAAGTCTAGCGACCCCTCATAACTCATCCCTCATAATTCATCCCTAGACTCCTACGCTCCCACTAACTACATTCACCACTTGGTAGAGATGAAATTCATTTTCTGCAATACCTTCCCAATAAGGGGATTCTGAACCAAAGCCAGGTTTTTGGCGGAGTTCTTCAATTGCTTCTTTATTTTCCCACTGTCCGTAATTAATCACGCGACTACCGTCTAAACTACGGTGAAAAGTAGCAGAAATTAAACCAGCTACATTCATGGCGGGTTTAATGTGTTCTTTTGCTAACTCTACCATTTGGGGTTGATTTTCGGGTTTCATACTAAATTCTGCAAAGTGAACCCAGTATTCTCCTTCTTTTATCTGGGGAGTGCCTACTTTAGATTCAGAAGTTACAATTTCATAGATGTGGGCATCTGGTTGACCAAAAGTAAATAATTTTGCTGCTTTCTTTTGTATTTCCCCATTATTTCTAAAAGCGTTAAAATCTTCCATACTCTCCCACTGAGCATAGTTAGCTACTTTTTCTCCATCAATACTTTTGTGCAAGTTAGCGGATACAAAACCAGGTTGAGTTTTTATTACTGGTAGCAATTCTTGGATAGTATCAATCAATTCATCTTGCTTAGATGACTCAACAGCAAAAATAATGATTACTGTAGTCAATTTATTGTCTAAAGAAAGAGTAGTCATTTTTTGATAAAAGACTGTTTATGTAACAGTTGCTAGTTGTTGATTGTTGATGGTTAGCAGTTGATTGTTGATTGTTAATTGTTAATTATTCATGGTTTGTTGAAACATCACAACTCATTAATCGACCTAAGAAAAAGTTGGTCATTTTCGAGCCATAAGGAGAATTCCACCAACGGGAGGGATGACAGCCTTTCCGCGCATTGAGGCTAAAATCTAGCTCTTGGCAGGGTAGCCAACGCCCTTCTTTCCTCCAGCCTAATCTTTCACCCCATGTTTCTACTATTTGCTGATTTTGCTCAATAGTGGTCTGAAAATTACCTCCTACTTTTTGATAAACTTCTAGCTGAGGACTAAAACCAAAGCGATTTTCACTGTATTTAAGCCATAAGCCATCAATTGCCATCAAATCTTTACAAGGGAAATGTTGGATATCTTCTGGGGTTAATTCTTCAATTTCTTTCCCCATAACATCCAGAATCAGTCTAATGGTTTCTTTATCTGCTTCAAACCAATTAGCATCAGCTAAGTATTGTTGAAGATTTTGATATCTGTAGCCATCAGCAACTAACAAAAATTTATCTTCTAATTGAGATATCTTGTGAGATAAGGGCAATAAATCATCGAGTTGATTTTCAATTATGTCAAAACGCTTAGCAAATTGATTAAGCTGATCTTGAATTGCACTTAGTTGTTGAGATAACTGGGAAATCGGATCGCGATCGCTCATTGATTCTACTTAGGTATTTTTAAGTGAGAGACAGGATAATAAGGGTAATTCTAGTCTCGATCTACTTTATTGTATAAACTAACTGCCACATCTTCTAAGATTTCTTCAATTTTCTTACTTTTATTGTTAAACAAATCAATAGCATTTTTCAAGTTAACTATATTGATAGATAATTTTTTTAGGATAATCTGAATCAATTTAGTTTCTTTTTTACTTCGCACAGTTCCAGCTTGATTAATCAAGTTTATTTCTCGATGCAATAATTTATTTAAGTTACTGATTTCTACTAACGGTTGGGTTGTATTTTCAATGGGTTGTTGTATTTGTTGAATTTTAGATTTAGCAATGGTAATTGTATCGCGAGCTTCTTCTAAAATGGCATCACTAGAGTTAATTGATTGTATTTGTTCTTTTAATTTAGTTTTAGATAATGAGAGTCCTGTTTGTGAGCCTAATTGCCTTAGTATCTCTATTTCTTCTGCTGTCCACTCTTTAAAAGCAAAACATTGATGAGCTACTAATAGACCGTATATTTCTCCATCATCCCAATTAATAGGTACAACTACATTAGATTTGACTGCTATTTTTTCAAGATTTTCAACATAACAATCACTCATTCCTGCTTCATAGATATTATTGATTGCTCTAACTCTACCTTGTTTATATTTATCTAGATATCGATATTCAAAACAAGGATCTTTGATGAAATTTCCTAAAATTGGTGCTAGGGCAAAAGCGGAAGATTCTGCCACAATTTTCCCTAAATCTGGCTTTTGAAGCCCATAAATTATGACGCGATCGCAATTTAAAACTTTTTGGGCTTCAGTAACGGCTATGTTTAAAACCTCAGATGTAGTTTTGCAAGCATGAATTTTCTGGGTAATTTCGGTGAATGATGTTTGCCATCTATTGATGCTGTTTAACTTCTCTTCTAGCTGTTGATATTTGTTCTTAGAGACTATTTGCTCTATTGCCCAATCAGCAACTTGTAGCATTAAGTTAATCTCCGATTGTTGCCATTGACGAGCATTGGAGCATTGATGAGCCACTAATAAGCCATATAGAGTTTGATCTAGATAATTAATTAAAGGTACTACCACATTGGCTTTAACATCGATTTTTTCCAGATTTTCCAGATAGCAGAGACTCATCCCAGGCTCTTTATAGATATCGTTAATGGCTCTGATTCGACCTTGCTTATATTTTTCGATATATTTAGCATCAAAACAAGGGTCTTTAATTACTGTGCCCAAAATTCGAGCCAAACCAGGGGTAACTGCTTCTGCTACAATTTTTCCTTGAGATGGGGTTTCTAGGCTATAGATGACAACACGATCGCATTCTAGAGCTTGATAGACGATTTCAACACTACTTGCCAAAATAGTCTCTTTATTTTCAACACGGCGTATTTTTTCAACAATCTCACCTATTAAATCTTTGGGTCTTGGCTGTTTATTGTTTCTAACAATTTCGGATAATGATAATGACGGTTCTAGTACCATAAAGTTAAATATATCAGAGAAAATTCTTAAGTGATTTTACTGATTTTAACTTAATTTATCAAAGTAAATCTTCCCTATTTGCACTGTTGATTTTTCCTCACCGCTTATTATAAATTTTTGAACTAAGAATTCTACGTAATTACACTGAGATTGAGATTCAGCCAAGAATTATGAATTGGTGAATTTAATACTATACTATTCAGCAATTTGTCTATTTAACACCATCTTCAACAGTCTCAGTTATTAACAAATATGGGATAATTTTTAGCAAAAATGTAAAGCTGCGATCGCCAAATTAATTACCTAATATGAATTATAATTAAAGGGTCAAAAGAGTTTTTCTAATTGGTGGATTATTATCTCAATAATCATCAATATGTCGATCTGTTTTGGGTTCAATACCTAGATCTATCAAGACTCCTCCTGGGACTGGGGAGATCGCTAGACTTCGTCGCCCTTCACCGAACGCGCACCTTGGGTTGGAGGACTAGTAGTTGATTGTTACTTGTTACTTGTTAAAAAGCTAAAAAGCTACTTATTACTTATTACTTATTACTTCATCTCTGAGTCCTGATTCCAATTAAGTAAATATAAATAGACAAAAATAAAAGTTATTACTAGTAGAATAGTTGCTGCTGCTGCTGCATAGCCAAACTCAAAGCGAGCAAAAGCTTGTTCATAGATATAGAACACTAGTAAATTAGTAGAGTTTAAGGGACCTCCACCAGTAATGATATAGACTTGTTCAAAACTGCGTAACGTAAAAATAGTAGTGGTAACAACTGCAAAAATTAAGGTAGGGCGCAATCCAGGGAGAGTAATATACCAAAACTTCGCCCAATCATTAGCTCCATCCAATTCTGCTGCTTCATAGCGAGATTTGGGAATAGTTTGTAATCCTCCTAGAAAAACCACCAAATTAAATCCTATCTGTTTCCAACTACTCAATAAGATTAATACTGGCATTGCCCAAATGGTACTACTTAGCCAAGGAATGGGGGAGAAACCTAATGTCAATAATAAATTGTTGACTGGTCCTTGAGTTTGAAACAACCAGCGAAACCCCAATCCTACCGCCACCAGAGAAGTAATAGAGGGGAGAAAATAAGCGGTACGCAATATACCCCTTAAAGGAGCGGAGCGATTCAGTAATACGGCTAATACAAGAGGGATAACTAAAGCTGGTATGACCGTAGCAACAGTAAAATAGATAGTATTACCAATAACTTGCCAAAAATCTGAGTCGGAAAAAAGTCGCAAGTAATTACTCCATCCAATCCAGCTTACTCCTGAAATAGTGAAACTACCTGTAGTAAAACTCAGGTAAACTAAATAAGCGATGGGATAAAACAAAAAAATACCCAGTAGGAGCAGTGCAGGAGCGAGAAAAATCCCTGCTGCAAGAGTATCTTGATCTAAATATGAAGCGATCTTTTGGGTTTTAGTCATAATAAGCTGGCAATGTTGGGAAAAATTGTAGTCTCCCTTGCTAGCCTACAACTGATTGAAGATTTAGACTCTCTTTAGTAAATTTAATCCGTGGGTATCTGTACCACAAGTAGTATATAAACCATTTTTGAAAGCTAACTCTAATGCTTCTTGGGTTTGATTAGGACTAGGTTTCCAAGGATAAGAATTACCATAAGCATAATAAGCTTCAATTCCATCAATACCTACTTGAGCAGCCAAAGATACTAATTCCTTAGCGGGGCGACGATAACGGAAAGGATGAGCCAGAATTGCTAAACCACCTGCTTCCTGAATTGATCTAATGACTTTTTCCGCTTTAGCATCTTGACCTTGAGGACTAACAGACTGAATATAGGGCTTTAAAACAGGATGAGCAGGATCAAAAGCATAACCTAGTATATGTACCTCCACACCTTGAAGAATAGAAGTTATTTCAATTCCTGTCCAGAGATTAAACAACTCTTGGTTAGGATTAATTGTTTGTAAGCGATTTCTGTAGGATTGAGCTTGTTCATAACCAGCTAAAGAATGATGATCGGTAATAGCAATGCCTTTTAATCCAATGTTAATCGCTTGATCTACTAGCTGTGATGGGAGAAGCTGACCATCAGAAGCATTGGTGTGCATATGAAAATTGTATAGGTGAGGGCAGCTATTACTGTGGATAGTTTCCCAAACCCGACGCAAGGTGATACTTTCTGATAAATTTGTCTTAAATGTGGAGGTATCAAATACCATATCAAACATCAAAAACTCCAATGTTATTAATAATTGTTACAAACAACATAGCAAAATTAGCTAGGGAATGGGTGCGCTCTAAATACTTATGTAGTGACAGATAATCAATGAAGTTGTACTGAATTGTTGAATAATCGGGCGCGCAACCTGCAAGGATACAGAAGACCTGTCTAAAATGCATCCTTAAAAAAAAATAGTCTAACTCACTTTTTTCACCCTAATAATTCTCATTTATGTTTTCTTTGCTCCCTGCTGTATTACCTGTGGGTTTAATTATTTTGATTGGTTTTGTTGCTGGTCGTAATTTGCCTTTACAAAAACCAACTCTCTCTCAGTTGACCCTATATGTACTATCCCCTGCTCTGGTGATAGACAGTCTTTACCGTACAAATTTATCTTTAGAAAGTTCTGTGGGTTTATTGAGCGGTTTTGTTATTACTTCCAGTGTGATTTATCTTATGGTTAAATTCCTAGTAAGATTCACTGGTCTATCTCCCTCCCTGAAAACTGCTATTGTGGCGACTTCTTTATTTCCTAACAATGGCAATATGGGTTTACCTGTGGTTGATTTTGCTTTAGGTGCGCCAGGGTTAACTAGAGCCGTAATTTACATGATTGGTTCGAGTATTTTAATGTTTTGTTTTGGTCCTGCAATCATCAAAGGGGAAGGAATTGGTTATGGACTAAAGTTAATTATCAAACTGCCTTTATTGTGGGCAATTATTACTGGTATTAGTTTGCGTCTGATAAATTTTGATTTTCCATTTCAGTTGGATACAGGTATTGAGAAAGTTGGTGCTACAGCAATTCCCATTGCTTTAATTTTATTAGGAATGCAGTTGGCTAGTACTCATTTTCAGTTGGGGATCAAAGAGTTGTGTGGCTCATTAATTCGATTATTAGTTGCGCCAGCGATCGCATATGTGGTAGGAATAAATTTAAACTTGGACAGTCTAGACTTACAGGTTTTGGTATTACAAAGTGCTATGCCAACAGCCGTCAATTCCCTGGTATTGGTAAGTGAATTTGGTGGAGATCAAGATTTTGTTGCTAAAACCGTTGTTACCTCCACTCTCTTGAGTTTTATTACCCTTCCTCTAATCCTCTGGTTATTACGTTAAGGTGACTAAGTACCTTTCCCCAATCCCCAATCACCCCGAGAGGAGACTTAATATATCCGAGTATTGAACCCCGTCAAGATCTATTTTGTAATGATGTCTCCTTCGGTGTCCCAATGACCATTACCTATTACCTTTCTCAACTAGGTAATTTATCGATGCATCAGGTACTTACTTGATGTATTCAGAAATGTCTTCTCCACAATTATCGGCTAAATAGGTAAGAGAACGGAAGCGTAAGCCCACAAACTGTTCATAAAGAGGATTTAGCTTACACAGAGGAGGAATATGGGCAATGGTACGTCCAAATAAGTTAATATCTCGTTCAAAAGGACATTGAGGCGGAATTACTTTACATATAAAACGGGCTAGACGGGGGTCTTTAATCTCCATATCATCCAGCCAATCTTTAACTGGATGTAATAAATCTGGGTGTGGTTGGGGTTGGGTGATAGCAGAAGAAACACTATTAGAATTGGCTTCTGGTTTGTAGAGAGTGTTTTCTAGATATTGTAGGGCTTCAACTTCAATACCTAAAGCCTCACTGAACTTATGCAACAGTTCATATTCGGGACTAGAATAAACTCCATCTGCTACTGCAACTAAAACTGCTGTACGTAAAAAGTTTTCCCCTGTATTGTGATCTTTTCCTAAAGCTGTCGCCAATTCTTCAGGGGTAATAGGTTCTAAAGAGGAACTCTTATCAAGTTTAGCTAAATCACTAGTTAGCTGAGAAATTAACTTTTGTTCTTCTGGGTCATAATTACCATCTGCCCAAGCTACAGTGTATAAGCCACGTAACCAAGCAACAATCTGATTATCTGTATAGGATGATGCTTCTATGCTGGTCATAATATCTAAGAATGATTAACCACCAACACTCATCTTAAAATAGTGCCGTTAACTTTAAAACTATACCCTGATAGAGCATAGCTTCGAGTTGAACGACACCATATTTTAATCTATGAATGAATAGCGTGTAAAAATTGCCATTCTTAAGCTTTGTTTTTTTATTTAGTAGGCTAGACCCATACTACGGGTAGTTTCAGCCCCTAGATAAACGCGGATGCTTAAGAAGTCAGTAGGACAAGCAGTTTCGCACCGCTTACAACCAACACAATCTTCTGTACGAGGGGAAGAGGCAATCTGACCAGCTTTACAGCCATCCCAGGGTACCATCTCTAATACGTCCAGAGGACAAGCACGCACGCATTGGGTACAACCAATACAGGTATCGTAGATTTTGACGCTATGAGACATCGATTATTCGCTCCTTAGCGAGTGTTCTCCAAGTTTACGGGGATTTAAGGGTTAGTTTACCCTATGAGTTGATTCTGACAACGCAAAAGGCTACATAACTTTAAATTCTGTAACAACTAGCTTGAAGAATAGGGAATGGGGAATTGGGGTAGGAAGGAGACTTTACAACAAAATCGATCTTCTGGGTAATTACCTAGATATATTAAGTCTCCTTCCGGGGGAATTGGGGAATTGGTGAGAGTCGGGGACTCCAGAGAAATACTGATAACTGATAACTGATAACTGATAACTGATAACTGATAACTGATAACTGATAACTGATAACTCATGCTGTGGGAATAGATGCGGGGATACAAAGCATGATTGCTACTTCTGACGGGCTAATAATTCCAAGACCAAAGTTTCTTGACAAAGCATTGCGTAAGATTAAATTGCTACAAAAAAGGCTTAAAAAGAAAATAATTGGTTCTAACAACTGGAAGAAATTACAACACAGAATAGCATTACTACACGAATCCGTTGCTAATAAAAGAAAAAACTATCATTTTAAATTAGCTCATCAATTATGTGATGGGGTTGGAATGCTGTTTGATCGATGACATCAACTTTGCTTCTTGGAGTAAAGGCATCTTTTGTAAACAATCTCTGGACATGGGATTAGGGCAATTCTTTAACATTCTAGAATATGTTTGTTCAATGACAGATACATACTTCTCGCTCGGTAAATAAGAATTTCACTTCTCAGATATGTTCTAATTGTGGCACTCATACAGGTAAAAAAGAACTTAATGTAAGAGTTCATCAATGTCCAGAGTGTGGTTTTGAACAAGATAGAGATGTAGTAGCAGCCCAAGTGGTTAAAAAACGGGGTTTAGAAACACTTCTTTGCGGTCGGTGCGCCCGTCTAAACAAAAAGCTTTTGGAGTCGGTCTGTCGGGGGAGCAATCCTAGATAAGAGGCTATGAAAAAAGAATCCCTCGACTTGTCGATGGGAGGTTCAATAAACTAGAAAATTATATAGCTCAATAATAATTTGATAACTATGTCTTTTTCCTCTGACTCCCTGATTTATCCTATTACTCATCAAGATAACCAAATCGATCGCTATCATGGTATTGAAGTAAAAGACCCCTATCGTTGGCTAGAAAATCCTGACTCGGAAGCAACTAAAGCTTGGGTTACAGCACAAAATGAAGTTACTTTTGGTTATTTAGAGCAAATACCTGCTAGAGAAACAATCAAACAAAGAATTACTGAAATCTGGAATTATGAAAAATTTGGTATTCTTTCTAAACAGGGAGATCGCTACTTTTATGCTAAAAATGATGGGCTACAAAATCAAAGTGTTATCTATACTTTAAAATCTTTAGATGATGAACCAGAAGTATTGCTCGACCCCAATACTTTATCAGAAGATGGTACAGTTGCTTTATCGGGTTTATCTATTAGCGACGATGGCAAATTAATGGCTTATGGTTTATCTACTTCTGGTTCAGATTGGATTGAATATAGAGTTAGAGAAGTAGCTACAAGAAAAGACCGAGAAGATATCATTAAATGGATTAAGTTTAGTAGTGCATCTTGGACAAAAGATAATCAAGGTTTCTTTTACAGTCGCTTCGATGAACCCAAGGAAAATACTAAACTAGAAGATATTAATTACTATCAAAAACTTTATTATCATCGTTTAGGAACTCCTCAATCAGAAGATACTTTAGTTTATCATCGCCCTGACCATAAAGAATGGGGATTTAGTGGTAATGTTACCGAAGATGGACGCTATTTAATTATTAGTGTGTGGCGAGGAACCGACCCGAAAAATTTGCTGTTTTATCAAGATTTACAAGACCCAGAAGCAGAAGTTATTGAGTTAATTAGTGAGTTTGAAGCAAGCTATAGTTTTATTGATAATGATGGCTCGACATTTTGGGTTAAAACTGATTTAGATGCACCTCGTAGAAGAGTAATTGCTATTGATATTAATAATCCTAGTCAAAAAAATTGGCAAGAAATTATACCTGAGTCAGAAAATACCTTACAAGGAATAGGAGTACTTAATAATCAATTTGTTGCTAACTATCTAAAAGATGCGCGATCGCAAATTAAAATATTTAATCTTGACGGTACTTTTATCCGTGAATTAACATTACCAGCAATAGGTTCTGCTGCTGGATTTAATGGTAAGAGATACGATACAGAAACCTTTTATGCTTTCACTGGGTTTACTACTCCTACCACTATCTATCGCTACGACATGATAACAGGAGAAAGTACCATATTTCGTCAACCACAAGTTGATTTTAATCCTGAAGATTATCAAACTCAGCAAGTCTTTTACCCAAGTAAAGATGGGACAAGAATACCCATGTTTATTACTCATAAAAAAGGATTAAAGCTAGATGGTAATAATCCTACCTATCTCTATGCTTATGGTGGTTTTAATGTCTCTCTTACTCCTAATTTTTCTATTAGTAATCTAGTGTGGATGGAAATGGGTGGAGTGTATGCAACTCCCAATCTTCGTGGTGGTGGCGAATATGGAGAAGAATGGCATCAAGCAGGAATGAAAGCCAATAAACAAAATGTCTTTGATGATTTTATTGCTGCTGCTGAATGGTTAATCGATAATCAATATACTTGTACTGAAAAAATGGCGATCGCAGGAGGTAGCAACGGTGGATTATTAGTTGGGGCTTGTATGACTCAACGCCCAGACTTGTTTGCAGCAGCCTTACCCGCAGTAGGAGTTATGGATATGTTGCGCTTCCACAAATTTACTATTGGGTGGGCGTGGTGTTCAGAATACGGTAGTCCAGATAACGAAGAGGAATTTAAGACACTATTAGCCTATTCTCCCTTACATAATCTCATTAAAGGTACAAAATATCCAGCCACTCTAATTACTACTGCCGATCATGACGATCGCGTTGTTCCTGCCCACAGTTTTAAGTTTGCTGCTGCCTTACAAGAAGCTCATTTAGGAGACAATCCAGTGTTAATTCGCATAGAGACTAAAGCAGGACATGGGGCAGGGAAACCAACCACTAAGATTATTGAAGAAATTACTGATAAATGGGTTTTTTTAGTAGATAATCTCGAAATAAACTAATTAATGAAGATAAGTAGGTAGGCAAAATTATTTGTATATTCGGACATTCCCTATTTACTATTGCCTATTCCCTATTCCCTATTCCCTCTCTTGGTGCGCTACCTAGTGCGGATTAAAAATTCCCCAGGGTCGCACCGCTATCTCAATTATCTAATTAATAAGTGCATCGACTACTTATTTGAGTTTTTGTCGGATAAAGTTAATCAATTGGCTAATTTGTTTTTTCATTTGATCCATATCTTGTTGCATTTTGGCGACTTTGGTTTTGAGAGCTTGGATTTCTGCTTCCATAGCAGAGGTATCCCCACTACTACCAGATGAAGCGGAAGAATCCTCATTATCCAGAATTTGAGGCTGTTTCTTAGCCTTCATCATCGCTTCTCGAATCGCCTCTACTAATTGTTCGCGATCAAAAGGCTTTTCTACAAAAGCAAAATATTCAAAAGGCTCAGTAAGTTTATCCGTTACTTCTTCTTTCCTCCCAGACATTAGTACTAGAGGAATCGATCTAAGTCGCTGCTGTTTTTGGATTTCTTGATATACTTCCCAACCACTCATTTTAGGTAAAAGGAAATCTAGCATAATCAGATTCGGGTTTTCTTCTCTGATCAGCCTAAATCCTTCTAAACCATCTTTGGCTTCAATTACTTCAAAGTTACCCTCGGGTAACATATCTTTCACTCTCATTCTGATTACTTTGCTGTCGTCGATTACCAAAATCTTATGATTGGACACAATTAACTCCTTATTAATTAACTCCTTTGAAGCAAATTCAGCCAGATTTATATACTCTTGTTTATCTACTTAGTTTATTTACACCTCCTAGAATTCCCTTTCTCACTGTCAAAATAACAATAATAGAAGCTCGAAATCTCGTTGCTCCTTTTTTCTATCTGTCCTCGTCAATGTAAAACCTAATTTATTGCTCTTAATATGAATCTTATCCATTCTCAAAAATCTGCACAAGGTCAATGGCGTGATGAAATTCAGTCTCTTCCATCTTGGCTGAAAGGTTCTATCGGTAAAGCTAGCGAAATTTCTACAGTACAAAAAATTATCAAGCAACGAAACATTCATACTATTTGCGAAGAAGGGAGATGTCCCAATCGTGGAGAATGTTACGCCAATAAAACTGCTACCTTTTTGTTGATGGGTCATATCTGTACTCGTGCTTGTGCATTCTGTAACGTGGATAAAGGCTATGCACCTACTGATTTAGACCCAGAAGAACCTGATAAAGTTGCTGAAGCGGTTAAATTATTAGGTTTGCGCTATGTAGTTCTTACTTCCGTCGCTCGGGATGATTTAATCGATGGTGGTGCAGGATGGTTTGTTAAAGTGATGGAAACCGTTAGACAAAGTAATCCTGATACTCAGATTGAGGTTTTAACTCCTGACTTTTGGAGTGGAAAGAAAGGGGAAGCAGCACAAAGGGAAAGGGTTGCTACAATAGTAGCTAGTAAACCAGCTTGCTATAACCACAATCTAGAAACTGTAAAGCGTTTGCAAGCACCAGTGAGAAGAGGTGCAAAATATGAACGCTCCCTTAATGTTCTGCGTCTGGTGAAAGAATTTGAGCCGACAATTCCTACTAAATCTGGCTTAATGTTGGGATTAGGAGAAACAGAAGCTGAAATTATTAAAACAATGGAAGATTTGAGAGCTATTGGCTGCGATCGCATTACCCTGGGTCAGTATATGCGTCCTTCTCTGGCTCACTTACCAGTACAAAAATATTGGACACCAGAAGAGTTTACCCGTCTTGGTAAAATTGCTGATTGTTTAGGATTTTCCCATGTTCGCTCTGCACCCTTAGTACGAAGCTCCTATCACGCAGGAGAGTAAGTAATAAGTGACATTTTCCCAAGGATGAAGGATGAAGTAGCAAGTAGTAAGTAGCAAGTTTTTCCATCAACCATCGCGAAGCGACGAGTTGGGTCTCATACTAAATCCGATTTACAAAAAATACTTATAATAAGATAAGAGAATGGAATGATAGTTAATGCCGAAAAAAGCCTATCTAGCCAAACATTTTAGTTGTTCTCAACTCAAAGAAAAGTCTCTAAAAAGTGTAGACCCAATAGAATCAAGACGATGGCATCTATTATGGAAAGTTTCCTTGGGATGGACAATCAATAAATAAACCATCAAGCAATCGCGCCTTAAAATTAAATTTTGTGGGAATAATATCATCCACTATCAATAATTTCGGTGGATTTTGCCCAAAATCAGTTATTTGGTACATAAGTATTAATCGATTGGCGATCGCTGAATCTTTCACTACATGGGAATCACTACCAGCAGATCTTACAGAAAAATAAACTAAAAAAAAAGTTTCTGATTGGGTTTCAACGGTAAACTGATACAAGAATTTATTTCCAGCTCTTCATTTATCCTTTCAGTCTTAAAAATAATGAGCCTAACCAGAATTCCCTATCTTCAAAAACCAGACTATACTAAAACCCCTTGGCAGATTTCTGCAACAGCCAAAGAACAAATTTTGTCTCGACTCTCCTATCTTTACGATGAAACCCAGGCAAAAGAGTGGATGCCTGAACTTGAGCGGTTACTCAAACTACATCAGGCTTACAAGCCACCAGAACTAGTCGAATTGGAACAAGATTTTGCCCCAGAAAATCGTTTTACCGAACAAGATGTTATTTTAATTACCTATGGCGATCTCCTGGTGAGTCAGGATCGTTCTCCCCTGAAAACTCTCTCTGATTTTCTGAATTCCATTCCTGCCTTTAAAGAGATTATTAATACCCTCCATATCTTACCCTTCTTTCCCTATTCTTCTGATCGCGGTTTTTCGGTCATTGATTTTGAAGCGGTCGATCCCCAATTAGGTTCTTGGCAAGATATTCAGGTATTAGGGGAAAATTATCAACTGATGTTTGATGGAGTCTTTAATCATATTTCAGCCCAAAGCAAAGCTTTTCAAGAGATGCTTAGTGGCAACCCCCTCTACAAAGATGCCTTCACCGTATATCGTTCTCCCGAAGAACTTAGTCCCGAACAACGGCAAATTATTGTTCGTCCCCGTACCTCTGACGTGCTAACTAAATTTGACTCTCTCAATGGTCCTGTCTGGGTTTGGACTACTTTTTCTCCCGACCAAATTGACCTCAACTTCCGTAATCCCCAAGTCCTACTGGATGTCATTGAAACTCTTCTGGTCTATGTCCGTAATGGTGCCAATATTATTCGCTTGGACGCAGTAACCTATCTTTGGGAAGAACCAGGAACCCCCTGTGCTAGCTTGGAGCAAACCCATGAAGTAGTTAAATTATTTCGGGATGTTCTCAAGACTGTTGCTCCTAATGTTGCCCTAATTACTGAAACTAATGTGCCTCATGCAGAAAATATCTCTTACTTTGGAGATGGCTCTGATGAAGCCCAGATGGTCTATAATTTTGCTCTACCTCCCTTAGTTCTGCACGCTTTTTATCGAGAAGATGCTAGTTCCTTAACTCAATGGGCTAAGGATTTGGATTATCCTTCCCCTACCACTACCTTCTTCAATATGTTGGATACTCATGATGGAGTAGGACTCCAAGGGGTGAAAAATATCTTACCCAAAGCAGAAATTAATTTTATTATCAATAAAGCTAGACAACATGGTGCATTTGTTTCTTATAAAACGGGAGCAGATGGCACAGAAGAACCCTACGAAATCAATACTACTTGGTTTAGCGCACTCACCCTTGATAATGGGCAGGAAGACCTTGCCTTCCAAGTAAAACGCTATGTAGCTTCTCGCAGTATTGCTCTGGTATTGCGAGGTGTTCCAGGTATCTATTTTCATGGTCTAATTGGCACTCCCAACAATATTGGAGATGTCTTAAAAACTAAGACCAAACGGGATATTAACCGTAAAGTGCTTAACGCCGACGATTTACTAGAACATAGTCAAAACCCAAAATCTAGACTGCGTCTTATTGCTTATAATTTTGGTGAGCTGATCGCGATTCGCAGACAACATACTGCTTTTCATCCTATTGGGGAGCAGCGAATCTTAGGATTAGTTCCTGAAGTCTTTGCCCTATTACGCATTTCTCCCAATGGCGATCGCCATATTCTGACTCTGACTAATGTTACCCCCAGAACTTGCCAACTAGCAATACCTCTATCTTCGATAGGAGTAGAAGAAACCCAATGGTACGATCTGGTTCGTCAAAGAGGCTGGATGGCACAAGACCAAACTTTGAACCTTACCTTACAACCCTATGATGTTGTTTGGCTCATACCATTTGTGGAATTAGAACAGATTATTGAGTCTTGATAGTCATGGTGTTAGATCAAAGATTTCATCGCAGGATTATTAAATCAATCGCTCTTAATTGCTTGAATCCCGCCAGATCACCTCTGCAAGATTTTTCTGAGGTCGTATGTGACGCGGACTGTGTAAATAATTTTGCCTAGATACTTATAGGATATAGATAATTAAAGTTGCAGCAATGACTTTAACAATATAGGTAATGGCATAAGTGCCAGCATAACCAATGCCTGGAATCGAGTTTTTAGCATCCTGTACTAGCATTAGCATAGCAGGAGTGTTACTACCGCATCCAGCAACAGCACCAAGTAATAGTGCTTGATTCATTTTCAAAAAGCGATCGCCTATTACATAACCTATGGCTAAGGGCAAAGTGCCAATTGCGATCGCTGTAATAATGAGAACTGGACCAAAACTGGTCAGTGCTTCCACCACACTTGGTCCTCCCTTGATCCCCACATCTGCTAAAAACAGTAATATGCCTAACTGCTTGAAAACCCAAATGGCAGCAGGGGGTACTAACCCAAAACTGTGCTTTATAGAACGCATATAACCTATGAACAGACCCACCAGCAGCACCCCACTAGAAGTACCGAGACCAATAGTTATATTACCGATCTGAATACTGATTAGACCAAGAATAAAGCCAGCGGAAATCCCCAAGGCAAAAGTAAGTAAGTCGGTCGCATTAATATCCCGCTCCGCATAGCCAATCCGATCAATAATTTGGTCTAGGTGTGCCTTAGTTCCAGTTATTTTCAACAGGTCGCCCTGCATAACCCTTAGTTCGGGGTCAATCTTCAACGCTATACCAGAACGGGTGTATTGTCCTAGCTGACAAGCATAAGCATAACGTTCCAATTCCCGAAGCGACTTACCAAAGATGTCAGGATTGGTAACAATTACTTCGCGAGTCAGCACTTCCTCTCCAAGCAAATCCCGATCAACTATTTCTGGTCCAATCATCTCCCTGAAATGAGCCTGAGCTAGTCTGTGACCACCCACAGATATCAGGTCATCTTTCTCCAGAGTAGTTTCTGGCTCGAAATCTAACAGCATTCCACCACGTTTAATCTTGTCAATTTGGCAATGAGTGATATTGTGGAGTTCTTCCACGGACTTGCCCATAGCTTCCTCATTGACTAGGCGGTAAGCACGAAGACTTTGCGCCCAAAGTCCTTCTTCGCTACCATCTGAGAGGTTCATCCCAGACTCAGCCTTTTGGGCAGTTTGGGAAAGATCGAACTTGAGAAGTCGGGGAACTTGTCGCAGTAGCTGCATCGCAATTAGATAACTCACCAGATAGGTTATAGCGTAGGTCACATTAATGAACTGAACTACCTCCTCTCCCGATAACCCCTCTGGCAGGGGAATTTTACCAGTATTTACTATATCTATTGCTGCACCGAGTCCTGGAGGGTTAACTCCTGCTCCAGTAAATAAACCAGCACCAACTCCCAAGTTGAAGTCAAAAATTCTGCTGAAACCCACAGCCAGAGCCAGTCCCACCACTACAATTACCACAGTTAAGGTAATAAACTTGCCTAACTGGGGTAATGCTACTGCAAAAAATCCTGGTCCAGCTTCATAGGCTACAGCAAATAGAAAGATCAAGAAACTGAAAGCACCTAGCAAGGGCGGTAACTCGAAGCCAAAGTAACCAAATACTGTTCCTATCACTAGAATTCCAGCCTGAGCACCTAGTACGACTGAGCCTAGCTTAATTTTGCCTATCCAAAAAGCCAGAGCGATTAAGATAAATGCTAAAAGCTGGGGATTGTCCTTGACGATATCTAATATTTGGAGTGCCATACTATATACTTTAGTTGTCTATTTTTTTTAGATTTTTTAGCGATCTCGTTACGGCAAATAATCTGCCCTGTTATTTATCTCGTACTACAAGGTCGATCTTGCCAATTCTTGTTATAGGGATATCCAAATTGGCTAGCTATGTAGCGTTCAACTTGCTCCTCTAAAGCACAAAATCCATCTAATCCATTGAAAGGATCGACTTGGAAACGTTCAGTTTCATTAATTGGATAGAGAAGAGCTAATCCCATAGATGTTGGCGTGATAAAGGAGTTGGTTAACAAGATACTTTCATGGAGAACATTTTTAGGAGCTTTCTTCCAACTAAACAGTTGACCAAATCCAGGAATAGCACTAAAGATACCTCTCCATACCTGACCGATAATAGGCACATAACCCCGCCCTCCTTCTAAGGTACTTTGGTTAGAAAAGGTTGAAAGAGCAAATAAATCAACTGCATCAGTGTAGACAGATGTTGTCACTGTTTGTTGACCAATACGGGATAACGGCGGAACTCCCTCGCTTGTCGTACCAGTAGCCGTCGGATCGACTATAGTTAAATCAATTTTTAGTTCAGCCGAGTTCATATTGCGCAATACATTGGGAGTGAATTTCAATGTAACTCCAGTGCTCAACTCACGGAATTTGGCTTCCTGCTCCGCAAAAGCAGCGAGTAAACCGATAACCCGAGATATGGGGATACCGCCCGCAGTTAATTCTGTGGCTTCTGTTGCTCCTGCTAAAGTTTCCGTGGGAATAAATGAGTTGATTTGTTGACTGAGGTTTTCTGCGTTAGTGAGCAATTCTGAGAGTTTTAGGGGCGGAGTAACGTCGAAAGCACTGACTGAACTGGCTCTAACCGTTGTTTCAATTCCATTTAGACTGGCGATAGTTGTTCTGCCTACTTGTGCATAGTCCACATCCCCGAAACGACTTACTATTTCTTGGATCTTATCCAAAGTTGTTCCCACAAAAAAATCTTCTATATCTTTGTTTAAGGCATTAGTGGTATCTTGTAAGCGATCGTTGAGTGCATTGGCTGTTTGTTGAAGTTTGTAGGGACTAAACTGACTGGGATTAGCAACAAAGTTACCATATTGTAGAGCAAACTCCAGTAGTACCTTGCGATTGATCTTGACATAGTTTTCTGTAGTACCAGGACTGATCTCAACCCAGTTCCATGCTTCACATTTTTGCTGCTTTTTAATATCTTGATACTTGGCGCATTTCGGTTGCAAACCCCGAGAACGGAAAAACCTATCGAATGGTGGTCTACCTTTTTCCTTCATCCCAGCTAGATATTTTTCATAGCGGGGATCTTGGTTCATAAACTCTATCAGATTTGAGTATAGAGCTTGGTTAAATTTTAAAGAGTCTTCTGCTGTGCCTATGGCATTACCACTTAAGATAATATCTATTAGAGATAAGGGGCGATTCGTGTTGAGAAATGAGTCATATCCTAAACTATTAATAAGGCTCTGAAATTCAAGATCGACCGCAATCTCTAAGCTATCTTCTTTGGGTATATTGCGTAAATATTGTTTTAGTACAGTAAATGTGTCTTGCAATAACTGTTGGGTGAGATTGATTTCTTCTCTGATATGAGACATTACTTGAGCTAAATCTTCAGGATCGTCGCTGGAGATTTGAATCCCCCACATCTGCATATCAATTCCAGGTAGGGGCAGATCGATCGACGCAATAACTTGGTAGGCTTTTTGAATTAAATCTGGTTGACCACTAAGTATGATTGAATCTTCAGAATAATTCGCGATCACAAGACATTTTAATGAGGGAATGGCTCTTAGTATATTTACTATGTTCGTTGCTTGACGATAATAAAATAATTGAATCCTTTGAGATACTAGATTAGGGTTCGGTAGACATTCAGAAGAGGAAATTTTTGGCGTAATTATTGATTCGTTGGCAATTATAGTTGGTTCTTGAGCTTCCAAGCCATTTCCCCATAAGGTGATTGTGTTTAGACTTACTAAAAAAGTGATAATAGGATAACGAATATTCACCCTTAACTCCTCTTCCCTTAAAATTTTAATTAATGATAACCCAACAGGTTCACTATCCTTTTTTCGATTTTAGCGATCGCTTATTAGCCTGAAAAAATATTTATTAGTTTTACACAGCCAGTTCGGTAGAAGCAAAGTTTTGGAACAAGAAAAAGACAGTTTATTACTAACAATTTTCCACAAAAAAGTTATGGCTAATTAGTTAGCGATTGCTCTTAAAATACATACTTTTGGTTTTGTGTCAATGCGAAACTCCTAACCCTTTTTCCCGACTCTACCTTGGTCTCTTATTACTTTTGAGAATTCGTATAACTTCCACCTAGATGAGCCTGGCTGTCCCAGAATGTGATGAGAGAGGAAAAGAAAAAAATTGAGATGTGTTCATAGCTTATAAAGCTAGTTTAGGCTTTGTTTGGGCGTAATTTTTGTTTAAGTCTCGTTAGTACAAAAATCTTATATGGACTAGCCTAAAAATTAGATTGCTACTGGAAAAAAGAAGGATTAAACTTAAACTATTGACCATTATTTAATTGGCTTCTTCTATTTATTTTTCAAGTAGTCCCAAAACTCTATTAATTGGTTATACGTTAAATATAGTCTTGATTTCACCCCATAGGTATCAATTAAGTGTTGTCTTCCTTTTTGCTTGTCCCAACCCAATCGCTTCATTTCCCTATCAATATCATCCATTACTTGCTCCCATTCTATTTGGGTAGGTTGGCTAGCTTTCTCCTCTGTTAAATTAGCTAATTCTGTTTCACCATCATTAGACCTCTTGCAAAAGTATCGAGGGAGATATAATAAGCAGAAATACTGACAAAGTCATCGATGAAATACGAAGAGGCCCTGTTTCTTGCTCCAAAAGAATTTAAGGGATTATCTGGTGTATATCCAGAAACTTTCAACATTTCTGGGTAGAAATAGTTAAAAAACATCATTTGAATAAAAAAGTTTCTGGCAGACCAAGTAAACTATCTTTTGAAAACCAGATATTAATGACTCTAGAATATCTGCGAGAATATGGGACTTATTTTCATATCGGTAAGACTTGGGGTGTATAGGAGTCAACCGCTTTTAGAATTATTCAAAAAACTGAAAATATTTTGATTAAATCTCGTAGGTTTAAGTTACCAGGAAAAAAGAAATTACTAGAAGCGCGATCGCTTTTTATCTTTATTTCTTCAGAACTATAAATTAGGCTTAATTTCTGAATATTTTATTATTAAAACTGATATTAAACCCTACTTGCTAACATAAAAAATTATCTTTTAACCAAGCTTATTCTTGTCAATTTTTTTCGCTTACTTTTTCAGCAAACCCTAGTTAAGCTAATGCCGTACCATCAGTAACAGAGGTACTCCCGAACCCAAGACCACTACTCCCACTAAGGCTCCGATGCCAGTGTAAGTTAAACTCGCTTGCAGCATATAAACGCAGGTAGCACAGAAAAGTAAGGGTGTAAGTGGATAGAGAGGAACGCAAAATGCTCGTGATACTTCTGGCTCATTGGTGCGGAGTACAAACAGCGACAGAGTTGTTAACAACAAAAAGAACCAAAAAACTGGTGCAGTATATTCCACCATCGTGGCAAAACCACTGCGCGTCAGAGTACCCAATAGAATCAAGGCTAAAGCAATAGTCCCTTGCAGGATTAAAGCATTGAGCGGTGTCTGGGTGCGTTCGTCCCAGCGTCCCAGCCAGCCAAGCAGCTTCCAGTCTTGTCCCAAGGCATAATTGGTACGCGCACCAGTAAAGATTGTTCCCTGAATTGCCCCCAGTGCCGAAACAGCAATCAGCAGGCTAATAAACTGCGCTCCTGCCTCCCCCACAAATCGACGCATCAAATCTGCTGCTACTACCTCAGAATTGGCGAGAGCGCTCAACCCCAAACCTTTGAGATAAGCAAAATTCACTAGCCAAAAGACTACAACGCTCGCGCAGAGACTGCCTACTAATACTCTAACCATATTCTTCTGCACGTCTTGAATTTCTGCGGAAAGATAAGCAGCTTCGCTCCAACCGCCGTAACTAAGCAACACGAAAATCATTGCCTCACCATAAGAACCTTCGGTATTAGAGGTAGAAGATACTACAGGAGCAGAGGATGAAGTTAAAGCCAATCCTAGGCAGAAAATGAATAATAAAGCCAACAGTTTGGCTGCTGTCAACCAATTCTGAAGCCATTTACTTAGCTGGATGCCGAGTGCATTAATCCCAGTCAAGATAATAACCGCCAAACCTGCATAAATCGAATTAGCACCCTCACCCAGTGCCAGGGAAAGCCTTACCCCCAGTGGAACTAACTGCCCCAGATAATCTCCAAACACAAAAGCTAACAGCGCCAGCGAACCTGTTTGCATTACACTTAAACGCGCCCAAGCAAATAGTAAAGCTATCTCTTTGCCAAAAGAGCGTGTCAGATAGTGATATTCTCCGCCTGGGTGGGGGTAGGCAGTTGCTAGCTCCCCATAGCATAAAGCTCCCATCAAAGAAATTAGACCACCCAAGAGCCAAATTAGCAGAAAACTTGTCTCGCTACTTACATTAGCAGCGACTAGAGCAGGAGTTTTAAAGATACCTACTCCTACCACAACACCGATAATAATTGCTCCTGCATCGATTACATTAAGGGTGGTTTGGGGTTGAGGATTTGGATTATCTGTCAAAATTTTTACTTAGTCAGATTAAGTAATCTATTTGTTACGAGGTTATTAATCAGTTACAAATAGCGAAGAAGCAAACAGTGAAAGTCCTCACAACTGCTTCTGCTATGAGCGTTATAGACAAATGGGAAAGGGTAAGGTCAGTATAGTTCCTAAAGAAGTAAGGATGGCTACATTTGGTAAAACTTCACAAGGGTCATAGGTCATGGAATTATTGGAGCAATCAAGAACTAATTTCTGCGCTTGAGAAATAGTCTTTTATTGGGCAGTACAAAGAACATGAAGCCTTTTTTACTGTGGGCAGTCAACAACTACGATCCTAGAAAGGAAATAATTTTACTTTTGTGTGGTTTTCCCATCAGTGTCGTTCATAGCAGCCAAGGATAGCTCACTGGAAGAATTAGCCAGCAATCGCTTTTATGGGGTTGTACGTCATGCCATAATTTGATTATGTACTCTAGCAAGACCGAAGGCAAGCTAGATTACCATTCATGTGTCAAGGTAGTGCTACACGCCCTCGTTTGGGTTTTGTTAATACTGAGCAGCGTACGATGTTAACGCAGGACAATTGGGGTGGCATTCTAGCGGGGCTGTCACCCCGCCAGGTTTAAAGGATAAATTAAATAATGGCATTGAACTGAGATATATTTAGATATATTGTATTTTAGGCAAGCATCAACGACCCACCGCCTCTAGCGGGGGCTTGAAATACAGTCCAAGTTGACCAGTCTAAGATCGCGCGACGATCTACGTTAACGGTAAGCGTTAAAGTTCCTACCTTGGAGTGCGTGAGGTGCTCCATGCTCTAGAAC
>JASJCP010000059.1 GCA_030065935.1 Xenococcaceae cyanobacterium MO_167.B27
TATATAAGTAGTTTATCTAAATATTTAACTATGTATTAATTTACAAAACTAAATAACCAAAGAACCTGCAAATAAGCTATATTTAAAGGGGCTTTCAGAGGTTATCTATCGCAAAATAGTTTGCGTACTGTGCGACGACCTACAGGAGTCAACCGCGTAGCCTGTAAAGGCGTAGCAGTAATAGTCATAGCCATTTAGCCCTCCAGAGAGTCTAGCTTAAAATTGAACAGATAGATGTTGATGTAGCTCAATCCTATGAAGGTCAATAGGTTGGACATTATTTCACCTTCTTTGACCCTCACAATGTTTAATTAAGGGGTATTAATTCATTTGATACGGGGTATTCTTT
The DNA here is from genome assembly GCA_030065935.1 of Xenococcaceae cyanobacterium MO_167.B27. Lineage (GTDB taxonomy): Bacteria > Cyanobacteriota > Cyanobacteriia > Cyanobacteriales > Xenococcaceae > JASJCP01. The sequence goes on from JASJCP010000059.1 coordinate 350, forward strand.
GTGATACACAGCCCACACCAAATACCACTCAATATAAGAGTAAATAAGCTAATTGACAATGATTCTTACTCTGATGGTCATGATTTTAATTTTTAAGGGACATGACTATTTGAAAAAAGGGGAATAGTTTTTAGAGCAAAGGGTTATAAATTCTCAAAATAAGGGGAATAGTTTGAGGAGAATTTAGTCTTATTTTGAGCGATATGATGAACTTTTATACCCTCAGATATAGCTGCTATATGTAGTAATTGTTAGACAAAAATATTTCAAGCTGTTGCTCTACAAATATAGAAGAGCCTACCGCCAACCACTTGAGAAATCCCAGCATCGATTTGCTCTGTGGTATATGCTTCTACCTCTGCTAATGTACTGAAATCGATTTTGTTTGCTGCTTGTAATCTATATAGTGCCTGATCTAGTTTCTCTCTTGATAATGATCGGAACTGATTACGAAGGTAGAAAATTGGTAAATAGTTATCAGTTTTGTGCGACTCATCTAGATCGGCGATCGCCTGATAAATCATATTATCATCCACATTTTCATTGGCGGATAATTCTTCTTGTGCTGCTGGTGTCACCTGCTCTTCTGGTTGGGCAGTGGAAAAATATCCTCGCAGGAACTCAAGATAATCTGCCAACATTTTCTTACTTAGGTTAATATTGCCTCCGCCAGTTGGTTTGTACAAAATTGCCAGATATTCTTCTCCAGGAGCGGTTAGCCACACTTCATGAATCTTGGTCAAAACAGTGATCAACCCAAGAGCTACCAATTCGGAGATTATTATCTCTCGTCCCTGTGCGGAGCTAATTCTAGTACCACTAGGAGGGATACCCTTTTTCAGACACGCCTTGAGGACTTTTAAGTGAAGCTGTGTTAGTTGTTCAGCATTCTTATTTAATGCAGTTTTCCCCTTAGCAGTGATTCTGATTTTGGCAATTTTTTCAGTAAATTGTACCAATCTAAGGTCATATAATCGCCTACACACATTATTCCTAACGCTAGCTTGAATTGAAGTGCCAAGTCTAATGTTACTGATGGTGGTGCGATGGTTCTTGTCTGCCAGGAGCTTGAGTAGGAACTTGATTTCTATGACTTCCATGATTCGTTGAAAATCTGGGTGAGAAGCTGCTTACCCGACTAGTGTTGAGTCTTGCCGATGATGAGATGGCGTGAGGATAATGAACTTATATATATAGTAGTATATTTTAGACTAAATATCAAGCATAAAAGTGATTTAATCTAAAAAATATCTATTTTTATCTAATTTATTTTAAATATGCTGTTTTATTGCTATAAATTTATGTATGTCGTTATGTAGTAGTTTATTTAATAGTGATTTTCTTTTCATTCTACTACACGAGGTGGTTTCATCCTCAAAGGGAAATCCTCCAAACTAGAGAATCGGAAACGGTTCGAGCAAAATCTCTAATTAATTCTCTGTAGGTACTTAATTGTATCTATTTCATAAGATATAGTATTTATAGTTGACTTATATTGTTAGACAAATTGTAAGTTGAATAGTTTTACTGTTGCTGTGAATAAAAAAATAGCACGACCAACTATGCCGTGTTATTGAGCTTTTATCCAAGATTTAACAGTAATTACAAGCTTTTGTATAACAATATAAGCTGGCTCTATATTTATTGTCTAATGAATTGTAAGTAGATTTTGACTAGATATTATTCAATAGTTTATTTAAGTATTTAGATAAACCTTGTATTGGCTAGATTATTGAGTTGAGTTTTTTAAATTAAAACCTTGTAAAATATATTGTAAGTTATTGTTTAATAACATTACTTACAGCGTTAAACATTTTGTAACTAAGACGCTTAAATATAGATTTCGTTAACTCGTTATCTGGCTAATTGTCTTAATAATTTACTTACAATAACTTTTAAGCTGCAAAATACTGTTAAACATAGTGTAAGTAAATTACTAGTTTTATACCTATTCAGTAAGATATTGTTTGATACTGTTAATTACTTTGTTTGACAAAATGTAAGCAATTAACTGAAAAACTATCTATAGAGTTTTTTCTCTACAAATAGTTAACTTCTATAGATAGTTATTTATAACTTATTACTTTATGTATGTCGTTGTGCAGTATTACGACAAGAGGTCGGAAATCAATGGCAAGACGATATTAACGGGACTTAAACAATTTTTGCGGTCAAAATAAGATATAATGGTTTTAATGATTGACTTTAGCATTACTATATATAGCGATCGCAGTCATGAAAGAAACAACTCCCGCAGCGATGCCCCCTTGCTTTGATAGATGGTGTAAACAAATGACTTTAAAAATCAAGGGGGTCTTAATAGCCGTTCAGTTAATAGCTTTGACCATCAAATTAATTTAAAAGACCCCCTTGATTTTTTTGTCTCCTCTGTAAAAAGTTTGATGACTTACTTAGGAGTAAAGCTCAAAAAAGAGAGTTTAGACACTATTTGGGAGGATTATTGGGAGAAAGTGAGAGAAAAAATGTATCTCAAATGGCGAGAGACTCAGTAGAGGTCACATACCACAAATTACATCATTTTTTAACTGAAGCAACTTGGGAAGCGGATAAGATTAATGAGCGTCGGTTAGAAGTAATGAGTAAATCCAACCAAACTAGAATAAGTCGGGGATTTAGTCTAATTGTTGATGATAGTGGGCATAGGAAAAGTGGTAATTTTACCGCAGGAGTAGGACGGCAGTATATTGGGGAAATCGGCAAAACTGATAATGGAAATGTAGTAGTAACAACACATCTTTATGATGGAAAAAAAAGCTACAGAAGGAGACAAAAAAAATTAGGGTGGTCTTTTAAATTAATTTAATGGTCAGAGTTATTAAGTTATCGGCTACTGAAGACCACCCTAATTTTTCAAGTCATTTGTTACCTTTAGACATAGAATTATATCAACATGGTAATTCGTTACCTGAAGGAAAGAAAGACCCAGAATTTAAGAAAAAACCAGAGTTAGCTTTAAGTTTAATTGATAAAACTATTGAAAGAGGATATAAACCAGGAATAGTCTTAATTGATTCAGGATATGGGAACAATACAACTTTTTTATTAAACCTTGATATAAGAAAATTGAATTATTTAGGGGGGATAGCTAAAAATATAAAAATTACTATTAATAAAGAAAAAAATATTGCATCCATGCGAATAGATAAGTTTGCAGAAAGCTTGTCAGAAGATGCTTTTACAGAAGTCATACTAAATTTAGATAAACCCAAAAAAGTTTGGGTGACAACAAAAGAAGTTGAAATTAGTACCTTCAAAGAAAAAAGAATTGTTGCTATCGTTATGAATGCAGCTACTTTTTCTGAAGCTACAGATATTGATTATTTTATTACAAATGTCTCTCCAGATATTGTAACTCCAGAATGGATAGTCTCAACCTATTCTCAAAGGAACTGGGTTGAAGTTTTTTACCGTGAAGTCAAAGGCTGGTTGGGATTAAAAGAGTATCAAGTTAGAAGTAAAAGAAGTTTAAAACGACATTTTATTCTAGTTTTTTGTGCCTATACTTTTATCCTTTGGCATAAGCTTACTGGTGGTTTAAGAAGGCGTTGGGCTAATAAACCTTTAAACACATTTCCTGAAGCGTTAGAGGCATTTCGTACAGCTATGTCTTTCCGTTTTATAGAATGGCTCAACCAAAATCAGAACGTATTTGCAGCTTACAAAGCGAGTTGTGGTTTTGTTTGGGCTTAATTTTTGTTTAAGTCCCGCTAGGAATATAAAGGGTTTAACTAGTTCTCAAAGAGCTATCAGTTTAGACCTAATTGCTGTGGGCATTAGTAGCCGTATCTGGAATGATGAAGCTGAAGCAGTAAAAGACTTGAAACAATGCTTTGAGTGGATAGAAAACGATTTAAAAGTCACCCAATCCCCATTAAAAGATTTAATAGGGCATCTAGTCAAGCAGGAAGAAACCAATGCTATTAACGGCGACTATAACCCTAGTCTTGATGCTAATACTTTACGTTCTTATGCTCAAAATTGGTACGAAAAAGGTTGGCTATTAGATAAGCCTCACAGTAAAGATATTGTTGTGATTATGGGTGAACATGGTTACAAATTGAACAAAGGAAAATGGCTCAAACAATAGTAGATGTTTATGATTTCTGGGACATTATTCAAGAGTTAGATGACCGCATGAAATTACTCGGTTGGGATAGGTCGCAAGGGAAAGAGTATTTATCCCAAACCTATAACGTTTCGACAAGATTCAGGCTTAATGATGAACAGTTACTAGAGTTCTTAAGCTTTATGCGTAAACTTTCATTTTCCCTTGAAAATAAACGCAACCCTGTTAGGAAAGCTAAACCAATCAATCAATTGCCAACACCCAAGAAAACTACTCGCAAAAAGCAATTCAAGTTGAAACTCAAGTAATTATGGGACTAACACAAGACCAAGAAAAAGCATTATCAAAATTACAGGAATTCACAAATAGTAACCACAAGTACTTTAGGCTTACAGGTTATGCAGGTACAGGAAAAAGCTATCTTATAGCTCAGTTTATGGAGTGGTTGCTAGGACAAAAAATAAGTTTTACTGCTGCATCCCCTACTAATAAAGCTGCTAGGAATCTCGCTAGATTAGCTAAGGAAAATGACTTGTATTCTGTTGAGGTTACTACCGTAGCTAAATTATTAGGTCAGCAACCCGAACTTAATGAGGACTCGGGTAAGGAAGAATTTGTTACTAATGATTCGTCTATTGGCAGCTATCAAGTAGTAATCATAGATGAGTTTTCAATGATTAGTAAAGCTAACTTTGAGGATATTACTTGGGAGGCAAAATACAGTGACGCGAAAATAGTATTTGTTGGGGATGCTGGACAATTACCGCCAGTGGGGGAAAAGTTCCCAATGGTAGCTCAAAGCGAATTGATTGACACTGAAGCTACTTTAAACGAGGTTGTACGGTATGACGGCGATATTGCTCATGTAGCTGAATACATCAGGGTACAGAAACAGTATAGAGATTATCTGTATCCGTTTAATACTACCAGTGACAAGACCATTACTTGCTTTAAACGTTTTGAGTGGTTAGAGAATGCGATCTCATTTTTTAAGTCAGATGAGTATAAAAACAATCCTGATTATGTGAGATTCCTGGTATGGCGCAATGACACAGCATCAGCACTTAACCAGTATGTCCGTGGGGAATTGTGGGGAAAGGACGCACCAGATTATGTAGTAGGGGATAGGTTAATTGCTAGATACCCAGTATTCCGCCCTAATCCCAACAGTCAAAGTAAAAAAGATAAATGGGTAATTCTGATCAACAATTCGGAAGAATGCGAAGTAGTAGGGAATGCTGTTGTTCAAAAAACTCACTATGAATCTTGGAAATTCTGGGAAGTGCCAGTAAGAACCGATGAAGGGTTATGTACTACCCTACGAGTACTTACAGAAGAAAGTGAGATTGAGAGACAAGCTCAACTTAAGCAGCTTAAGAAAGATAGGAAGTTTTGGAAATATTACGAGCTAAGAAAGCTGTTTGATAATGTCCCCTACAGCTACGCTATCACCACCCATAAAGCACAGGGATCGAGTATTGATTATGTTGCTCTGGATGTACAGGACATGGTCAAATGCCCCGATTTACAACAAATACTCTATACAGGTTTAACCCGTGCGGTCAAACAAGCTTTTATCCCAGTATTTTGATGAATTATCATCAATTTTCAATTCTTCAACAGCTACCATTACCCGACTCGGATGGATCGATTATCAGCATCAATTAATAGCTGAACAATTACAAGAATAGCTGGAAAGTGCCTTTAGGGTAGGGTTTTGCTGGGATAAAGGCGCAGTGTTCGAGAAGTATCTATTACATTCATTGAGGATTTTACCGTGTTTAACTTTGACGACAAAGATTTCAACTTTGAGGAAATCATCCAACAAATTCAACTCAATTGCGGAGTTAGTTTTGAAATGGCTCAAAAAATATTCCAGAAAGTGTTACAGCTTTCAGCAGCCAACGGACAGCTTGAATTAGCTCAAAGTTCTGTAGTTGTCGAAAATCTGGAGAAACGAGTTAAAGAGCTAGAAAGCATAGTACACAAGCAATCTCAATACCTAGATAAGTTTATCGGGTATTTGAACCTTGAGGACAGAGTAGAAGACAAAATGAGATACATGATGGAACAGTTTAAGAACGAGATAAAGCATGAGTTAGCGGAGCTTAGAACAGTAGAGCTTACTAAGGGTTCATTGGAAGTTGCTAATGATGAACTTGAATTCTATACCGTTAATGCTACTGGTGAATCAGGGATGTCCCAGAGTGCCTTGGCTAAATTGGCTGGTGTGAGTCAACAAGCTTTGAGCAAATTAGAAAAAGCCCTAACAACGAAGTCTCCCTCTGAATACCTTAAAGTCCATACAGGGCAAGACTTTTATCTCACAACCACTGAGCTAAATATCCTTACCGTAGATGGAAAAAACCCAGGTAAGTTGACCCTGTACAAAGCTGAGTACTGCGGTGCTGTAATTGCTCATTATGCGATGAAGGGCAATCAAACAGCTTTTCAGAGTATGGCTAAATTCTGCTCAATGGGCATTACTAAATGGATTCAAGGCATTACTGGATGGAGTAAATAAGCAAAATGAACAATCAGGAAATATTGAACAGGTTAGAGAAATTGGAAAAGGCGATGCAATTGATTGAGGACTTGAAAAAAATAGCAATTGATACTAATGAGCAAGTGTGGGAGCAAGTAGAAAGTAATACGTTATCCCTTAACAGTCTTAAGCAAAAACTTAGGGTAATGGGTTGTGAGATAGACCGATTCAAGTAAATTACTTTAATTTCCCTATTTGACGAATTTATTAAAGCCTGGTAAAATGCGAGGCTTTTTTTGCTTTACAGATATTTTAAATGAATATGAAGAGTTGATGAAGCCGATTTACTACCCGTTTAGGTATGTGGGAATAATGGATTATTGGAGAAAATTTGGAGACAAGTTAGGCGTGTTAGCGAAGGCAATGCGAGTGAAAGTATCGCCATTACCCTGTTACAGACCAATGCGGATGGCGAGACTCGAACTCGCATGGCGTGAGCCACACGCCCCTCAAGCGTGCGTGTCTACCGATTCCACCACATCCGCGTATCGTGCAATAACCAAGATATCACATTTTTTGGCAAAGGCAACAATTTAATTTGATTTTACGCTTACAGCGATCGCCATAACCCTAATCAACCCGCCGAATCGATCTGAATCTCAAAACTGTTTCATTTCCCCAATCAGGTGATTAAAATAGGGTGCTAAACTAGCTTGTTGTTCTGTAGCAAATTGTTTGAGGCTATAGAACTTCAAATTTTCTAAACCCAACACCATAGCATCTAGAGGTACTTGTAATTCTTGATAAAGCTCTTTCATATAGCCTAGCCCTTCTGGACTAGTGTATTCAACACACTGAAGAGCAATACCGTAACTAATACACCGTAAAAAATGCCAAAAATCTCGCCAACAAGCTTCTGCTCTTACAGGAGGGTATAACCCCCCTCCAGGTTCGGTAATTTGGGGATAGGTAGCTAAAATTTCTCCCCTGGCTTGAGAGACAATAGTATTAACGTTATCTCTTAGTATTTTGGCTTGTTCTAAAGAATCTTGGCAGTTTGGTGCGATCGCTTTTAACTGCTCTATGGCTTCATCACTAAGATATTCTCCTCGATCATCAGCTTCTTGAAAAATTGCGATCGCTGAATCGGGATATTTTTCTTCCCAAGCAGCAAAACTGACAATACGAGACTTTTTAATTAATTCTTTGACTTTATCACTCAACATTTTATTAAAAAAATTAGGTGCAAGATCATCCTTTATCCTTGATTCTGAGTCCCTCTGAAGAATCATTGACCAAGATCGTGACAAAAGTAGTCCCCTATCGGGGAAAATGTAAAGGAAAGTAAAGCAAAAAAAATTTTTCTCAGTCAGTAAACATGGATCTTAACGAAATAAAAACCTTTTTAGATAGCTCCGATCCGCAAAAGCGCATGAAAGGAGTTTTAGAATTGCGTAACCAAGAAGTAGAAACCGCCGTACCTCTACTGAAGGGAAAAATGGACGATCCAGAATTTTTGGTGCGCTCCTTTGCTGCTATGGGTTTAGGGAAAAAACAAAACGCAGAGTCTTTTGCAGCACTCCTAGAGATGATGAAGTTTGATCGAGATCCTAATGTTCGTGCGGAAGCATCTAACTCCCTTTCTTTATTTGGCGAAGTAGCTGCACCCCATCTAGCTTTAATGTTTGAGCAAGACGATCATTGGCTAGTTCGTCGTAGTATTCTAGCTGCTTTAGCAGAATTAGACTCTCATGAAGAACTTTTGCAAGTCTCGTTACTAGGCATTTTAGGAGAAGATCAAACCGTCAAAGAATCTGCGATCGACTGCTTAGGAATTTTAGCAAAAACCGAGAAAAAAGACTCCGCTCTCGAAAAACTCTTATCCTTAACTAAAGATGAGTTTTGGCGTATCAGATGGCGTGTCGCCAAAGCTTTAGGCAAATTTGAGGATATCAAAGCTGAAAATGCTCTGAAGGAACTAAAACAAGATGCAGATCATCGAGTTGTAGGAGCAGTCTTAGAACTAGGACTTTGAATAATGGATAACGGATCGGGGGATAATTACCTCTCCTTAGAAAGAAGAGGATTCTTACTCGTAGGATTAATCTTTTTTTGTTTCCCCTTAATAAGGAGAGGTAATTTACACCGAAAAGTCAATTATCCATTGGTAAATATATGTATTTTGACATCCTCTCGCTCTCTCAGAGCGAAGTCCTTGAAGCTACTTTTTGAACACAAATCTATCAACCTATGTGTAATTCACTCACTACTCAGTATCTAATTCAGACTCGGTGAGTGTCACCTGTTCGCCAAAACGGTATAGGCTGCAAAGCGCGGTTGTGTCCGATGGCTTAAAAAGGGGGTGATGAGCAACTAAGCTAGAGTTTCGGGACAATATCCTAAACCTCTAGTAAACTGCTGACGAAAAGCCTCAATATCTTTAGTATCAGGAATACCATGAGATACAATTGCGACTTGATAACGACGCATCACTTCTACAGGAGATTGCCCTGTTTCCAGACTCCAAAATACCATTTGTAAGCGCATTTCTGGTTCGTAAGAAATCCCCAATTCACTCATAAAAGCACAAAAGTTGCCAGTATTGAGGACAGAGAGGGGTTTTGGATAACGAACTTTAATAATCCAGCCATCTATTTGATGCACTACTGTGATAGATGCTCCTGTACCATGTTCCATGGAACGAAGATACTCAATTGTCCTTAAAGTCAGGCTTGCATTAGCAAGAAAATAGATAAAATCCATAAACACCCCTGTTTATTAAGCTTCACCTTATATATAGTTTGACAAGACAGTAAAGGGGAACGCTAGGGGAAAAGCACCCGATTTTTAAATTTCTTTATAGGGGAAATTACCCAACTTGGGATGTATCAGGTGAATCATCAACTAAGAATTATCAACTAGATATGAGTGAAGATTTATTGCTCTCTAACTATAGTTACCAACTGCCTTCGGAACTCATTGCCCAAAGTCCTGCTGTACCTAGAGACAGTTCTCGTCTGTTGGTAGTGAATTCACGGACAAGCATATTTCATACTACCTTTTGTAACTTACCAGATTGGTTATTACCAGGAGACTTATTAATTCTCAACAATACTCGCGTTATTCCTGCTCGACTTTATGGTTACAAAAAAACTGGCGCAACAGTAGAGATTTTGTTACTAGAAGAGACTAAAGCCAACTGTTGGTTAGCTTTGGTGAAACCAGGAAAACGATTTAAACTGGGGACAGAAATATTTTTTGGCTCTCCTACGGAAGCAGAAATTTCCCTCAAGGCAAAAGTCATTGCTAAAGATGAAGCAACGGGAGGGAGAATTTTACAATTTGATGTTCCATCCCAAGAGTATTTTTGGGAACTACTAAAATCTATTGGGGAAGTTCCTCTACCTCCTTATATTACCTCCCATGATTCCCAACCCGAGCAATATCAAACTGTTTTTGCAGACAAGATGGGAGCAGTGGCAGCACCCACCGCAGGATTACATTTTACAGAACAGTTATTACATCGTCTGCAACAAAAAGGCATCCAGCAAGCCTATATCACCCTTCATGTAGGGGTGGGTACTTTTCGCCCTGTGGAGACGGAAAACATTACGGAACATTCTATGCACCAAGAATGGATTGAAATCACTCCTGAAACAGTAGCCAAAATTGTCAAGACTAAAGCTCAAGGAGGTAGAGTTATTGCAGTGGGAACAACCGCAGTCAGAACTTTGGAAGGTGCTGCTAAAGCCTCTGAGGGAAAAAGCTTACAACCGTTTCGGGGAAAGACAGACTTGTTTATCTATCCTGGGTATCAATGGCAAATAGTTGATGGTTTAATCACTAATTTTCATCTACCAGGTTCTAGCTTATTGATGTTAGTGAGTGCTTTTACAGGAAGAAAGAGGTTACTCAATTTATACCACAATGCGATCGCCGAACGCTATCGTTTCTATTCCTTTGGTGATGCCATGCTCATCTTACCAGAAGCCAAATCAGTCATTAATCATTAGTGGGTTTGAACCGACTTTATCTATGAGTCAGGAAATTTATTTCCTGTCTCACATTATCGGTGGCGCGGTGTTAGATAAGTAAGTAAACTTTTGCAGCCTAACTGTTTAACTTATTACTTATGTACGGGCGCAAGCCTTGCGCCCTACTTATTACTTATTACCTAATAGTTTCGGCTCTACCTAGAGGAGAAAAGCGAATTTCAATACGTCGGCGACTTGCATTAGCTCTACGTTCAGCAGGAGCAAAATCTCCTGATGGTAATTGTAATTGTGCAGCAGAATAGACTCTAAATTGTACTCCTTGAAGTCTTCCTCGTCTTTGCGACCGTTGTAATTGTTTAACTACTTCTAAGGCTCGCATTAAACCCAAGTCTGCATTAGAACCAGGAACTAAAGTACTTATATCCTTATTGCCGTTAGCTACATCTTCTAAATTTTCATCTAAATTACTAACATGATTAAAGTTTACTTGCCCATCAGTGTGTCCAATAATTTCTACTACATAAAGATTTCTCTGACGACTAATTCCTTCAATACGTTCCACCAACTGATTGGAGATATAATTTTTTAATTCCCTAGGTAAAGCAGCACTTCCTGAGGCAAATCTATACTCTCCAGAATCTTGAATTACTACTACTGGGGGAGCAGATTTTAACCTTTGATTTTCTAATTCTAAGTCATCAACTTGGCTATTTAACAAATCAGCTTGGCTATTTAACACATCAATTTGACTATTTAACACATCAATTTGGCTATTTAACACATTAACTTTATTCCTACTGCTTTGCCAAAGATTTTCTAGCTCTGAGGAACGCTTTTCTAATCTTTGAGCATTATCAAGACTTTCTCCTAGACGATTTTGCGATACTGCTAATTTCCGTTTGAGTATTCTTACTTCTCTCTCAGTTTCAGTTAAATTTAGTTCTGTTTCTTCAGCAGTATATTTTAGAAACAGAGACTTAAATAATGCTAACAACAAAAACAGGCTAATGATCATAAAGGCATTAGCCATTAAGTCAGTAAATGAAGGCCAAACATTTATAGTTTCTATGGCATTATCTCGATATTTGAGGTTTCTTTTCATATTTTTTCTCTATACTTCTGTATTTAATTGCTCCATTCTATCTACTAATTTTGCTAACTCGGTTTGAACTTCTTTCAGTCCATGATACTCCACTTTATTACGGTTTTTATTGAGTTCTAACAAATCGGAATATTTCTGATTAATTTGATTAACTTGTTGCCCAACCTCCACTACTTTACGAGTTAAAGTTTGCATAGAATCTAAACTAGTTGTCAAAGATTGAGTAGATTTTTGCAGTACTAAAGAAGATTGAGAGAAAACATTTTGAGCAATAGCCAGATCGTTGGTAGCAGAGGAAAGTTTTTCAGGAAAACGGCTTTGTTCTAAAGTATTTGCAGCTTGCTCAAAACTATTAGCACTAGTTTCAATTTTGCTAAAAGCTTTAGTCATTGACTGTTCTATTGTATGCCCCAAATTAGTCATCATAGAAGAAAAATCTTGATTGAGGCGATCAATGGTTGAATTTAATGGATTCTCGGTTTGTAGGCTTGGAACACAAATATTGTCTATATAGTCTTCCAGGAAACTGAGTAAAGCAGATTTAGCAATATTAGTATTCCAAAATAAGTTAATTACTGTTAATAAAGCACTAGCTGCGATCGCAATTAAACTCGTAATAAAAGCTACTCCCATTCCTTGTAGTGGTTGATCTAATTCTTCTATCAAACTTCTGACATCTGTAATATCAACTTGGGTAATAGTTTGACTTAAGCTAGCTAGATTAATAGTAATTCCTAAAAATGTTCCTAATAAACCAAAAGATAACAATAAATTGGGGAGGATACGAGTAAAATAGTCTATAACGTCACAGAAAACACTTAAGCCTAATATTTTGACTTTTTCTTGACTATAAGTACCTTCAATAATCGCAGCCGTATTCAATTTTTCCGCTCCTGAAGCACTAATTTCAAATCTTGGTTCTATGCGGTAAATAATATGAGGTAGTCTCTCCAATTCACCTCTATGAAGTAAATATTTAATTGCTTGACTCACCTCTGATAAATGATTGTATAGGGATATACGACATATTATTCCCAATATTGCCGGAATAATTATTAAAAAGATTGCTAAAAAAACTAAGTAACCAGGTAATAACTGAAAAAGCGTAAACAATTGTTGCATAATTTTAATTATTATTTATTTTGGTTATTATGTACTAACAGACTATAATTTTAACCAAGCCAAGTTATTTTATTTCAGTCTTACATAAGAATTATATTGTCTGAAAATAATTTAAGATTTTCGCTATATTTAATGTGAAAACTATAAAATAAATCAAGATAATTGTTTCTACGAGGCACAGCCTAGACAAGGCGAGGGGGAGATAATATTAATAATTGAGCTATTTTGGCAGCGAATCTATCACTTTTAGAAATGAAACACATCTTTATCCCTGATACGCCTAATGTTAGCTTAGTAGCTTTTTATGGTGATAAACCATCATCATTAAAATCATTACTTATACTCTTGCAACAATATCTTGTTAATAGTGCAGTTTTTAAGAGTAAGTTTCATCCCTATTCTCTAGAACAAGCACATTGTACTGTTATTGGTTGTGAAGGTTTAAAAACAGAATTAGGGATAGTCAATAAGTGGTTTTATGAAAAAAGACGAGAAATCAAATATATCAAACTTGCTGAATTTCTTGATTATTTATTGACCAGTAACTTATTTGCTTTAGATATTAGATTCGGTAGTTACAAACCAAGTCATGATTATAATTTTCTCAGTCGTAATTTCCATCCTTATAAACGTTCATTTCACTTGCAGCCATCAAGAAACAACACTTTAATTCCCATATTAATTGGCTGGTCAGTAAAAGGCAACCTTATTACTCTAGAGCTAGAAACATTACGTAAACAAGCGCAAAAATGTAATTTACTACACAAGTATCATAATCGTACTGAAAGTATCGACAATGACTTTTATCTGAGATTGGGAACGATTAAAGGTCAATTCAATCCAGAAGCAATTGCAGAAATAGAAACAGAAATCAGAAATATCTTACAAAAAATTCCACCTGTGAGAATAGTTCTAGAAAAAAAACATCTAGCATTTGTGCAATACCAAAACTTATCCCTACCTATAGAAACATCTAAAATAATTCCTCTATCAGAAATTACAGAACAAAAACTTCTAGAACTTTATCCTCATTGCTGATTTTTTACCTTTACCTCACCTGAATGCACCTTGTACTTACAATATGCAAAATGTAAGTAGATCATCTTTAAGGACTAATTCTGCTGAATGTTTGGAGGTGAGGTTATAGGGAACATAAAACCCGAAGGTAGAATCGGGACTTACAGTCAAAGCTACAGAGGTATCTGGAATTAAAGTAGTCAGATTGCTAGATGGTTGTTGAGCTTGACATTCACTTCGACTAGCACCACTTGCGGTATTTTTAGGTCTTCCATCTTCAGAAAAGTCTGGAGATTTACGCTCGGAAAGTTCTCCAGAAATAGACTCCGCTCGTAGCTGTGGTGAAGAATTAATCATTAAACTGAACCAAACTAGAATCAGTATCCAGGGTCTTATTTGAGTTTGAGAGGGTAATCTCAACATAGTTAATTGGTCTGAATCAGGTATTTATTTGCGAGATTAATTTAAGTATTTCTTTCCTTAAGTTTAACAGCGATCGCTTTTTCAGATTGGGAAATTTTCTCTGAAGCTTTCTATGCTGACAATTTTTCTAACAAAGATTAGGAATTATAGTTTTTATTTGGCTCTATTGTCACAAAAAAACTTCTTTCCATAGAGCGATTCTCAAGTTTTGTAAAGTTTAGTAGTTGAATCCCCAAACTTTTGGAATTAAGGGCTGAAAAATTATTAGATACAAAGACAGGTTATCTATCGATTTATCTAACTCTGATGAATAAACGATTATTCTTGATTTTTATCTGTAGCCTTGGCTTAATTATAGTAAGCAATTTCATCAATCATGAGAATCAGCAATTATATGGTACATCTCTAGATACAGCCTCTATCCAAAAACATCTATTAGCGCAGAATGAAACAGAACTAGAATACCTGATTTTAGGGCAAAAAATCCCCCTCACTCTCAAACAAGATACAACAGCAGTTGTCTTCAAACCGCAAAAAAAAGATCGTGGTAATAGTGGTCAACCCTATCATATTCAGTTACAAGAACATCTTAGCGTAGGCGATCGCGCTTCGGAAAGAAAATCAGAAGTTGAAATAACTCCTCTAGGACAGAATTATGCTCTAGTAAAACTAGCGGTAGAAGATCAAGACATTTCTGTCATTGAAACCGAAATCCAGAAACAAGATTATGTAAAAGAAGTCTTACCAGTACTGACTCTAAGTAACAGTGATTCCTCCACAGCTAGAGATATCATCTTACCTAACGAGATAATAGTGAGTTTTGATGGGAAAATATCAGAAGCAGAGCGGGAGGCTATTTTAAAAGAAAACAACTTAGAGTTAATTCGTCCAGTTCGTTTTTCTTCCAACTTATATATAGTCAAGTCTTTAACAGCTTCGGGTGTTGAGGTCTTAAAAGTTGCTAATGAATTAAACGCAGTAACTTCTATTTCTACCGCAGCACCGAATTTTATTGAGACATTTATTGAAGAAATCTCTCTTCTAGATCCTTTCCACCCTCCTCTATCCCAACGAACGTCCCTCTATCGCCCCAAAACGGTTTCTCGAAATGAGCAAGAGCATCTAGCTTTTCGTCCTGATTATGATTCTTTATTAGGGATACAATGGCATCTTAAAAGTAGTCGGTTAAAGTCTTGTTTAAATAGTGTTAAAACTAAAACCATAGATACTATTACTATTACCCAATGCAGCAAAGATCACAATTTAGCTCATCGTGATGATAATAGTCGCACTGATGTAAGGGCGATAGAAAGTTGGAAAGATAGTAATCAAGGAGAAGGGGTAGTAGTAGCAGTAATAGATAGCTTGATTCAATGGGATCATCCTGATTTAATCAATAGCATCTATAAAGTTAGGAATGTAGCTCAGAAATTACCAGGAGAAACTAGAGGTTGGGATTTTGTAGAAGAAGATAACGACACAAGACTCGAACCAGATCAAGTTCATATTATTCGTCATTTTCGTAACGCTTTTATTCTAGATTCTGCCATGATTAAATGGCGTTATCCCCAGACCTTTTCTGAGTTGAAACAGAAATATCCTCAAACTTCAGAAGCCAAAATTATTAGAACAATTCGCCAAGGATTAGTCAACGAAGTAGCAGGGCGTTCCTTTCACGGTACAACAGTAGCAGGAGTAATTGCAGCAAATCCTCAAGATAATCAAGGAGTGTATGGAGTAGCACCCAAGGCAAAGATATTACCTATTACTGCTGGTGATGGTCAATTTAGTGCAGTAAATTTGATTGAGTCCATTGGCTACGCGGAAACAAGAGGAGCAGATATTATCAATCTGAGTTTAGGTCGTAAACTACCTAACTTATTGGTAATTCAAAGAATTCAACAGCTATTACAAGCCAATCCCAATGTAGTGATAGTAGCAGCATCAGGAAATAATGGCAGCAATCAAATTGATTATCTTGCTGCTATTCCTGGTGTTATTGCGGTGGGTGCTACTAATATGGAAGGATTCCGTCCTAGCTATAGTGATTATGGCTCAGACGCGCTTTATGGAAGTAAATTAACTGTGGTTGCTCCTGGGGGCGATTTTGCGACGCATGGGGCGTTTGGTGGTGTTTTGACTACGGGAGGAACCGCTCAACCGTTACTGATGGATGGGTTGACTATCAAAGGACATTGGGGTCCTAATTGGGATCTACAAGGAAAATATCGTTGGAGTACAGGCACATCTTTCTCTACACCAGTAGTATCAGGAATAGTCGCTTTAATTAAAGGAGAAGATAGAGATAATCGTCTGAATCGGCAAGATATTATTGATATTCTGCAAAAAACCGCTAGTTACGACCAATTAAACCTGAGAAACTCAGAAACAAGATTTTATAACACTGCTAGACCGACTAATTTTAATTCCCCAGAAGAGTATTTCTTTGGTGCTGGTTTAGTTAATGCAGAAGCAGCAGTAGAGGAGGCAAAAGCAAGATTGTATCTTAAACAAAGTAGTTTGATTGTAGGACATCCTAAGTAATTAATTTAAAATCTGATGACAAACTATCATGATTACTCACCACAACATGATTAAATTAATCTCTCAAAGCGTAATCGCCTTAACTTTGATTCTGGGACAGGCTTCTGCTTTCAAAGCAATACCTTTATCTGAAGCCAAACTCAATTCATACGCCCAAGCAAATACTACTGAGCCAGAAAAACTAGCCACTGCTAATAGATTATTGGAAGAAGGATTGAAGCTATTTCAACAAGGGACAAAAGAATCACTATTACAAGCTCTTGAAAAATTCCAACAAGCCTTACCTCTATATCAAGCTGTAAAACAATCTCAGACAGAAGCAATAACACTATTGAGAATTGGTCGATGTTACGATTTATTAGGAGACAAGCAAAAGGCATTAGAATACTTTAACCAAGCTTTACCTCTTTCTAGCTCTGTCGGCGATCGCAAAGTCGAAGCTGAAACTCTCAGTAATATTGGTAGTATTTATAATGATTTAGGAGAAAATCAAAAAGCATTAGAATACTTTAACCAAGCTTTACCTCTTTCTCGCTCCATAACCGATCGCACAATCGAAGCTACTATTCTGACTCGTATTGGTGTTGCCTATAATGATTTAGGAGAAAATCAGAAGGCATTAGAATACTTTAACCAAGCTTTACCTCTTTCTCGCTCTGTCGGCGATGGCACAGTCGAAGCTCGTATTCTCAGTAATATTGGTGCTATCTATCATGAGTTAGGAGAGAAGCAAAAGGCGTTAGATTATTACCACCAAGCTTTACCTCTTTCTCGCTCTGTCAACGGTCGCCGAATAGAAGCTACTACTCTCAGTAATATTGGTGCTATCTATCATGAGTTAGGAGAGAAGCAAAAGGCGTTAGATTACTTCAACCAAGCTTTACCCCTTTCTCGTTCTGTGGGCGATCGCCGAATGGAAGCTATTACTCTTAATAATATTGCTGCGGTTTATAATGATTTAGAAAAGAAGCAAAAGGCGTTAGATTACTACCACCAATCTTTACCTCTTTCTCGCTCTATAGGCAATCGCCAAGGACAAGCTCGTACTCTCAATAACATTGGTGCTGTTTATCATGAGTTAGGAGAGAAGCAAAAGGCGTTAGATTACTATCACCAAGCTTTACCGATTTTTCGTTCTATAGGAGAACCCACAGGACAAGCTCGTACTCTCAATAATATTGGTGCTGTCTATCATGAGTTAGGAGAGAAGCAAAAGGTCTTAGATTACTTCAACCAAGCTTTACCGATTTTGCAGGCATTAGGAGATCTCAGTGGGGAAGCTATTACTCTTAATAATATTAGTGTCATCAACTACAATCGCAAAAATTACTTCTTAGCATTACAAAACATCAATCAAGCTATAGAAATTGTAGAGGGAATTCGCAGCAACATTGTGAGCAGCGATTTCAAAGCTTCCTATTTTTCTATAGTAGAAGGCTATTACAAACTAAAAACAGCAATCTTGATGGAATTACATCAACAACATCCCCATCATGGTTACAATATTTTGGCTTTTGAAAATAGCGAACAAGGTAAAGCTAGAAGTCTTTTAGAATTATTAGAAGAAGCTAATATTGATATTCGTCAAGGTGTTACACCTGAGTTAGTTGCTCAAGAAAAAGAGCTACAAAACAAATTAGATGCCATAGAACAAAGCAGAATCAGTTTATGTCTTCAAGACTGTAGTGAAACAAAGCTTAATCAACTAGAAACAGAAAGAACCAAGATTTTAGAACAGTATAAACAGATACAAGCTAACATTCGTGCTAATAGCCCAGAATATGCCGAATTAACTCAACCCCAACCGATTAATCTTCAACAATTACAACAACTCCTCGATAAAGATACAGTATTGTGGCAATATTCTTTAGGGCAAGGTCGTAGTTATGTTTGGGTAATATCTCAAGACAATTTCATCAGCTATGAGTTAGCATCCATTGGAAAAATTGAATCTCTAGCCAGGGAATATCAATATCTGTTGCAAGATACTAAACAACCTGAAGAATTAATTTCTATAGGCAAAAAATTGAGCAAACTAATTCTACCAACCATTGATGAAGCCACAGAAAAACCCAGGGTAGTAATAGTAGCTGATGGTGTTTTGCAATATGTTCCTTTTGCCAGTCTTCCCATAGAAAATAATCAGCTATTATCTGATACTCATCCAATAGTTAATCTTCCTTCTAGTTCCGTATTAGCTCGTTTGCGAACTAATCAAAAACAGAGAAGACCAGCCCCGAAACAATTAGCGATACTGGCAGACCCCGTTTTTAGTAAAAGCGATCTTCGTTTGCCTCAAAAACAAGCCTCTGGCACAGAAGATTTAGGTTACGATCCTCTCAGAAATACTCTAACAAGTTTCGATTTACAATTAGCTCGTCTTCCAGGGACGAGAAGAGAAGCTGAATCTATACTAGGTTTTGTTCCCGAACTAGGAGCAACTTCGGTATTTGATTTTGATGCTAATTTAGAATTCGCTACCAGCCCAGAATTAGGTAACTACAGTATTGTCCATTTTGCGACCCATGGTATTCTTAACAGCCAACAACCAGAATTATCAGGAATAGTTTTATCTTTATTTGATGAACAAGGAAATCCCCAAAATGGTTTTTTGCGTCTGCATGAAGTATTTAACCTGGAGCTTCCCGCCGAGTTAGTAGTGTTAAGTGCTTGTGAAACAGGATTAGGGAAACAGATAAGAGGAGAAGGCTTGGTAGGTTTAACCAGAGGTTTTATGTATGCAGGAGCAACAAGAGTCTTAGTAAGTCTCTGGAAAGTAGATGATGCTGCTACCGCAGAATTTATGAGCTATTTTTATCGTTTAATGTTGCAAAATGGTTTAACTCCAGCAAGAGCATTAAACGCTACACAAAGATATATGCAACAACATCCCCAATGGAATCATCCTTATTATTGGGCTGCTTTTACTCTTCAAGGAGATTGGATGGGTTGGAACTCTGAGAGTTTTGCTTCATTTTTTTGAGCTATTCCTACTGTGTTGTTTTTAACCGACACGATAACCAGTTAAATTGTAGAATTGCGTAAAATTTTAACTACTTTGTCCCAATGAAACTAATATCCTGGTCATTTCTCAGTTTATTTTTCGTCCCTACATCCATTGTGCCAGCCTTCGCCCAAATTACTACTGATGGCAGTACCAATACTACTTTAACTCCTACCGATAATGGAATAAGAATAGATGATGGAGAACGCGCTGGCGGTAACTTATTTCACAGTTTTGGAGAATTTTCCGTACCTACAGGAAGTGAAGCTTTCTTTAACAATGCTAATAATATAGTTAACATCTTTTCTCGCGTTACAGGCGGAAATATCTCCAATATTGATGGATTGATTCGTGCTAATGGTGGAGCGAATTTATTTTTAATTAATCCTGCTGGTATTTTGTTTGGTGAAGGTGCAAGATTAGATATTGGTGGTTCATTTTATGGCAGTACCGCCAATAGTATTTTATTTCCTGATGGAATAGAATTTAGCGCGATAAATTTAGATAATTCTCCTTTATTGACTATTAATGCCCCTATTGGTTTAAATTTTCGGGATAATCCTGGTTTAATTGCCGTCAATGGTAGTAATCTGCAAGTAGATAACGGACAGGCTTTAAGCCTGGTGGGTGGGGATGTGTTCTTAGATGGTGCTTCCTTACAGGCATCAGGAGGTAGAGTTGAGTTAGGAGGAGTCAGCAGCGAAGGAATAGTAGAGTTGAATATCCTACAGTCAGAAGGGACATCAGAGTTGGCTTCTTTGAATTTTCCTACTGATGTAGAGGGAGCAGAAATATATCTAATTAATGGAACTTTGGTTAATGTTGTGGCAGAAGACGGTGGTAGTATCGCTCTCAATGGCAGCAATGTAAATCTACTAAGAAGTAGTAGTCTGCAAGCTGGAATAGCGGAAGGACAAGGCACACCTTCCAGCCAAGCAGGAAATATTACAATAAATGCGGAAAACAGAGTGGTTATTGATGGTACAGGAACATTCGACAGCTTTTTGGTCACTGGTGCATTTAACCAAGTAGCAGATGGAGCTACGGGTAACGCTGGTAACATCGAGATTAATCCAAGTAATGGTAATGTTGAGGTAACTCAAGAGTTAACTAATTTTAGATGAACATTCAACAGTTCGGTCACTGGTGCATTTAACCAAGTAGCGGATGGAGCTACGGGTAACGCTGGTAACATCGAGATTAATGCAAGTAATGTTGAGGTAACTAATGGCGGTCAACTCAATACTAGTACTCTGGGTACGGGAAATTCTGGCACAATCCAAATCAATGCTACAGGTAGAGTAGTGTTTGATTCCTCCAGTTCAGCAGAGAGCCTAGTGGGAGAGAATGGGGTAGGCAATTCAGGTGGTATTCAAATCCAAGCAGCTAATGTGGAGATTACCGATGGGGCGCAACTGACTACTACTACTTTGGGTAGGGGAAATTCTGGCACAATCCGAATTAATGCCACTGGTAGAGTGGTGTTTGATGGGACTGTACAAGTGCGTGATGAAATTGGAAGAGTGCCGTTGGGTGGCGGAGTGTTTATACCAGAATTTTCATTTTCTGAATTGGCAAGTTCAGCAGAGAGCCTAGTGGGAGAGAATGGGATAGGCAATTCAGGTGGTATTCAAATCCAAGCAGCTAATGTGGAGATTACCGATGGGGCGCAACTGACTACTACTACTCTGGGTAGGGGAGATTCAAGTTTGATTGATATTAGTGCTACTGATACAGTGGTGTTTGATTCCTCCAGTTCAGCAGTGAGCCTAGTGGGAGAGAATGGGGTAGGCAATTCAGGTGGTATTGAAATCCAAGCAGCTAATGTGGAGATTACCGATAGGGCGCAACTGACTACCACTACTCTGGGTAGGGGAAATTCAGGTTTGATTGATATTACTGCTACTGATACAGTGAGGTTTGATTCCTCCAGTTCAGCAGTGAGCCTAGTGGGAGAAAATGGGGTAGGCAATTCAGGTGGTATTGAAATCCAAGCAGCTAATGTGGAGATTACCGATAGGGCGCAACTGACTACTACTAATCTGGGTAGGGGGGATTCGGGTTTGATTGATATTACTGCTACTGATACTATCCTCTTGGATGGACGGACGAGGGATGGATTCGGGGGTTTCCCTGCTTTGGTTAGAACAGGAGCATTAGGTGATGCAGTAGAAATCCCAGAAAATAATACCAATAATCCTAGTGATTTTGCTGCAACAGTAGCATTAAGTAGTGGAGAACAAATCCAAATTGGTACGACTAACCTAACTCGCACCAATGAAGGGCAAATTCAAATTACTAGCAGTAATTTTGGTGGGGGCAATACACTTTTCGACTTTAGAGTCACCATTACGAATAATAGTATTGATGGGAATGATACTATTTCTGTTTCTGTGGAACATAGACCCCCTGGTGGCGGTGGCATATCTCCTATTACAACAACCATAACAATTACTCTGACCCCAATTAATAGTGATACAGATTCTGTGCCTCAAGAGAACAGGGATGGATTGGGTAATGGGGCTGATACGGTTTCTGTGCCTCAAGAGGACAAGGATCGATTAGGTAATAGCATAATTACTAGTTGGGTTGGACAAGATGCTTGTACTTCTGATGCAGGAGCATCTGGGTTAGTGCTTAAAGGTAACGGAGGAGTCCCACCAGCACCCAATTTACCTTTAAATGCTGAATTACTGCTTGGTGATAGCAAACCTATCACGCCTAATATTTCTCAGGTCAATAATCAGCAAACAACCCAGAATAATACATTTCAAGTTCAACCAGTTAAAACATCTGTTGGAGATATTTATCCAGCCAGAGGAATCATGAAAACTGAAGATGGCAGAGTGATTTTAACTGCTTATCCCACTGGCAATAATACAGTTCGGGTTGCTAGGGATGCAGCAAATTGTCATCAAATACAATAGCAATGACTGATTCAAAGGTTATACTCATAAGTACCCGATGTACGATTAATTTAACATTTGGTGGAGGTAGGCAATAGGCAATAGGCAATAGGCAATAGGGAAATATAACCTCGTTATCAATATACAAATAATTTTGCCTACCTACATATCTTGCACCTTAAACCCATACAGCTACCACACTCAAGTTTCGCGGATTAAACAATCAGTCTATTTTAATAGACTACAAATTTGTTGAACCTCCCATCGCTAAAAGCGAGGGATTCCCTTTGAGACTCTTAAGCAAACTTAAATAGAAATGGTATTAGTCCTCTTGAGAGAACACAGGTAGTATCAGCCAAGAAATTGATTTTAAGATGATGTATCCCACTGATGCAAGAATTGATTTCTATGCAATTGCTTCTTTAAGACTCTTACAAAACTCCCCAATAGCTTGTAAACCTTCTTCTGGACTTCCTTGGGATAAACGCTTAACTAAGGCACTACCCACAATAGCAGCATCAGCACCCCAGTCTTTAACCTGTTTTGCTTGTTCAGGGGAAGAGATACCAAAACCCACACCAATAGGTTTATCAGTTACTTTGCGTAAATCTAAAAGTAAATCTTTCACTCTTGTACCCATCTGAGTACGCATTCCTGTAACACCAGTGACAGAGACAAGATAAATAAAGCCTTGAGACTTAGCAGCTATCGCTTCTATCCGTTCCTGAGAACTAGTAGGAGCAACTAACAGTGTAACTTCTATTCCCATTTTTTGTGCAGTTTCCAGCAAAATTTCTGCTTCTTCTAGAGGGAGATCGGGTACAATTAACCCCTTGACCCCTGCGGATTTAATTTGCTGTAAAAAAGCTTCGAGTCCTCGGTAATAAATTGGATTATAGTAAGTGAAGAGAATAATCGGAACATCAATCTTACTGCTAGTTTCTCGAACAATATTTAAGACATCTTCTAACTTTACTCCCTTTTCCAAGGCTCTAGTCGCAGCAGCTTGAATTGTGGGACCATCTGCGAGAGGATCCGAATAAGGTACACCAAGTTCGATCACATCTGCGCCATTTTCTGCTAATACTTGTAGGGCTTTCCCTGTCGTCTCTAGATCAGGATCACCAGCAGTAATAAAAGGAATCAAAGCGCATTGATTATGAGATTTTAACTGGTTAAGGCGATCGCCAACAGAAGTCATAGTAAACATATTTTTCTAACAAGCCTGATAATTATACATCTGGTGGTAGGTGATTCATAATTCATCATTTACCATTCATCATTTATTAGGGAGTGATTGCTGACGGGGAGACAACCGCCAAAATCCATATATGACAAGGTACTTATTAGCTTTCGTACCTCAGTAAAAATATCAGTTAAATTAACTTAATATTCAACTTTTTATTAAGCAAAAACGCTACCGTAGCTGATTTAATCTATTGCCTCTTGCACCTGTTACTAAGTTCACCGTTACTTTTGAGAAACGGTCTAACAATCAACAAAATATTAAATATTAAAGGCTCAATGATTTAACTAATTCATTAAAAGGTTGCCAGTTATCTTCTTCAGTAATAGATTGCCAAACTGACTCAATAAGAGGACGAATCAAATATACTTGAGGATTATAAACATTCAAGCGATCGCCTACTTTTTCCATTTCTGACTGAGATAATTTATTTAAGCATTTATGATACAAAGTTTTCCATTCTTCACTAATTTCAGCAGCAAAAGTAGCATTCTCTAAAATCAAATTACTATGTTCGCGCCAGCCATAATTAAATCCTTGAGCTAACTCGGCAAAAAAGCCACCATAAATAATATCTGTATTGCGCAATAAATTAATAGTAGCTGTTAACAACTCTTCTGCTTCAGGAGTAAAGATCCCATCAAAACCCAATCGCTGTAACATCAACTGTTGATGAGTAGAGCTATAGCAATCATCAAATTGGGCTAATCCTGCTTCCAAATCCGATTCTGAAATTACAGCACTTAATGGAGCTTGTAACATCTCCAAATTTAACTTACAAATAAAAGGTTGATTCCCATAACTGTAGCGTCTTCCATAGTCAAAATATGCAGCAGTAAACTGGGGTTCATAAGTAGGAATAAAAGCATAGGGACCATAGTCAAAACTTTCCCCAGTAATAGACATATTATCTGTATTTAAAACACCATGACAAAAACCAGCAGCCATCCATTGTGCTGTTAACTTTGCCACCCTCTCTACCAATTCACTATAAAATAAAGCATATTTGGCTTCTGTATCAGGAATCTGAGGATAATATACCCCAATTACCCGATCTAGCAGTTTCTTAATTAAATCAGGACGCTTTATATGATGTAGCCTTTCAAAAGTACCAAAACGAATATGGGAACGGCTAAACCTTATCATTACAGAAGAACGAGTAGGAGATGGTTCATCACCACGCCATAAAGATTCTCCTGTCTCAATCATACTCAAACACCGAGAAGTACGAACCCCTAAACGATGTAAAGCTTCTGCTGCTAATACCTCTCTCACACCCCCTTTTAGAGTTAACCTTCCATCCGCAGTACGAGAATAGGGAGTTTGACCCGAACCTTTTGTGCCAAAATCATATAGTTCCCCGTCTGTACCCCTTACCTGTCCATAAAGAAAACCTCTACCATCCCCTAGAAAGGGGTTATACTTTCCAAATTGATAACCGTGGTAGCGTAAGGCTAAAAAAGGTCTAACTCCCTGAAATTTGCCAAAAGCTTCTATAAAATGGCGGTCGCTGACTAATTCTGAGTCTAATCCCATAATAGGCAATAGGCGATCGTTTCTAAACCGCAAGATGTGCTGAGGAAAGTCGGCTGCTGCTACAATATCGTAATAATCTTCTCCCAGATAGTTTTCTACTTCTGGTTCGTATTCAAGATTTAAAAAAGGATTTAGTGCGAGGGGAAATTGGTTCATCGGTCATCAAATTAAGCAGGCTTTAAAATACACCATAAAATATTTAACAATAGTTAACAACAAAAAAAGCATCCCCCTGGATGCTTCAAATTGTAATTTAAAATATCCTTGATTTATCTAAATCCTACTGCTGCTTGCCAAACAAAAGCTAATAAAAGGAAAAATAAGGGAATCAAGGGTAATACATCAACCAAAGGACTAAATGCTTGATAAGCTTCTGGCAATTCTGCCAATAGCACTGTTAGTTCCATATATCGCTCTACCTTCCTAGTATTTTTTTAAAAGATAGTAGCAATAGTATCATGAAAAATGCGCCCGCTTCGACCAGCAGACGCACCCAATTAATAATTTAGATTGTACTCAATTAGTAAGTTTCTACGTGCCAGCGATGTTCTTTCTTCATCTGCTTACGGTAGGTAGTCCAATCTACATCATTCTTACTAGCAGCAGCACTTAAAGCCTCATCAATACCGTCTTCCATACCTTTCAAACCACAAATGTAAGTGTGAGTTTTAGGATTTTGGATCAATGCCCACAACTCATCAGCGCGTTCGGCAATTTTGTGTTGAATGTACATCTTACCGCCTTCAGAATTTTTCTGCTCGCGACTGATGGCGTAATCCAGACGGAAGTTATCAGGATATTTCTCTACCATTGCTTCTAAGTCTTCTTGGTAAAGAATATTAGGAGTTTTAGGAATGCCGAAGAACAACCAAGCTAAACCTTTAAAGTTATAGTCTGGATTGAGTTCCCCTTCTTTAAACATCCGCCATAAGTAAGCACGGAAAGGAGCAATACCAGTACCAGTAGCAATCATAATAATGTTGGCATCTTCATCATCGGGTAACAGCATTTCTTTACCCACAGGACCAGTAATTGCTACATCATCTCCTGGTTTGAGATTGCACAAGTAACTAGAGCAAACCCCTTCTACTAGTTCTCCTGTTTCAGGATGCTTATACTCTAATTTTCTGACACACAAAGAAACGGTTTTATCATCTAAATTGTCTCCATGACGAGTAGAAGCAATAGAGTATAGCCTTAACTTGTGAGCATTACCTTTATCATCAGTACCAGGAGGAATAATGCCAATACTTTGACCTTCTACATAGTGTAAATCTCCACCAGAAAGATCAAAAGTCATGTGACGACAAGTTCCGATTCCTCCTTCGTCAACTAAATCATAAATATCTATACACTTACCAATGAAAGGATTTTTAGGACGGTAGATATTAACTGGTATTTTTGTATTAGCTTTCGCTTGAGTCATTGATTTGCTTTTTTTGTTTTGATTCGGTTGTTGTGTTGCGGAATTACTGACTTCTGCGGTGCTACCATTATTGAGAGGTTTGATACTGACAATTTGACCACCCAAACGGTTAATGCGTCGCATTTCTTGAGTCATACGATTGTATGGCACAGTAATAAATTGACTACCACTGTTGCGAATCGAATAGTTCAAGTTGCTTTTACCATTTTGAGATAAGCCAACTACTTCATACACAAACATACGATTGTTGTATCGTGTACTATTAGAACCCCCTGTTGCGCTTGAATTGTACATGATTCTTAATATATCCTCCAATTTGCTAAAAATGCCCCTTGTATCAAAATTTACCAAAACCACATCCCAGAGCCAAGATTTTATTTGGAGTGAGAGTATGAGATGTTCTGACTCGATAATGGAGCATTAATAGCCTATCATTGGAAGGGTATACCTAGTTACAATTAAGATAGCTCTCCTGATTCATGGTTAGATTAGAAAGGCAGTAATTATCCATCTAGTTCAGGTTATCGAAACTAAAATGTCTAGATTGTTACAAAGAAGTCAATTTTAGTTTTTTTTAAGCCTTAATTTGAGTTTACAATTTTACTCTTGTAGAGTGGGTATAGCTTCTGGTAAACTTTGTCAAAGTTAGTAGTTAGTATTAGATACTTGCTTAAAAAGCCCTTAGTCGAATGTTACAACAACATAATCTTGACCTAGCTCACTGCTTTTTTTAATATCAGATTGAAAGAAAAGCTTGAGATTTATAGATAGATTAATGAGATAATTTGACTTGGACTTGATTAATAACTATGGTTTAAATCATTTTTGTAAAAGAGGGAAGTTATGACTGGCGATTTTGACCGCGTGATACTCATTGGAGTAGCAGGGGATTCTGGATGTGGTAAATCGACTTTTCTTCGTCGTTTGACTGATTTGTTTGGCGAAGAGTTTATGACCGTTATTTGTTTAGACGACTATCATAGTCTAGATCGTAAGGGTAGAAAAGCAGCAGGTGTTACAGCTTTAAACCCCAAAGCTAATAATTTTGATTTGATGTACGAGCAAATCAAAGCCCTTAAAGAAGGAAAAGCTATTGAAAAACCAATTTATAATCACGAAACAGGAGAAATCGATCCTCCAGAAACAGTAGAACCTAACAAGGTTATCGTAGTTGAAGGATTACACCCTATATATGACGAGAGAGTTCGTGGCTTATTAGACTTTAGCGTCTATCTCGACATCAGCGACGAAGTAAAAATTCAGTGGAAAATTCAACGAGATATGGCAGAAAGAGGTCACACCTATGAAGATGTGCTAGCCTCAATCAATGCTAGAAAGCCTGACTTTACCGCTTACATTGAACCACAAAAAGAGTTTGCTGATGTAGTAATTCAAGTCTTACCTACTAAGTTGGTAAATGATAAAGAAAGTAAACTACTAAGAGTACGTCTAGTTCAAAAAGAAGGTATCGAAAACTTTGAGACTGTCTATCTATTCGACGAAGGTTCTACTATTGACTGGCGACCTTGTGGACGTAAACTAACCTGTGCTTATCCTGGTATTAAAATGTACTATGGTCCAGATAGCTTTATGGGTAACGAAGTTTCCATCCTAGAAGTAGATGGTCAATTCGACAATCTTGAAGAAATGATTTATCTCGAAAGCCACCTCAGCCGAACTGGTACTAAGCACTACGGAGAAATGACAGAATTACTCCTTCAACACAAAGAGTATCCAGGTTCTAACAATGGTACTGGTTTGTTCCAAGTACTAGTAGGACTCAAAATGCGTGAGACTTACGAGAAACTCACACAAGTTAAAGAACCTGCTGCTGTGTAAAGTTGGATTAACGACTCAGGTATTTTTAAAATTATGATGACAAGAGCTATTAATAGCTCTCTTTTTTTTGATAAAACCTGATTCTCACATTTTTCCCCCACACAGCCCACACTCTATCATCAATATTTTATATTTAATTTCATCCAGCTACTTAACTATATTGAATTATGATCTACTCATTGCCGACAATTATTGCCCTGGATTTTGATGGAGTAATCTGTGATGGTTTAAAGGAATATTTTGCCACGACCAAACGAGCTTATGAGCAAATTTGGCAACAAAACCTTGAACAAAACTTACAGAAACTAGAAATAAGTTTTTATAAACTACGCCCTGTAATTGAAACGGGTTGGGAAATGCCAGTTTTATTACGAGCTATAATCCTGGAAATAGATGAATCAGAAATACTGACATCTTGGAATTTAGTTAGAGATCAAATAGTTGCTACAGAAAAATTAGATACTAAACTAGTTGGTAACACTTTAGATTCTATGAGAGATGATTGGATTACTGATGATTTAACTAGCTGGTTAGAATTACATCGTTTTTATCCTGGTATTTTAGAAATAGTAACCAAAATTATTAGCTCTTCTAGCGAACTATATATAGTTACAACCAAAGAAGGTAGATTTGTTCAACAACTATTACAGCAGCAAGAAATTTCTCTACCAAGAGATAAAATTATTGGTAAAGAATCAAAACGTCCCAAGTATGAAACTCTCCGATTATTACGAGATAACAGCCAAAACCCAGATGTAAGTTTTTGGTTTGTCGAAGATAGATTACCAGCCTTACAACTAGTTAAAGAACAACCAGACTTAAAACCCATAGTTAAATTATTTATGGCTGACTGGGGATATAATATAGAACGAGATCGCCTAATCGCCTCGAACGACCCAGATCTTGAATTAATCTCTCTAGAAGAATTGACACAAAAATTTTAAATCAATATGAAAACACTAATCAAATTGAAAATTGAAAAATTTGAAGAACAAGGGCAAGAGTATTTTGTCGCAACTAGCGATGAATTACAAGGATTAGTTGCTGAAGGAGAAACTGTAGAGAAAGTGATAGAAATTGCCGAGGATGTTGCTCGTACCTTGCTGGAACTTGAACAAGAAAATAAATTTAAAGATTTCGCGATCCATTTTGGATTTGATTTGGCATATTATCACTTTACCGCTTAGAGGGCGATCGCGTTTTTGGCTTCAATGGGTGTAGGGTTATGGTTATCTGCTCTTAATGTTCAGTATAGAGATTTTCGTTACATCGTTCCTTTTATTATTCAGTATAGAGTATCCAAAATATAGAGATATCCCGTCTGGCAGCAATGGAACAAGAGTCAGAAAAAATGGTACAAGGAGAATTAGAAGTCTATTGATAATAAAATCATGAAGCGCGTTATCGATTTACCAGACGAATTAGCTCAAAGCCTAGATACTTATTTACAAGAACATCCAGAGGAAACTTTTTTTAGTCTCGTTAAGGAAGCTTTAGAAAATAAACTAACATCTTCAGAAACGATACCGACTTGGGAAGAAACTTTAAAACGAATTGAAGCACGAAGAAAAAAAATTCATGGGCGGACTGGCGGAAAACCTTTCAAGCCATCTGTGACTGAAATTATCCATCAAATGCGAGAAGAAAGAGATGAACAATTGATGCAAGCTTGTTTTCCTCAAGAAGAGGAAAAATAATGCCAGAAATTATTTGTGTTGATGCTAACTTTATCGTGCGTTTGCTATCAGCTCCTCCTAATGCAATTTCTTATAATAATTTATGGCGACAATGGAAAACCGTAGGTAATCAAATTATTGCTCCGACAATATATTGCTACGAAGTTACTAATGTCTTCCATCGCATGAGTTTAGCAGGGCAAATTTTACCTGAAGAAGCAGAACAGTTACTAGAATCCGCTTTAAATTTAGGAATTACCTTGTATGGTGACAAAGCTTTGCATCAAAGGGCTTTAATCTTAGCCAGAAGTTTGAATCTTTCTGCTGCTTACGATGCTCATTACCTTGCTCTATCAGAGAGATTCAATGCTGAATTTTACACTTCCGACCGAAGATTATTTAACACCGTAAAAGATACTTTCTCTTGGATTAATCTAGTTACGTGAAGTATCACCTTGTGTAAAAATATCCTCAGTTAAACACTCTGCAACAAAAGCTCCATCTTCTTCTTGGGATACTTCAAATACAATAATATTTTTCACATTTGTAGTCTCCGAAAATTAGAGACAAACACGATCATTTCTTATTATATCTAGCTCGCGCGATCGCAGTTAGGCAAAAAAAATGATCATAAATTTAAAGATTTCGCGCTCGATTTTGGATTCGATTTGGGTACTTTAACAATGACAGGGATCAAATCACTGACAAAACCCATTATTTATGTATGGTCGAATCCTCTAGTAACAATTCACAGAGAAGACAAAACACTCAAAAGCGTGTAACCTTTTATACGCTAATTACTTAAATTAATTTGTATTTGATCTCAGAAAATTCTCTTAATAGATAATGAGCCAAGAATTAATTATTGAAGCTGGTCGCACGGAAAGGCAATATTGGAAAGATATTTGGCGTTATCGAGAGTTATTTTATTTTCTGGCTTGGCGAGATATATTAGTACGTTACAAACAAACTATTATTGGTATAGCCTGGGCATTACTCAGACCATTTTTGACCACAGTAGTTTTTACGCTAGTATTTAGCAAATTAGCCAAACTTCCTTCAGAAGGTGCGCCCTATCCTATATTAGTTTTTGCAGGAATGCTTCCCTGGCAATTTTTTGCCAATGCTTTAGCAGAATGTAGCAACAGCTTAATTACTAACGCTAATCTGATTTCTAAAGTTTATTTTCCCCGTTTAATAGTACCCATCAGCGCAGTGATAGTCAGTTTTGTAGATTTTTTAATTTCTGGAATGATTTTACTGGGGTTAATGGCTTGGTATGATTTTGTCCCGAGTTGGCGTATTATAACTTTACCGCTTTTTATTGCGATCGCGTTTTTGGCTTCAATGGGTGTAGGGTTATGGTTATCTGCTCTTAATGTTCAGTATAGAGATTTTCGTTACATCGTTCCTTTTATTATTCAGTTTGGCTTGTATATCTCTCCTGTAGGTTTTAGTAGTAATATTGTCCCCGAACAATGGCGATGGTTATACTCTCTCAATCCAATGGTAGGAGTTATCGACGGTTTTCGATGGGCAATTATTGGCGGAGATATTCAGATTTACTGGTTAGGTTTTAGTCTTTCTCTGGGTTTAGTAGTTTTTCTGTTTACTACTGGTGTTTGGTATTTCCGTAGAATGGAACGAACTTTTGCTGATGTAATTTAGTCTTGACTATATCTTTGATAATTATTCTGTCCCAAGATTATAGTCTATATATCTCTGAATACATATTCATTCATAAGAGATCGCCTTTACCAGTACTCAGCAAAAAAAAACTCTCCCAGATGATCGCTTTTAACTAACAATTGGGCATCCTAGTGATGAAGCTCACATAAAGTTACTGTAAAGTTTAGTAATAGCGTGTCTGATACTATCATTAGGGTCGAAAATCTCGGTAAAAAGTATATCATCTCCCATCAACAAGAAGGGCGATCGAATTACACTGCTTTACGAGATGTGATTGCTAATGGTGCTAAGTCTTTAATCAAAAGATTTACTCAACCTCCTCCAGAAAAACTCGACAAAGAAGAGTTTTGGGCGTTAAAAGATGTATCCTTTGAAATCAAACAAGGAGATGTAGTTGGTATCATTGGGCGCAATGGCGCAGGAAAATCAACCCTACTCAAAATTTTAAGTCGCATTACCGAACCCACTACAGGGCGCATTTCTATTAAAGGAAGAGTCGCCAGTCTCTTAGAAGTAGGTACGGGTTTTCATCCAGAGTTGACTGGTAGAGAAAACATCTATCTCAATGGTGCAATTCTAGGGATGAGTCGAGTAGAGATTAAAAAGAAGTTTGATGAGATAGTTGCGTTTGCAGAGGTAGAAAAGTTTTTAGATACTCCTGTTAAGAGATATTCATCGGGAATGTATGTACGTTTAGCGTTTGCAGTAGCAGCCCATCTTGAACCAGAAATTTTAGTAGTAGATGAAGTACTAGCAGTTGGTGATGCTGCGTTTCAGAAAAAATGTCTAGGAAAAATGGGAGATGTGGCAACCAAGGAAGGAAGAACCGTTTTATTTGTTAGTCATAATATGGGAACGATTAAATCCTTATGCAATTCTGGTGTTCTTCTTAATAAAGGAAATTTAGTTAAACATGGCATTACCTCTGAAATTGTTGATTCTTATCTTCTATCTGATATGGGTAAAAACAGAGAGCAAGGTGAGATTTATTGGTTAGATAGCAAGACAGCACCTGGTGGTAAGGAAATGCGCCTGATATCTATCCGTCTACTTAATCACAGATATGAAGTTCAATATAATTTTGATAGTGAACAGCTCATTCATATAGAAATTTCTTACAAGCTTTTTGAAGTAGTAAGAGGAATGAGAATGATTCTTCAAGTAATTAATTCTGAAGGAGTTCTCGCTTTTGCTTCTACGGATCATGCTTTTCGGGAAGAAGAATCAAAACCAGGTGAATATCATACTATCTGTACTATTCCTCCCTATTTACTAAATTCAGGATTGTACTTTATTAAAATCCATTCTGGATGTCCAGGGGTAAAAGTTTTGATTCAAGGACAAGAATTTTTGAATTTTTTTATTGAAAAAAGTATTCATCACGGTTCTTTGTTTTCGGAAAAATGGCCTGGTGTTGTTGCTCCCAAGCTTAATTGGAATACTAAGTTAATAACAAAAATCTAAATATGTTTAACTTAAAACAAATTATATTTAAGAAAAAATATCAAAAAATATTTAATAATATTGATATATATCCCGATGATATTTTTTTAGTGTCTTACCCAAAATCGGGAAATACATGGCTTCGATTTTTAATTGGTAATTATTTAACAAGCAATAAATGTGATTTTAATAATTCTCATTTAATAATTCCTGATATTCATTTTAATCCAGAAGATTGTAATTATATAAAAAGACCAAGATTTATTAAAAGCCACATACCTTTTACAACTAAATATAATAAAGTTATTTATTTAGTCAGAGATGGCCGTGATGTTGCAGTATCTTATTATTTTTATATGCTTAAATATGGAAAAATACATAAATCAACTAAATTTGAAAATTTTCTTGAAATTTTCAATTCTGGTAATTTAGATAAATATACATTATGGAGCGATCATGTAAAATCTTGGATTACAAATTCATCTAACAATTTTTTTTTATTGACATATGAAGAATTAAAAAAATATCCAATATCATCACTTGCCAATGTTTTAAGTTTTTCGGAAATTGCATTTGATTATAAGCGGATATTATCTGCTGTTAATGCATCAAGTTTTGATGCTATGAAAAAAATAGAGCAAAAGCAACATGATCAAGTTAGTTTATTTGCAAATTCAGATCCAAATATTCAATTTGTTAGAAATGGTGAAATAGGAGAATGGAAAAAGTTTTTCACTACTGAATCTGTTGAAAATTTTATAAATATTCATGGTGATGCTCTTAAAATGTTAAGTTATATATAATTTCTTATTTCAAATAATATATAAATACTATGTATATCAGAAGTCCTCTTACTGAAACAAATAATATTAGTTTAATTAAAACTATTAGAGTAGATGAATTAATTCAAAAATGGAAAAATAATTTCCAAATAGATATTACCCAAGAACTAAAAAATTATCAAGAAATAAAACTTTATCAATGCAATCAAACAAGACTTAAGTTCTTTTTTCCTTGCGATATTGATGGTTCTGAGACTTTGTACAAACAACTTCAAAAATTTGATTGGTTTTATTTACCAGATAAATGGGAATATAATGTTGCTTTAAATCATTTAAAATTATTAAATTGTAATAGTATTTTAGAAGTTGGATGTGGTGTTGGCTTTTTTGTAAAAGCTTGCATTGATTCTGGTTTTGTAATTAATGGAATAGAGCTTAATAAATTAGCTGTTAATCTCGCTCAAGAAAATAAGCTTCCTGTAAATCATATTACTTTACAAGAATTTGCACAATTCCACCCTCAATCTATGGATGCTATTTGTAGCTTTCAAGTATTAGAACATATTTCTGATCCGAAAAGTTTTATTAATAATTGTCTTAAAATATTAAAGTCAGGTGGGAGATTAATTGTATCCGTTCCAAATGCAGAAAGTTTTCTTAAATATCAATATAATTTACTTGATATGCCTCCTCATCATATGACACAATGGTCAGAATTTTCTTTTAGATCACTTGAAAAAATTTTTCCAGTTAAAACAGAAAAAATCATAAAAGAACCTTTAGCGTCATATCATATATCAGGATATGTTGATTCATATAAAAATTATTTAACATCTAGCTTTTATCCAATGAATTTACTTTTTAATCGATTTAGTATTTATTTTTATAAAAAAATATTGAAGGCTGGATTGAGAAAATTTTTAACTGGTCAAAGTTTATATGTTCAATTTTGTAAAATAATATGAATTATCTTAATTTAGGATGTGGAGATCGTTTTCATCAACAATGGACTAATATTGATATTAAATCTGCTAATGACGCAGTAATATCTTATAATATTTGTCAAAAAATTCCTTATCTTGATAATTCATTTGATGCTGTTTATCACTCTCATTTATTAGAACATTTAACAAAACATCAAGCTCAATCGTTTCTTAGAGAATGTTTTCGCGTATTACGCCCTGATGGTACTTTAAGAGTAGTAGTTCCCGATTTAGAACAAATTGTAAAGACATATTTATTAGCTCTTAAAAAAGTTCAATTAGATTTTCAAGAATGGTCTGATAATTATGATTGGATTTTACTAGAAATGTACGATCAGACCGTGAGAAATGATTCTGGTGGAGAAATGGCAAAATATTTATCTAAAGATAATATTATCAACCAAGATTTTATTTTGAAGCGTTGCGGTATTACAGCTAAAAATTTAATAGAAAAATTCCATAAAGAACGAAAAGAAGTGAAAAAAAAATTAACTATAAAAAATAAAATAAAACTTTGGCTTAAACCAATTTATAACTTTGTCTGTTCTTCTAATTATCGTCGAGAGTTATTTCTAAAGTTTATCTTAAAAAATGAATATGATGCTCTTCAAATCGGACGTTTTAGACAAAGTGGCGAAGTGCATCAATGGATGTATGATCGCTATTCCTTAGCACGTCTTTTGGAACAATGTGGTTTAGAGAAGATTACTCAACGTACAGCTTATGATAGCTACATTCCTAATTGGACGAGTTTTAACTTAGATACAGAACCAGATGGCACAATTTACAAACCCGACTCATTATATATGGAAGCTATTAAACCATCTGTATGAAAGTTCTTCAGATTAACTATTCCGATATCTTAGGCGGTGCTGCGATCGCAGGATATCGACTACATCAAGGATTATTATCTCAAGGAATAGACTCAAAATTATTGGTAGATATAGTAAAAACAGATAGCGCTCGCGTTGCCACAATTAACAGGAAACGTAACATAGAAAATTTAGCTAATAGTTTAGGGTGGCGATTGGGATTAAATAATATTAATAGTATTAGTACTTTTCAAATAAATCAGCATCAATTTTATCAAAAAGCAGATATTCTCAACTTTCATAATCTTCATGGTGGGTATTTTAACTATTTAGCAATTCCTTCTCTGACAAAAAATAAACCAGCAGTATTTACTCTACATGATATGTGGAGTTTTACAGGTCATTGTGCTTATAGTTATGATTGCGATCGCTGGAAAACTGGTTGTGGCAAGTGTCCTTATCTAAATATAGTTCCTTCTGTAGGCAAAGATAGCACCTTTTTAGAATGGAAGCTAAAAAATTGGATTTACAGTAATTCTAATTTAGCTATTGTCACTCTCAGCAATTGGCTAACCGAACAAGTCAAACAGAGTATGCTCAATCGCTTTCCCATTCATCATATTCCCAATGGTATAGATACTGAAGCTTATCAACCTTTAGATTCAGTAGAATGTAAATCTGTTTTAGGAATTTCACAAAATAAAAAAGTGTTGATGTTTGTTTCGCAAAATCTCAATGATTCTCGTAAGGGAGGAGATTTATTAATTAAAGCACTTCAAGAATTAGCATCATCTTTAAAAAAAGAAATCATAATTTTAGTAATGGGTAATGGTGGAGAACAATTAACTAAAAATATTGATATATCTGCAATATATTTGGGATATGTAGATGGTGACAAATTAAAATCTATTGCTTATTCTGCTGCTGACTTATTTATATTTCCTACTCGCGCTGATAATTTGCCTTTAGTATTACAAGAAAGTATGGCTTGTGGTACGCCGATGGTTTCTTTTAAAGTTGGCGGAGTCTCCGATTTAGTACGTCATGGCATTACAGGATATTTAGCACAACCAGAAGATTATCAAGATTTTAGTAAAGGTATCCAAGAACTCTTAGAAGATACTAATTTAAGGGAAAAAATGAGTCAAAATTGTCGCAATATAGCTATTCAAGAATATTCTATCGAACTACAAGCACAAAGATATATCGAGCTTTATAATCTGTTGAAAAGATACTAGGAACTGTTGTATACGATTATGAATTTGAATAGTTAATAAAAATTAATTTTTCTATCAGCGATCGATCTTCTAGGCAATTTGGGTACAAATAACATAAGTAAGTCTCAAGTTACTTTATTTACATGAATGTAGCTGCAAAAGAACCAGTTTATATAATTATTCCAGTTCACAATAGAAGACAGATTACTCTCAAATGCTTAGATAATCTTAGTAAGTGTGGTGATTTACAACGCTATTACGTTGTCGTAGTAGATGATGGTTCTACTGATGGTACAACAGAAGCAATTAATTCTTCATATCCTGATGTAACAGTGCTTCCTGGTGATGGTAACTTGTGGTGGACTGGTGCAATTAAAAAAGGAATGCAGTATGCTTATGAGCAAGGTGCAGAGTATTTTATTTGGTTAAATGATGATTGCTATCCTTTAGAAAATGCGATCGTGAAATTAATAGAAATATCTAAATCAGGTCATAACTTAATTGTTGGTGGTCAATCTTTAGACCCAGATACAAAAGAACCTAGTTATGGTGGTATTGTTGCGAAAGGAACAAAAATTCAACACATAAATGCTCATGATAAATTGACCCAAGAGTGTGATGGTCTAGCTGGTAACTTTGTTTGTATTTCCAGCAAAATTATTAATTCAATTGGCTACCCTAAAAACAAAATTTTTCCTCAATATTATGGTGATGTAACCTATACAAATACAGCTAAAAAGAAAGGATACAAATTATTAATATCAAAAGAAGCAATAGCCTATTGCAAGAATCAACATTCTGTTGTTTCTTGGCTCAACCCAGATAAACCTTTAATAGATTATTGGTTAGATTACTTTAAAATCAAGTCCACTTTCTATTGGAAAGCAGAATTATTATACTATAAGCAGTTTTTAGGCTTCATGGGACTTGTAATGTATTTTATTAATAGAATTTTAAAGTTTTGGGTTATTTTTTTATTAATTAATCCTTTGCCCTTAAATTTAAAGTTAAAAATTAAGCATATTTTTTGAGGCATTATATTCCATGAAAATAGGATATGATACGACTGTTTTAGGGCAGGGATATATTAATTCAAAAGCAAGAACTGGCATTTATAGAGTTGTAGAATCTCTATTTCAGGAACTGATTAAAATTCCTACTTTAGAAATTAATGCTATTTCATTTAATCAGCAGCATAATATTTGGGACGAAATTAGCTCAAAACTATACTTTTATCAACAAGATAAAGATAATGTAAAATATCTTTTTTATCCTTCTTACAAGAGTCGGTTTAATTTAGATTATTTATATACAAAATCAGTAAAAATTCAAAAAAATCTAATTAACAATTTTCTAGATAAAAACGATTTACTTTACAAACTTTGTCTTGCATTACAAATTCCATTCAAAATTATTGGCAAAGTAGATATGCAACTAAATACAATAGATAAAAGTTATGACTTATATCATTCTCCATTCTATGCCTTGCCACCAAAAGCAAAGGATTCTCGTGTTATCAGAGCGATCACAATATACGATCTTATTCCTATTATTTATCCCGAAAAATTTACAAAAAAGATTTATTCACAGTTTCTTAACACTATAAATAGTATCGATCTAGATCTAGATTGGGTGATTTGTATCTCAGAAAACACAAAAAATGATTTTTGTGAATATACTAATATGAATCCAGATAGAGTTTTTGTAACACCCTTGGCTGCTGCGGATCATTTTTATCATGTAAAAGAAAAACAATTAATTAATTCTACTATTAGCAAATATAATATTCCACAAGTTCCTTATATTCTGAGTCTTTGTACTTTAGAACCGCGTAAAAATTTAAGCTTTCTAATTCAATGTTTTTCAGAAATTATCGCAGATAATCCTAGTTTAGAACTTAATTTAGTTTTAGTTGGAGTTAACGGTTGGAAAAATAACGCAATCTTTAAAGCAGCAGGAAAAAATCCAGATTTGAGCAAAAGAATTATTTTCACTGGTTATGTGCCTGATGAAGATTTAAGTGCAATATATAGTGGTGCTACAGCTTTTGTTTATCCTTCACTTTATGAAGGTTTTGGTTTACCTCCTTTAGAAGCCATGCAATGTGGCACTCCTGTTATTAGTTCTAATACTAGTTCCTTACCTGAAGTAGTAGGAAATGCAGGAATTACTATAAATCCTAAAGATAAAGATGAATTATGCCAAGCTCTACTCAACATTATTAATGATTCTAATTTAAGGGATAGCTTATCTAAAAAAGGAATTGCAAGAGCCAAACGATTTAGCTGGAAAAAATGTGCAGAAGAGACTATCAAAGTCTATCAACTTGCAACTAGTTAATCATTATTAAGATAATTTATGAAAAAATATAGTATTAAACTCGGTATTCGTAACTTAATAGGAAAATATCCATTATTATTTTACAGTATTTACTGTTTAAAATATCAAAATCGTAGTAATCTCATCAATATAGATACAGAGTTAGTTATTGAGGGATTTCCTCGTTCTGCAAATTCATTTTCAGTAACGGCTTTTAGAAGATTACAACCCAAACAAATTAAAATCGCTCATCATCATCATGTTCCCGCTCAAATTACTAACGCGATCAAATTAAATATTCCTACTATAGTATTAATTAGAAATCCATTAGATGCAGTTATTTCTTTTAAAATATATAACACAGATATATCCCTGATTCAAGCCCTAAAAACTTATATATCTTTTTATCAATCAATTGCCATACACAAAAATTTTTATGTAATAGCTTCTTTTGATGAAATAATATCAGATTTACCAACAATACAATAGTTAAAAAAATAAATTATAAATTTAATACTAATTTTAATCATCAAATACCTGATTCAAATTTTGTAGATAAAATTTTAGATGAAATTAAAATTTTAAACACATTAAAATCCCCAAATCCTTGTAAATATCGAGATAAAATAAAACAAAAGTATCAGGAACAATTAAATAGAGATAGAGAAAAGAAATTATTAACCATAGCAGAGTCTATTTATCAAAATTTTATATCTACTTAATTAAGTTTAATGAAGCTACTTTATACTTTAACAGCTTATCCTCCCTATATTGGTGGCGCACAACTCCATCAACATCTATTAGCACAACAACTAAATAATAAACATATCATTCAGGTTATAAGTCATTGGAAGCAAAATCGTACAGATTGGTTATTGGGTACAACAATTAATGCTCCTCATAAAAGTAATGATTATGTAATTGATGGGGTAAACGTACATCAAATAGGATTATCTGTTAAAGACAAACTTAGTTTACTTCCTTACATCCCTAT
This sequence comes from Xenococcaceae cyanobacterium MO_167.B27, assembly GCA_030065935.1. Classification (GTDB taxonomy): domain Bacteria; phylum Cyanobacteriota; class Cyanobacteriia; order Cyanobacteriales; family Xenococcaceae; genus JASJCP01. Next base: position 40,997 of record JASJCP010000059.1, read on the forward strand.
TTATTATCCTTTGATGGATATTGCTTTACCTAAAATTGCTTCTTGTTTAGAAAAAGATTTATCTTCTTATACCAGTCATGCAGATTTAATTCACAATGTGCGTATCGGGAGAGAAGGATTAAGCTATGCTTCTTATTACGTTGCGAAAAAACAAGATATTCCTTTTGTTTTTACCCCCGTACATCATCCTCGTTGGATAGGATGGCGATATCGTGCTTATATTAAACTATATAAATTAGCTGATGCTATAATTGCTTTAACTCAAGCAGAAAAAAAAGTATTAATTGAATTAGGAGTACAAGAAGAGAAAATTCATGTTACTGGACATGGTGCAATTTTAGCAGAACAAGCTGAATCAAAAAAATTTAGAAATAAATATCAGATAGATGAACCAATAGTCTTATTCTTAGGACAGCATTATGGGTATAAAGGATATCAACAATTATTACAAGCAACCTCTCTAGTTTGGCAGAAAATACCAGAAGCTAATTTCGTTTTTATTGGTCCAACAGTTGGTAAATCGGAAGCTTACTTTAAACATTTCCAAGATAAGCGTATTCATCATTTAGGTAAAGTTGATTTACAAGAAAAAACTAATGCCATAGCTGCTTGTGACCTACTTTGTGTTCCTTCAAATCAAGAAAGTTTTGGTGGTGTTTATACCGAAGCTTGGAGTTTTGCTAAACCAGTGATTGGCTGTAATATTCCTGCCGTATCTGAAGTAGTTAGTCACGATAAAGATGGGTATCTAGTCCAACAAAAACCAGAAGAAATTGCTAAGGCAATTTGTGAATTATTATTAAACCAAAATCAAGCAAAACAGATGGGATTAGCAGGCAAAAAAAAAGTAGAGTCTAAGTTTAGTTGGCAAAAATTAGCTAATAAAACAGAACAAATTTATGAGAGCGTTATTAGTTAGTTATTATCCATTAAATCTATATATTTTAGCTGAACGAGAAAATTGATACATATTAATTGTTCAAGAGCTTTTGGCGATCGCAGTCTGATTAAGATTAAATATTCATCCTCTTAAAAAAGAGCTAATATTCGCCAACCAAATCAAAATTAAGTATTTCTATTGAGTAATTGATAACTAATTAAACCATTCATCACCACCAGGTAATTGAGCTAAAACCCGATCTATTTCCAGAGGTAATTCTTTAGCAGAATATTGATAAGTTAATCTTAATAGCTGATGACTAATCTGAATAATATCTTCTCGAATGATTTGGGATGAAATTGCAGAAGCTTTTAACTTACCATCCATAACTTCTACACTAGCAGGACGAATAGCTCTTTTGATCGCTTCTTCTAAATAATCATTCCATTCATCTTGCTTGATATAGTAGCGGTGCGTCCGCGTACGCGAAGCGACTACCGTCAGGTCAGCGACTACCGTCAGGTCTCCCGCCTCGGCGTAAGACGCAAACGCCAGTTCCTTCAAGTCGCGAAACCCGCCCAACGGACTGGCTTGGGAACGCGCACCAAGACAAGATTTGCGATTATCTTTAAGATTAAGGCTTTGAATTTCAATCACAGAATTAGAGATAGACGCAATCCAAGAATTAGTCAAACGTTGCTCAAGTTGATTTTTAATTAGATGAATCATTAATCTAATTAGAAAAGACATGATATTCCGTATAATTGCTCTTTTACTCATGTCTTCTAGCTCGTCAACAATAATAAGAGCATCTTCATATCTTCCTTCTAAAATGCTATTTCTTAAATCGACTAATTCTTGTGTCATGGTTATATTTCCCTGACGATATCTGTAGGATGTGTTAATTTATATCTCTTCCTATTCTCGATCTAAACTATCAAAGTTTCTGCGATCGCATTATGACAAATCTTCTTCCGTTAATCCAGCTATTTTCATTAAAGTTAGTCTAACTCGATCACATTTTATCTGTCTTCCGCAAGAAGACCCCCATGTCCCATGGTGGGATGAATTGCGGGCATAGTTTAATTGTTCAAAACTTGATCTTCTAATTTAAACACATAATTAGAAAAATTTGACTTTTCTCTAATTAAGCTTTAAAGTATTCTTGTAGGTCGATATGTTTTGAACGCCATGATAGTAATGAATTGGGAGTACAAGTTACTTCCAACGCCAGAACAAAAAGAATACATAGAACATACGTTAAATGTATGTCGTTCGGTGTGGAATTATAACTTAAGAGAGTTAAAAGACTATCTTAACTCTAGAAGTTGTAGTATTAATTCTTGTTCTTTGGTAAGTGAATATATAATACCAGCTTCTGCACCATTCCCTACTTACTATCATCAAGCACAAAATTTAGTAACTGCTAAGAAAAACAATGATTTTCTAAAATCTGCACCATCGCAAGTTTTACAACAGGTCTTAAGAAAACTAGAAACCGCTTTTGTCGATATGAAGAAACGCGGATTTGGGTTTCCTAGATTTAAAAACAAGTATCGATTGAGAAGCTTTGTATATCCACAATTAAACAAAGGAAAAGTAATAACTAATAACCAAATTAGATTACCAAAACTTGATTGGGTAACATACATTAACTCTCGACCGATACCCGATGGATGTAAAATCAAGCAAGCCAGAGTAATCAGAAAAGCATCTGGTTATTTTGTGATGCTATCGTTACAGCTAGATGTAGATATTCCCGATTCTATTCCTCATGGAAAAGCCATAGGTATTGATTTAGGATTAGATAAATTTGCTGCAACTAGTGAAGGTTTATTAATAGCTCGACCCAAGTTTCTTAAAAAATTACAGCGCGAGATTAAATTACTGCAACGTAAGTTGAGAAACAAGAAAAAGGGTTCTAATAATCGAGTTAAAATTAATCATAAAATAGCCAGGCTACATCAAAGAATTACGGACACAAGAAAAGACTTTCATTTCAAAACTGCTCATAAATTGTGTGAAGGAGCAGGGATGATATTTGTTGAAGATATAAACTTCAAAACTTGGACAAGGGGAATGTTACGAAAACATTTCACTGATGCTGGTTTTGGCAATTTTGTAAATATCCTTCAATGGGTATGTAAAAAAACTGATACCTATTTTGCCAAAGTAGATAAAGATTACACCTCACAAATATGTCCTAGATGCGATACTTTAACTGGAAAAAAGTCTCTTGATATTCGTATTCATCACTGTGATAATTGTGGATACACCAACAATCGTGATGTAGTTGCTAGTGAAGTAATCCTGAAAAGAGGATTAGGGGCGGTCGGGCTGACCGTGTCTTTAGATAAAATGTCTGCGGAGGCGATCTGACGGGGGCTTCTGGCAACAGTAGTCTAGTTAAAAGCCGAAGAAACAGAAAGCCTAAGTTGTGAGTCTTAGGAATCTCTCGACTCCGTCGAGGAGAGGATGTCAACACTTTAGTGTCGGGATAATATCACGTGGTAAGGGACGCTCTGTGACGGCAGCAGCAGCGTATAGGGCAGCTGAAAGAATTAAGGATTTAAGGACGGGTGAGATTCATGATTATAGGAAGAAGAAAGGAGTAGATGAGAAATTTATATGAGCTTCCATCTCAAGCCCCTGATTGGGTATATAATCGGGACAAATTATGGAATCAAGTAGAGTTAGGAGAAAGACGAAAAGACTCTCAACTTTCCCGAGAAATTAATGTAGCCTTACCCGTGGAGTTGAGTAAGTCTCAGCAGATAGAACTGGTCAAAGAATTTGTACAAAAACAATTTGTTGATCTAGGGATGATAGCTGACGTAGCTTTTCATAATCTGTCGAGTCATAACCCCCATGCTCACATCATGTTGACGATGCGAGAAATATCAAAGGAGGGGTTCAGTAAGAAGAAGCAGACTGCTTGGAATAGAAGAGAACTACTTGAAAAACAACGTGAGGCTTGGGCAGAGATAGCGAACCGAGCTTTAGAGAAAGCACAAGTTAATGAGAAGATAGACCACCGAACTTTAGAAGCACAGAATATCAATAGGATTCCTCAAATCCACCTGGGTGCTAATGTCAATGCCATGATGAAGCGAGGCATAGCTACAGAGAAAGGTGATAGGTGGATGGCGATCGCAAAGGCTAACCAAGAATTGATGGAGACAGAGAATCAAATAGATGGATATCGTACTTATGCTAGGGCTAACTTTGTTCTAGATAATGCTGGAACACCTGGTAGAAGCGGTTATAGATTTTTCGAGGGTAAGACTTATACGATTGAAAAGCTTGAAGAGACCATAACGATTTTTCGTAATGATCTGCCTGACCCGATCTTTATTGCTACTTACCGCCAGGACGAGCTTAGTAATCTTTCTGTATCATCAGTTAATTACTACAGAGAGTTTCAGAACAAGCTTAGTAATTTAGTAACACTGTTGAAGGAACAAATACAACAAAAACAGCAAAAACAGCAGGTTCGACGAGGTGGTATGAGTATTTAGTCTTCTCAAGAAAGTATAGTTTCTCATCACATATCTTTTTCAAGTAGTATTTTTTGAATGATTGTTCAAATACTATTAATTAGTGTCGGCTATT
>JASJCP010000057.1 GCA_030065935.1 Xenococcaceae cyanobacterium MO_167.B27
AACTATTCAATTCAATCTTATTTGAATTTATATATAAATTTTTATTATATCTGACCTTTTTTTTAGGACAAATGTATTGCCTTTGAGGATGAAAAATCAAAGTTTTCAGTTAGCGATCGCCTGTTTTGTGATCTACTGAATATAATAAGTCTATTCAAATAGACTATAATTGTGATTAAAATTAAATTGAAGTCCTCTTAAGAGGAGTTGAGCTATTAGCCAAGAAATTTATTTCTTGGTGATTGATTGCGGATGGTGCAAGATCTCAGTCCAATATTAATTTCTTGCTTGATACCTGGATTGTACCCAACTATCAGTTTACCTATTTGGTGCTTCGAGCAATGGTCAATTATTACCTTTGCTGCTTTATTCAAATAGTCTCTAACACAGTTATTACGCCACTGATAAAGTCTCGCTTGTTTATGGGTAAAAGATTTGATACCTTGCTTATCTTTCTTGGACTGAAGATAGGCATTTTGCTTGTTGTACCACTGATTAATGCTTTTGAGTCGTTTACCATCAATCAAAAATTGATGCCCATCAGTATCGATACAAGCGCAAAGATTATCAACTCCCAAATCAATAGATATTGCTTTATTAGGATTGACAGATGTTTCTACTTTTTGAGCTTCATAGATATACTCAATTTCAAACCAGCGAGCGGAGTACCTTGGATGTATTCTTACCTCCTTAATATTCTTGTCTTTAAGTCTTTCTGGCAGTTGGATTTTCACATCGCCATATTCCTTTTTAAACTCGTGAGACATGGGAATAGCAAATATTCCATCTTTAAGCTTAATACGAGGAATAATCAGAGGAAAATAACCTTCCTTGGGCAAGTAGCGTGGCAGTTGTGGTCTTTGGTTACACTTGCCAATACTTATGGCTTGAAGAAGTCCCAGAAAAGACTTCATGCTTCTATCTACCACCCTCATAGTCTGTTGGGCAATATCGGTATTCAGCAACCGATAATTCTCATTGAACTTGCAGATATGGTAGTTAGATTCATAAGTCAGCCGTTTTCTCTCCTGAAAGAAGTATTGTCTGGATTCATACAACGCTACATTAAAAAGATTCACAGCGAGAACGACAAAGGGCAGCAAGAGCATCAAACTCTTGCTGCCCTTTGTCGTCTAAGTTGATTCTTTTGAGTAGCGTACATACAAATTATTTTCGCGACAAAATTTATATTACCGCGAAAAGCCAATTTGGCGTAGCCCTAAACCAAGAAAATATGGATGCTTCCCTTACCAACCCTATTTACGATGAATTACTGCCACGAAGCGTAGCTTCGTGGCGGTGTCTAGCTTCACAGGGGACTGCCTAGTCTTAGTCAAAAGACCTCGATTCGGTCTTATAGCAAATTCGATTATTTATGTAAGTAGGCAAAATTATTTGTATATTGACGAAGTCGAAGGGGGCTTCCGCCTATCATTAGTACCTTCGACTACTCACTTATATTTTCCTCTTGCCTATTGCAAGAGTGCCTATCTCGACCAAATGTTAAATTAATTTTCACAGGTACTTATATACCCTACTTTTCTCATTTTTCTTCCTATTCATGCAAGAAGTCTACTCCCATTTCGTCAGAAGATTACCTAAAATAGAGAAGAAAAAATAGGGTAATAGTAATGAAAAGTCCAACACAAGACTAAAAAAATCAACAATTGAACTGGGAAGAATGGCAAAAACTCTACTATAAAAATCAGCAAAGTTATCTGAGAAAAAGATTAATAGCTATTAAATATTTATTTGAAGGTAAAACTAGATGATTATTTTTCCTCCCATCAGCTTCAAACACCACAGCAGATTCAAAATATTATTCGTTATAGAAGCGATTTAAGTAGATAGGCAAAAAACTCTCTTCATAGCTTGAAGTCAGGTTTTATAGTACGAGTGGAAATATTCACTCTTGTTGAGCGGGGTGCAGGTAAAACTCAAGGGCGGGCTAATTTTTTTATTGACCTATTTTATAGTTTTTTGCCCACGGGCGTTAGGTAATCATTTAGTGGTATGTAAGTAATATATATTATGGGTCTGCTGTCTCTGACATCAAGGCATTCCCATAAATTTAGAACACGATAAAGTCATCTCTTTCAAAGTTGAGGCAACTATCCAAATTGTCAATTTTTACTTGTCCAGAACGACTAATAAGAATATCGTTACTAAATTTATGATAGAGAATATTATCCTTAAAATTGCATTTAAACTTCTTCTGTTTCCCCTTACTATCAACTTTTCTAGATTTCCAGCACTTAAAAAGCTCTAAACATCCACCAATTAAATACATTTTATTTTTTTGTCTCCTTACCATTTATGATTTGTTTGTTTCGTTCACTTATTCCTATTTCTGGAGAAAAAAACGGTATGCAATTTTGAGACAAAAAAAGAAGCAGCTCTACTGCTTCATTATGAATTAAATTGTTGAAATCCTTGAAGAGCTAGGATTTGGGATTATTGAGTAAATTTGGCTGGTTCTGATTGGCAAATGTAAGACATCATTTCTTCAGTATTAGCGAGTGTGTTACCTGAAGCAGTTTCTAAAGAAGATAATTGCTGTAATGTATCTGACCATAAATCTTTTTCCGCAAAGTAATTAGCTTTAGCTAAGATAATCTCTTCTTTGGTGGCACCAGAGGTAGTTAATTCCGTTTCTAGTTGTTCTAATTCCCCAGAAATGCGATCGCGCTCCTGTGCATCCATGATTTGAAAGGAAATACGTCGGCGGTTGACTTGGGAGTCTGTTACGATTTCCCAATCGTAAATCTTACCTGGTTGCAATGGTTCTCCTGTGTAGAGGATATTTTGGGATTCACCATTGATGGCTTTAGTCCACAGTAGTTCTTGATGTGCATCTACACTAAAAGGACTGTATAAATATATTTCTAGTTTAGATCCCATTCCTTGCCAGAGAAATAAAGGGCGAGTGCTATAAACAAGATTGGTTTCTCCTAGTAACCCAGGAGTAATCTCACAAATATTACTGCGAGAACTTAAAGCAGGCTCTTGTTCTCTTTTGGCTCTTAATAGCTTCCAAATTGTCTCTAAAATAGAATTTTGTTCTCTCTTTCTAGTGATTGTCGTTGGCTCAATCTGCTGCTCATTTTCACTAGGTTGTGTTAAAGACTCGAAATTTTCTTGGGCGAGGGTTCGATTTAGATTCCAAGACCAACTACAAGTAGTTACAGTCAAGAACAAGACAAAAAGAATTTTCCAATTATTCTTATGTGATAGCATTGATATCAAATTGAAATTATTAATCATAATTGCTCCTTAAAGAAGACCAAACATAAACCAAGAAGGTTGCGGAAGGTAATAACCAAGGTAGTAAGATTCCAGCAGAAAGATATAGTTGCAATCCTACTAAGCCAGAGATGGCTGGAATGACTATTAACCCTAATGCCCACTGTTTTCCTTGATGATACTGTTTCCGCAACAGCAGAGTTAATCCTTTGCCTAATAGGGCTACTACAGCTAGTGCCAAAAGCTCGGGAATAGGAACTACCAATCTCTGAGTTAGTAAATGGTGAATCATATAGGCGTTGGCTTCTGAACCTGTAAACTTATGGGGATTTCCTGGGGCTAAACCAAATCTTTCGCGCCAATAAGCAACAGCTAAAGGCACAGGAAAGTTATCTGAGCCTGGAGTTATCCCCGCTTGAGGATATCCACCAGGAGCGATAATAACAATTTGTTGCTTGAGGCTGTATTCCTTATTTTTGAGTAATTGCCAAGCAGAAAGACCCTCATAAGCCACATCTGGAGGTATAGAAAAGTCGATAATAGGGCGCAACCAAATCCGATTAAAGCTTTGAGCGAAATTAGCCAAAGGATGGGGTGATGCTCGTTGAAGGAAGGTAAGAGTATTGTTATCTGTTTCTATTTGGTTGAAGTAATTAATTATTTGACTGCGAAAATCTTGTTGATTATTGAGTTTTGCTTGGGGAAGACTGGATTTAAAAGGTTCTTGGTGTAGTGTATTAGCGATCGCCAATAGATAAGTAAATGGGCAACTGGAAACACAAATAGTCGATTCTGGTAGTTTGACATACTGGGGTAAAGCATTGGTATAACCTTGCAGACTCCAATTAGGATCAGCAATACCAGTTTGAAGATTTACGCCTGTTTCTGTACTTCCTTGATTTTTAATTCCAGCAAAGATAAACCAAGTATTATTCTCTTGGATGGCATTTTTTATTGATTGAGCCAAAATCGGATCATTGGCTGGTTGTTGACGATCAAATAAATAATCAATGCCCACAACTGGAGCCTCTAAAGTCGTAATGCGATCTACAATCTGAGCTAGATAACTGCGATCCATCGGATAAGGATCACTGATTGCTGCTTTTCTAATTGATTCCTCATCAATCTCCACTAATAACACTGGTGGTGTGGTTACAGGAGGTATTTGACCTGTAAGATCGCGATAGACAGACTGAATTAAAACTCTGCTTTCCAACAAAAAATTATGTACTGGCGGTAATAAACTGACAGCAGCAAACGCAGTCAAGGCCATCGCTTCTGAACGACTAGGCAACCATTGTTTTAATTGTTGTCGCCATCCCCCAGGCTTGAGGCGAAATAGTTGTGCTTCTGGATGACAAAACAGAGAAGGAATTAAGGATGCAGAAGGATAGGTTAAATTTTGTTTTTGTTTTAAATAGGTACAAGTAGCGATTAAAGCATCATGAACATCTTGGTATTGTGCTAATTCCGCGAGGAATTTAACTAGAAACACTTGAGCAACTTTGTTATGAATTGGCTCACGCATCACTGCTACCTGACTCAAACCTAAGTTTATCAAGGCATTAGCAAGACTCAAACCATTGCAGGAATTGAATAAAGCGAACTTTAGTCCCAATTTTTGCGCTTTTTTGACAAAAAGCGCAATTTCACTCAGAGAAATAGCGACTTTTGGTGCGATCGCCAGTTCTCCTCCTGTGATGGCTGTTTCATTACTATGCCCTGCAAAAAATAGAATATCCCAGCCCCGCTCATCTTCTAAGGCTTGACATATCTGCTGTTTAACTTCTGCTGCTGTCTGTTTTGGTTGCCAGCTTAGTAGTTCCAGTTCTGCTATTTGTTTGAGAGAATCAAGAGCAAGTAAGTCTCCTTGGAAGTTTAAGCCCGTATCATCTCCTAAAATTGCCAGAATTCTAACTTTATTCTGTTTTTTGGTATTAATAGCCAAATTAGCTGCTGTTTTAATTGTAACTGGAGTCCGAGCAATCCGAATAGTCGCTAAAGAACTGATCTCCGTACTCAGTTCCCAGGTTTCCCAGGGAAATCGAGCTAAAGTCAGAGAACTACAGGTTAAAAATAGATCGATGTAGCAGTTATTAGTAGTTGTGTGTTTTATCTTTTGTTGGGTTAAATTGTGAGCAGCCTGGACAATTTCGGCGCGAATTTCGTAGAGTTCTTCACTTCGCAACCAGCGATCAAATTCAGAGAGTAATTGTGCTTCTGCTTGTACTAACTGGCGATGCCATTCTTCTTCTGAGGGAGTAATCTTTCCTGTGACTACTACTCTTCCTCGTAAAGCGTTTCGATAGAAATTGAGATAAGCTTTTTGCCATTGCTGGTAAAATTTCTCTAGGCTTGAAGGATAAGGTAAAGTTGCTGTCAGTTGTTGCCCTTTACCCCAGGACAATTCAAACAGACAAGTGTGATCAACTTGTTGAACTTTTAAGCGAAAAACAGAGCGAAACATTAGTTAGGAGTTGGGAAAGACCTTTGGTAGTCGGGCTTCCGAAACGGAGTTTGGAGTTATTAACGAATAGTTGTGAGCTAAAAAGCTAATTTGGGTTGCTCTAACCCAGTGTATTCGAAATGTAAGTACTCTTGTTAAGGAACATAATCCTACCTCTTCAATTGTGAGCTAAAAACTAAAGGCTAAAAGCTAACAGCTAACAGCTTGAATCATTTGAGCAAGATGAAAGGAGGTAAGGCAAGAGTTTCTCCTGTTGGCAAAATAAACTTGAGGATAAATTCTTCTTCGAGAGTGCCAATGACAAGAGTGTAAAGATAACTATCTTCTACTGTTTCTACGAGTTTTTCATCTAAGATTGTCTGTTGCTCTTGTAATATTAGTTTCAGCCCTTGGGGTAACTGTTGTCCTGGTTGCGCTCCTAAAACTATTAATAATTTCCATTCGGGGACTTCTACTAATGCTGTAAGTTCCCAAGCCAGCGCAAAAAGACGTAAACCTGTTTCCCCTAAAGTAAAGTCTTGGTAAGCACTACTAGCTTCTGGGGGGATATCTATGCCAGAATCTCTTAGCTGAGTGATAATTGTGGCTAATTCTTCTGTAGGAGATTCCCTATCAATTGCTTTTAGATCGCGAAAAGCGGAAGTAGCTAAAGCAGGAGTGGGTAACAAACTCCAAGCCAAACTTTGAGATATTTCATCTAGTTCATTTTGTAACCATGCTCCCACATTAATCGCTCTTTTGGTTAACTGATTCAAAGTTGCTGATAAACTCTCTCTCAATGGGGATAAATTTGAATCTTTTGCTGCTGCTGTAGTTTTGAGATGATAGAGCCAATCTAAAAGAGCGGAACTGGTTAAGATAGGGATAGCTTGTTCCCAAGTCAATATCTCTTGTAAAGAAGTAGCTTCAGATTCTAGTAGGGGGATTAGGGATTCTAGTTCGGTTTGTAAGTTAGCTATATTAATTAATCTCCCTGTTACAGTAGGTAAAACTATGGCACTTGGTTCTAAACAACGTAAATAAAGTAACAATTTGTCTGGTTCGGGATTAAACCAAGCCATTGGTAACTCATAATTCCAATCAGAATCTGGTTGCAAGTTAACAGACTGCTGACGTTGTTTTAATTCATCGTAAGGAATAAAGCTGGTAACTGTAGCTTCTTCTCTCTCCTCATCAACGGCAACTAATACATAAAAATGAGCTATATATTCTGGTAAATCTAAAATGGCTCTGGGAATAGTAAGCACTTCATCCAGCATTACCCCTGGAGTTAAGAGACATACCTTAAACTGATTTACTTCTAGATTAAACACCCCAGGAATGAAATTAGCATAGCTCGGTTGGGTTAAAGAACAGTTGACTGAGTTGAGTGATAGTTTGGAGTCTCTTGCTTGTAACCAAGATTCAAAACCTAACCAAGCTAGGGCCTGAAGATAGGTTAGCCACTGATTCTCAGGAGCAATAATATGACTGCTAATTGCTGCTGCTTGCTGGATTTGTGACTCTTCAAACGAGATCGCGCTTGAAGAGCTAGCAGTTTCAAAATCTAACAAAAGATTATCTGAGTTATCGAAAAAACTATTCATAATTCTGTTCTTGCTAAAAATAAATTCAGCTCCGTAAAATTAAATATTTTGTTGATCCATAAAGACATAAATATATATTTCTGAAACAAAATACCTTATGCAAAATTAGTAGTCTTATATCCCTCTTTTGTCAGTCTGGGAAAACCCTTGCCATTTGATTCGTTCTGAAACTCTTGTCTAAACTGCGGTGCGGCAGCACTCGCTTCGCGAGACCGCGCTTATTATTTTCTAATAAGAATTAAGAATTATAGCGGATTCTGTCAACTAACCTCAGTGTAATGGTAAACCGCGCGCTGGCTTCGCCAGATCCGCTTGCGGATCGCAGTCTCCGAAAGTGACAAAAGAGGGATACGAATATGGTATCAGTCAAGTCATCAAAGCCAGCTTGCCACTGCTTACACTAATATCTTTTGCGATCGCCTTGAGTCTCATCAAAACCTCTCTTGATAACATGATGAAAACCACACTTGGGACAAGTCAGGGTTTCTGCCTATCTGATAAAGCGGATTAGAGTACAGCATTATTTTGGGTCAATTAAATCTAAGTTGGCAATCAAAAAATCCTGATGGTTACGATTTGAATAAATTCAAAATCAACTGGAAAACTCAACAGGTGACTTGCCCTGAAGGGAAAAAAAGTAATCTAAAATGGTCTCCTCGTCTCGATGCTTGGGGGAACAAAGTTTTTAACGTTAAATTTTCCAAAGCTGCTTGTCTAAACTGTTCCAATCGCTCTTTGTGTACTAGCTCTAAAACTGAACCGAGAAAACTTACTATACGTCCAAAAGAGGAGCATCTTGCCATAGCCAAAAGACGAAAACAACAACAAACAAAAACATGGTTGAAACAATACAATCAGTGTGCAGGAGTTGAAGGTACGATTTTTCAAGGTGTTCGTGGTTTTGGTTGACAAAATTGCATACCTTTTTCTCTTTCAGAAATATGAACCTAATACAAAAAAGCAAAGCAATTTGATTTTGGATAGAAATTCTTAAATCAAATCACTAAAAAAGGATAAAAAAATGAAATTTTCAGCAATACTAAAATTCTTTTTCTTGCTTCTAAAAATTTTGAACTCACGTTTTTTAGTTTCACATTGCATAAAAAAAATATTCTGACATATATCATAAGTAGTATTTTTGTAATAATTATGAAATATTAGTTACTCTAAATCATAAACTAATATTTCTCACAAATGCTTTAGTAAATACTCTGTTAACTTACACATAAGGAGAAAATCAACAATGATTGTAAATCAATTAAGCAAAATTATTAATACCGAAAGAGATGTTGAATGGGGTAATGGTAGAAGTCGGAGATTTCTCATCGAAAAAGATGGGATGGGATATTCTCTGACCGACACTATTATAAATGCGGGTACAGAGTCTTTATTGGAATACAAGAATCATAAGGAGACTTGCTATTGCATTGAAGGAGAAGGAGAGATAGAGAAAGATGGTCAGATTTTTCCTATTACTCCTGGAACTATGTATGCTCTAGATCAACACGATAAGCATTATTTAAGAGCCAAAACGACTTTGCGTTTAGTATGTGTATTTGATCCACCTTTGCAAGGTCATGAATCCCACAATCTCAATGGTAATGAATCTTCCCATTACTAAAGAAACGGTATTTATTTTCGTCATCTTCTAAAGACTTTAGACACTAGCCACCTTTGAAAAATAGAACAATGGCTAATATCTACGGCTCTGTTTTAAAATCATATCCTTTTAGGAAAAAAGAATTTAAACATTAGTGGCTAGTGTCTAATTTACAGAATCAATAAGAAATAAATATTGGGTTTTGAATCAGGCTTTGTCAATATTCAGCATAATTTGAAAAAACCTAAGACCATGTTCAAACTAAAAATCGATCCGGCTAAAACTCAGACCGGAACAATCCCCGTCACTAATAGTCCACTAAGTTCCTACTCCTTCGATAGAAATGTCAAGAAAATTGCTGATCTTAAGTTCTATAGACATCACCACAACATTTGGCTAAATGCTATAGTTCTAGGCTACATTATAGGCGGTTACTTATTATTTTTGTTCTTAATCACAAATAATATTTGGTGGTCGAATTTACTAGGAGTTGTTTTACTAGCCCATACTTTAACCTGGTCAGCTTTTTTCGCTCATGAGTTTTTTCACAACAATATTTTTTCTAATTCATTGTTAAATATTGTATTTGGCGAAATTACGTTGTTTCTGACAGGCTCTTGTTACCAAAGATTTAAGGATTTAGCTCGTCACCATATCGCTCATCATGTACATCGAGCAGATTTTTCTCCCTTTCATCCTTTTTCCATGTCAGATTTTTTGCGTAGTTTGCCCAAACCAGTTCAAAAGCTAATTGTTAGTCTTGAATGGTTATGTATTCCAGCAGTTAATCTGCTTTTTCGTTGGATGATTGCTCTAGCTCCTTTTCTGAGTCAAAATCGTCAAGATGAACGTAGGCGAAATGCTGGGCTTTTAATATTACGTGGAAGTCTATTTCTGTTATTGGCGATATATTCTCCTAAAGCAGTAATACTTTACTTTCTCTCTTATGTGATCTTTCTTAACGTCATACAATTCTCAGAGTGTTTTCAACACACCTATTCTGCTTTTCATATAGAAAGCAAAGTCCCCAAATATAGTCAAGAGTATGACGAAGCCCATACCTATTCTCTGGCTTTACCAAAATATTGGTCTTGGCTAAGTTTACCAATATTCCTCAACAACAACTACCATAATGCTCATCATCGATTAATGAGTTGTCCTTGGTATTTACTACCCAGATTAAATGATGAACTGTACCTAAAACAGTATAGTCAGTGGATTCCTGTACCAAAGCTGCTTAAGAATTATTTTCACTATCGTGTTTATCGCTTGTTTCAAGGTCAAGGGAATGTAGAGAAAACGGCCCAAGGTTTGGAGATTGATCAATTTGCAGGTGCATCTGGTATGTCGTTTATGCTTCTACGTAAACCTTTCGATTGGCTACATTTATCTTGATTGAGGAATGACTCTAAACTCGTTAACCAAAAAGTAAAGAAAATATCATGAGTGTTCAAATTCGTTTGTTGCAAGAGGATGAATTACAAGAAGCTGATCAAATATTTAAATTAGCTTTTAGAACCTTTACCAAATCTGGTTCTCCTAGTAAATATCCCGATGATATGACGTTTATGAAACGTTGGTACACCGATCCTCAAGCTGCTTTTGCTGCGGAAGTGGATGGGCAATTGGTAGGGTCAAATTTTGCGATTAATTGGGGCAGTTTTGGCTTATTTGGCCCTTTAACCGTCCATCCTGATTTTTGGGGCAGAAAAATTGCCCAGAAATTGATCCAACCAGCTTTAGATTGTTTTAAACGATGGAATATCCAAGAAACAGGCTTTTTTACTGGTTCTGATAGCCCATTACACCTTAAGTTATATCAAAAGTTTGGATTTCATCCCCGCTATCTTACTTGCCTAATGTCTAAATCTCCCAAAATTTCTTCTGTTGCTTCAGGAGCGATCTTTTATTCTCAGCTTAGTTCTGACAAGCAAGCAGAGTGTCTCAATTCAAGCTTTGAACTAACTAATCAATTGTATGAGGGATTGGATTTAAGGGCTGAAATTAAAACTATTAAGGAGCAATCTTTAGGAAACACAATATTTTTATGGGATGACAAGGGATTAGTCAGTTTTGCTTTGTGTCATTATGGCAAAAATACTGAAGCTGGTAGTGGCAATTGCTATATCAAGTTTGGCGCAGTTCGTAAAGATCAGTATGCTTCACAGCATTTTGAGCAACTATTACAAGCCTGTGAAGATTTTGCTGCCAAAAGCGGCGCATCTTGTTTGATGGCAGGTATGAGTACAGCTAGAGAGGAAGCTTATCAAAAAATTCTTGCTAATGGCTATCGCATTGATAGACTGGGAGTGGCTATGCACTATCCTAACAAACCTGCTTTTAATTATCCTGGTCTTTATGTCATCGATGATTGGCGTTAGATTGCTCCCATAATTGTTGTAACAAGAGCCAAAATCCATGAATCCCAATGAAATAAAAGATTTGAGAACAGCCCTAGAATGGCTAGAATCCTGTGGTGAAGCTCCCATCGCTATTACCAGCCCGATTCAAGCTCGGTATCAACTCGCTGCTCAGTATGCTGTGCAGGGGGGTGGAGTACCTGTAAAACCCCCAACTAAGTTAGGTTTACCAATGCTGTTTGAGCGAGTCATGCCTCAAGATAAGCCTGTGTTAGTTGGTCTTTTTGGTTCTCGTAACCGTTGCGCTCTCTTGGTAGGAACTAGTCAAGACCAGTTATCTAGAAGAATTCTTCAAGCGGTTGATAACCCAATATTACCTATTTTGAGGAAAAATCCTCCTTGCCAAGAAGTGATTGAGCAACAAAAGGTTGATTTAGCAGCTTTGCCGATTCCTACCTTAACCCCCAAAGATGCGGGTGCTTATATTACTATGGGTCTATGTTTAGCCAAAGACCCAGAAACAGGAGAGCAGAATGTCTCAGTACATCGGCTTTGTGTTCAAGGTCAGGATAAATTAACTATTTGGATGGTAGCAGGTCGTCATCTGGAATCTTTTTATCTCAAAGCCCAAAAGATGGGGCAAAATCTGCCCATTTCAATTCACATTGGCATTGATCCAGCCATTTATCTGGCTTCTTGCTGTCCCAGTTATTTAGCTCCCTTTGGTTGTAATGAATTGGCAATTGCAGGAGGATTAAGGGGTTCTCCTGTGGAACTATCTCCTTGTATTACTCTTCCCATTTCCTGTATTAGTCAAGCAGAGTATGTTTTAGAAGGGGAAATTTTAGGAGAAACAATGGCGGAAAATCCATCATCAAAAGGGGCTTTGCCTGAGTTTCTAGGATATGACGGGGAGGCACATCCAGCTTTACCTATTGTTAAAATTCGTGCTATTACTCATCGTTTTCATCCTCTGTTTCAAACTGTCATTGGTCCTGGTTACGAACAGTCTAATTTAGTGGCTTTTGGCCTGGAAGCTGCGGTACTACGATTTTTGCATAGCAATTTTAGTGATAGATTTGTCCAGGCTTATTGTAGTTCAGCAGGGGGTGGAGCATTGTTGCTATTTCTGCAATTTGCTAAAACATCTCAAAGGGATGATGAATTGGTACGTCAAGGTGCATTAAGAGTTTTGGAAGCTTTTAGGTTAATTAAAACCATTGTTTTAGTAGATGAAGATGTGGATGTTTTTAACGAGGAGGATGTTTGGTGGGCAATGACTACTCGTTTTCAAGCAGATCGAGATTTAATTGTTATTCCTAAAACCTTAGGCTTTGCTCTAGACCCTAGCCAAAATCCCACTTATTCTCCCACTATTGAGCGTCCAGGAATGACGAGTAAAGTTATTTTTGATTGTACTGTACCATTTTCTCTCAAAGGAAGATTTCAGCGATCGCATTTTCAATATAAGGATTTATGCCACATCCTGTAGTGAAAATTTGGTTATAAGTACAGCAAAATTATTTACACACGCTGTCAGTTTAACTAGTCGACCATCTTCAGTTAAGCCAGACATAATCTTTTCCCATCTATCACAACCAGAATTAGTCACTAAAACTTAAGTTAGCTAAACAAAAGCCTATCTATTTTCTAGGAGTCAAACAATGAATATTATTACCAGCAATGCTCAAAAAAATTAACCACAACATCAAATCTCACCATAAGACTTGCTCAAAGTAATCTAGAAGTAAAACAATATAAAAGCTTAATTGAACAAGTTTATTACCAAGACTTTCATGGTATTACTTTTTCCGATACTATTTGCGATCCAGCAAAAAGAATTTAACTTTATCCTGAGTACTATTTAATCCAACGAAATTTTAATCCAACGAAATTTTCTCTAGATAAATTTTCTCTAAAAAAGCATATCTAGAAACAATGAAACATATAATAAGTCAGAGATGTTTTTCAGCTTAATAACAAATTGTCTAACATTCAATATTCCTCAAAATATCTCAATTAGGCGTAATGCTAGAGAAGCTAACATAACTGCTAACTGAAAAAAGAAAGTTCTGAATTTTATTTTGGAATTAGAACTTATGGAAATCTAGCTTAGAAATAATTCAAAAATTACATCGATTTGGATAATTTTCGACTTCATTAGTTCTGACACTAACCAAATTGAGAACTTTTTAACTGAGATTATAAACGATTGCCTAAAAAAATAGTAATAGCTAAAAGGCAATTATAGCAGAGGTTTCAAGACCATTTGGCACTTATAGCAGCTTCCCTAGCATAGAGCCAATTATTCAATCTAGTCAACATAATTTATCAGGGTAGATTAATCTACCCCCTCATAACAACAATCAATATTCAATTCAAGGAATAACCATTAATCATGACTAACTTTATTAACGCTAAATCCGCAGATATTACCCTAGAAGTAACAGTCCAAAATCTGTCTCCAGATAATGGTGGTGTAATCACACCAGTTTGGTTTGGTCTTCATGATGGTAGTTTTGATACTTTTGAGGTTGGCGAAGCTGCTTCTTCAGGAGTTATGTATTTAGCAGAAGATGGAATTATAGGACTAGAAGGTACTGTTCCAGGGGTTGTTGAAGCTTTGATCGAACTTGGCTTAAATCCTGCAGATGTACCTCCACAAGAACAGACAATTGCTGGAATTTTTGCTAATAGTTCCGCAGCAGCTAATGGTGGTATTCAAGGTCTTGTTGATAGTCCTGAAAGTCCTTTAGGAATTGCACCTGGTCAAACTCTTTCTACTACTGTTAATATTAGTCGCAATAACTTGGCTAATAATCGCTTTTTTAACTATGGCGCAATGTTTTTTCCTAGTAATGATGCTTTTGTTGCCAATGATGATGCTATAGAACTTTTTGATGAGTATGGCAACTTTATTGGACAAGACATTATTATTACGAGAGATAATGTCTGGGATGCTGGTACAGAAGTCAATGATGAAGATCCTAACAATGTTCCTTTTGATTTTGATGCTGTTGGAGATGGCATAGACGAAAATGGCACAGTCCAATCTCATCAGGGTTTTCAAGAACCTGGTACTGGAGGAGTTCTCGACTTTGGAGATGGTGTCTTTGCTAATGCTGATTTTACCGATTCTGATGCACCCATTGGTCGAATCCGAATCAATCCTGTAATCAATGGTACAGATGATAGTGACGTTATTTTTGGCTCAAAAAATCGCGAAAAAATTAGAGGATACGATGGCAACGACTTTATTTTGAGCAGAAACGATGATGACACTGTAGAAGGAGGCGCAGGACGAGATCTTATTTTAGGTAATCTAGGCGATGACTATCTATTAGGAGAAGAGGGACGAGATACAATAGATGGTGGTCGTGGAAATGACATCATAGATGGTGGTCGCAGAAATGACCAAGTTTTGGGTGGTCGCGGAAATGACCAAGTTTTGGGTGGTCGCGGAAATGACCAAGTTTTGGGTGGTCGTGGAAATGACCAAGTTTTGGGTGGTCGTGGAAATGACATCATAGATGGTGGTCGTGGAAATGACATCATAGATGGTGGTCGTGGAAATGACCAAGTTTTGGGTGGTATTGGAAATGACACTGTCAGAGGTAACAATGGGCAAGACGATATTATCGGTGGTCGTGGAAATGACATCATAGATGGTGGTGCTGGAGCAGATCTCATACTTGGAGAATCAGGTGACGACATTATTGATGGTGGTGCTGGAGCAGATATCATACTTGGAGAATCAGGTGACGACATTATTGATGGTGGTACTGGAGCAGATATAATTGATGCTGGAGAAGGCAGGGATTCAGTTTTCGGTGGTATAGGAAGAGATCGAATCTTTGGTGGTAGTGGAGATGACAGCCTTAGTGGTGGAGCCTGGATAGATGTTCTTACAGGGGGATTGGGAAATGATTCCCTCCATGGAAATGCTGGAAATGATAGATTAATTGGGATTGACCCTTCTAGTATTAGTGTTGACTTAGGATTGGGTGCGGGTGAGATTGATACCTTAATCGGTGGTTTAGGAGCTGATACTTTCGTCCTTGGAGATGAAAATAATGTTTATTATGATGACAGAGAAATTCTCTCCAGGGGTGAATTTGATTTTGCTGTAATCATTGATTTTGATTCTAGTGAAGATTTCATTCAACTCCAAGGTTCAGCTGATCTTTATAGCTTGGATTTGTTTACTTCAGAATTAGGAACGATAGACGCTGAATTAATCTTTGACCCAGGAATTACAGCTAGAGGAGAAGTAATTGCTACTTTGCAAGATGTTTCTTCTGAACTAGCTCTTACAGATTCAGCTTTTATTTTTGTTTAAGCTTCTACCATTAATCCCAAGTCGGCGTATAGCCGACATACCTGCAAAATAGGACATGACACCTGGCGGGGTGACAACCCCGCCCTTACTATACACTGTATGCGTTTCATAGCTGTCAAACCTTTTTGATAAAATGGCAGCTTATTGAGAGTAGGAACCCATTAACTTTTCCACCCACTCCCAACATATATCCATAGATAATACCCATGTCGTGCCGTATAATCCCCTCCAGAAACAACTATGTCTGGGTAGTGAAAGATCAGCGATCGCGAAAATAATTAATACTTATGTATTTAATAACTTCTTTCGGTCAAAATCTTGGAATTTATTGATAGTGGATGATATTATTCCCACAAAATTAAATTGTAAGGCACGATTGCTTAATGATGAGTTATGGTCAGAAAGTTAATGATAAAGGTAACGAATATTGGGTATGGTTAGCTATAGATCGATCAACTAGAGAAATTGTTGGTTGTTTTGTGGGAGATAGATCGAGAGAATCGGCAAGAAAATTATGGCAATCACTACCTCCTGTTTATCGGCAATGTGCAGTCGCTTATACTGATTTTTGGGAAGCTTATAAAACTATTATTCCCGACTCAATACATCGACCAGTTTGCAAATATAGTGGTGAAACTAATCATATTAAAATACTTAATAATACATTTAAGACAACGCATTTCTCGATATTGTAGAAACAGTCTCTCTTTTTCCAAAGAACTTGATAATCATATGGGAGCAAGAGGGTATTTTATCCATCATTATAATGCTGTAATTTCTGATAGTTAAAATCAGTTTCACTACATGGGAATCACTACCACTTATTTTTTACAAGTGAGCGAAGATGTTAAAGATAAAGTAGCTAGAATTATTAATTCTTTATCTGAAGATATTATACATTCTTTGACTGGTTGGGATTATATTTTAGATGCTTTATCTCTCTAGCTACTTTTTAGAATTGGTATGAGCTAGGCTGCTTGCTTTTTTGCTAATTTTTGACAATTTCAGATAATGGCAAAGCCGACGAGAAAATAAACTGCTACAGGCACGCTCCTTGGCAATGCACGCTTCTGTTTCTGCTTCCTGCATCATGGTATCAATTCTCTCGGTTAAAGCAGTTTCCAATTGCTCCTCTAGTTTTTGAAGTTGTTGGACAGAAGCATATTGAGTTGCTAAGGTGAAAGTGCGATCGCATAACTCTTGTAGTAGCTTTTGTCTAATATCTGTTCTTAACTCTTTCAGCTTCAAAAGCCTTGTCACTTGATATTGTGCTTTTAAATTAATTAAAGGTGCTATTTCACCCATAGATTTTCCCTGACAATGAAACAAGTTCAAAGCTTTCAAAAAATGCTGCTCTTTTTCTCCCTTTTTTTTAGCTAAACAAGTATATCTATGTTGAACAACAGCTTCTATTGATAAATCTAAACAACTGGTAAACTGCTGGTGATAAGCTTGTAAAAACTCTGTTTGTTCTTGTTGTTTATTTTTTTCTAATTCCTGGGAATTTACTTGCAGGTGGTCAGCAATCCCTGGAATAGCATCAAGAGATTGTTGTGATTTGGTTCTTCCTCCCCGTACATAAAGACGATATTGTCTTAATAAATCAGCTAAATTTTGTAATTGTGATAAAACCGCTTCTGGAGTTAATTGAAAGTTCTTTTTTTCCCGAATTAAGAGAGCAATTTTAATCAATTGTTCTTGAGTAGGAGGCTGACATTTACTTTTTACACCTGCTCGACGTTGCTTAAGACGTTCTTGACGATAAACATCATGATAGCTTTCTAGTAAAATACTAGCTTGGCTAATTTCTACTTCTGTTAAATTATGAAATTCTGTAAAAATTCGCTTGATTTGTTTATTGTTAGTATCGTTTAAAATTGCCCAATCACTAATTAAATAAACACCTTTTTCTAATAAAAATAAATTTAATTCTCGATATTGCTTTACCAGTCTTGTTATCCAGGTGTTAAGACTGGCTTTTTGGGAATTAAAAGTTTCTAAAATATTGATAGCTAAGGGTTTGTAGGTACTGGAATTTACTTTTTTATTTGAGATTCTAAAATTTTCAGGAGTATCATCTAAAACCAAAGGAAAGAGATCGTACCGATTAAAATCATGTTCTTGACCAAATCGTTGTTCTAGTTGTAGACAAGCTAGCTCAATCTGATGGGAAATATAACATCGCAGACAAAATTCAGCTAAGAGACAATCCTGATTATTAGCAGAAAGCTTGGAGTCAAAACGAGTAAGCTCTACGAATCGCTTTTGTACTAATGAATTGGAAATGTCTTCTCCTTCATTCAAATTAGGAAATTGCTGAATAAAAAATTCTTTAGCTAAGACTATTTCTTGAACTTTAGGTTTTCCCGAAGCCGTAAGGCTTACAAGTCTCCAGTATTTTGATACAGATATCATTTTTATTGGATTCGAGTAAAATTTAATGTTCATAACTATTGTTTATGGTACTGTATCATGTTTCAGATTGAAATATGATAATGAGTAAAAAGGATAAAGTCTAGTCAATTCATGAATTTATTAGACTTATGAAAAACACTTCTCTACAATTAAATAGGATTACTATTTAGATACTTAATTAATAAAAAATAACTTTATGGATTAAGTGTTCACTGATAATTATCGAGTGCAAGAATGAGGAATTAACCAAGGCATCTCCCCAGTAGTCGTGGTCGTAGGATTAGCAGTTAGAATGACGTTACCATTAGCACCAATAATCCAGCCTCGTGCTTCGACAATTTCTTGGGAAATAGAAGGGTTAGTTGGTTTGTTTCTCCAATGGGCTTTTTCTGCTTCTCCTTCCTGTGGTAAGTTTACCCATTCCGCAGACAATACTGCATCCCCTCTTAGAGATTCGTTAGGATTAGCAGGTAAACCACCCCTTCCTGTCACCACAAATTCATTTTCTTCATCACCAGCAAGACAACTTTTAGCAATTAACCGAGACGCATCTACTATCGTTGTGGGTAATTCCGTTAAACCCCGTGCCGGATTGATTTCTAAAACATCTATGGTTACATCCCCATCTAATCCCAATTCAGATGAGGCACTAATATCCACAAATTCTCCGCCAAAAAAGCTATTAGTAGTAATTTGGATATTTCCCCCATCTCCTTCAAAGGCATTGGCAGTAATTTCATAAATATTGTCGGTAGGGAAAGCCAGGATAAAGTCACCATTAATCTTGATGTTCCCCCCATCTCCTCCCGCTTGGGCTGTCCCCGCAGTAGCTGTAATTTTCCCGCTATTGTCAAAGCTCAAAGTATCTCCGACATTGAGGGTAATATTGCCCCCCTGGCTACTGGCAGTTTCCGCCGTAATCGAACCTTGATTCAGAGCCAAGTTTTCTGCTGTGATTTCTATACTTCCTCCTTTTTCGCTACCGTCACTGTTTACCGCTATAGTTGCACCATCTCTGACTATTACTGTCTGAGGTGTTTGCTCCCTAGTTAATATACTTCCGCCGTCTCCTGTAGAACCTGCTTCCGTATTGGCAAACAAACCACTATCTCTATCAGAAAGGGTTACATTGTCGGCAATTTTTAAGATAATATTTCCTGCATCTCCTGTACCAGATGTTCGTGCTGTAATTGTTCCACCGTTGCTAACAGTTAGCTGTTGAGCGGTAATATCTAATTCTCCTCCCTTCCCTGCATCAAGAGTACTAGCAGTAATTTCTCCTCCATCTTTTACAATTAAGCTGGGAGTATTGATGTTTAAGTTTCCTGCATCTCCTGTTCCTTCTGCTTGAGTAAACAAAGTGCTATTTACAGGAGTATCGCCAATAGTACCAGTACCCATTACTTCAACTGACTCTGTAGCATTGACCGTTAAAGCTCCACCCCCACCTTCACCAAAAGCACCTGCTCTAACTAATCCACCATCTCTGATAATTAAGTTACCTACATTGAAACTAGCAGTACCACCTTTTCCCGTACCAAAGTTATCGGCAGATATTTTTGCACCATCTTCTACAGTTAATGTACCAGTAGTTATGTTTAATCTACCTGCATCACCTATGGGAGATATTGAATCATTATCTACAGCTACAGAATCGGCTGAAACAAAAATACCACTACTACCCTTAAGTTCAGTGGCATCTGGTGCTGTTCCATTTAATAAAATAAATTCAGAAGCATTAATTGTTAACTCTCCACCATTACCACCAAAACGAGCCGTATTAGCTATTTGCGCCCCGTCTTCGATAATTAATTTTCCAGTTTCAATGGTTAAATTACCTGCATTCCCTGCATCTTCTGGAGCAAAGATTGCAACTTGAGCAAAAAGACCACTAAGAGAATCTGCTTTTCCTGCCGTTCCAATTAATTCTACGGAATCAGAAGCAATAATAGTAAGATTACCTGCATTACCAGTGCCAAAAGTGGAAGCATCAACAATAGCACCATCTCTAGCAATTAATTTAGCTGTTTCTATAGTTATATTCCCTCCGTTACCAGTATTTGCTTGACTAAAAATGCCACTCGGAAACAATCCATCTTCTGTTTCAATAACTCCAACTAAGTTTACTGACTCAGAGGCATTAATGTTTATATTCCCAGCTTGACCATTAGATTCAATACTGCTCGAAGAAAATATATTTGCTCCACCAGTAAGCGTTAATTTTTTAGTTGCAACTGTAATGTCACCAGCATTTCCTGAAGCTTCTGTGGTCGTAAATAAACCAAGTCCACTTAATTCGACCAATTCTGAAGCAATAACAGTTAAGTTGCCCCCCTTTCCTATGGCACAATCACCCAGTTGAAAACAAACATCCGATGCTACGATTGCACCTTCAGCAACAATAAACTTTTGGGTTTCAATATTTATATTGGCAGCAGAACCTTCTCCTTCTGTAGCAGTAAATAAACCTGCAAATCCACTAAATTCTACTGAATCAGAAGTCCTGATTGATATTGTTCCTCCATTTTCTGAACCAAAGGTAGTCGCAAAAATTCCTGCATCATCAGTAACAGTAAGATTTCTTCCTTGAATATGAATATCACCACCACTTTCGCCACTGGTATCGATAAAAGCAGTATTTAATAAATAAATATCAAGAAAGTTATTTACTTCTTGATAATTAAATTCAAAACCTTGTTCCGTCACACTTAAAATTACTGAGTTACCAGCAACACTCCCTAACTCAATCTTTCCTCCTTCAGCAATTAATCCTCCAGTTTCGAGAGAAATTCCTCCACCTATTAACGCTAAAGTTTGTCCTGAATCTACAATAAGTTCTGCTCTGTTTACTATGTTCTGTGGTGTATCTGTAAATCCCAGACCAATAGGCATATTAATTACTAAAAGTGGTGGGGCTTCGGGATTAATAGCACTGAATTCTTGTCCTTCGGAGAAAATAACACTACTAGCGGTACTACCAATAAATGAACCTCTAATATCCAAACTGGCATTTTCGCCAAATACAATACCATTGGGGTTGATTAAAAATAGATTAGCTTCACCTAAAACTCCCAGTGTTCCCAAGATTTGAGAGAGATTATTTCCAGTAACTCTACCTATTATGTTACTGATACCATCAGGGTTAACAAAATAGACAGAATTACTTTCTGGAATACTAAATTCGGAAAAGCTATGAAAAAGATTAATCCCTCTAATAGCACCACCTTCTATATTTTGTAATTGCTCTTCTATAGAATTAACAACTGAGTTTTCACTACCTAAAGAATTATCAGGAATAACCTGGGATAAAGAGATGCTTGGCTTATTAAAAAGATATATCCCGCTTACACCACATAAAGATAAAATAGTCTTTGTTACTTTGTGCAACCTGTTTTTGTAATGACTCATTTTTAAACTCAGCAAACTAAAATATAGCTTGTATTAAACTATGGTAGGCAATATCAAAGATAACGGTACTCAGACAAAAAACTAGAATAAAACAGCCTAAAACCCAGGTCTGATAAGAAATATACGCTCAACACCTAAAAATCGCGCTATACCCAAGTATATCAACAAACTCATTTAATCGGTGTAAAAACATTACTGGATATAGCTTTTCCTCTGTTTTTGATTTAAAAATGTCTAAGTCCCGATAATAAATGGAGCAAAAAAAACAATATATAACTATTTAAGCCCCTATAAATTAAAACTATCAGCTTTTTTTTGTTTCAACATTAGAATTGATCTAAAAATCAAAAAGCTAATTTTTTGTTTTTTTCTTATACATCATTCCCATCCCCAGGACACCAAAACTTAACCAACTAACGGTAGAATTTGGCTCAGGAACAGCAACTACTTCTTCCTCTGTAATTACAAGCTCGATGGGAGGGGAAAAAACTCCATAAGGACGGAGATTGAATATAGCTTCATTATTACTATTAGCAGTTTCTCTAATTAATTCAGTACGACGATATCGAATTATTTGAGTTTCTTCCAAAATAACATTAGGATTGTCTGCGTTAGCGGTAGTCAAATCATCTAGTAAATCGATTTGTTCTGTAATTTTATTCTCAATATTATTATTTGAGCCTAAATCTAAAACTCCACCCAAACAGATAGCATTTTCAGGACTTCCCAAATCAGCACATCCACCTGATTTATTATCAGGAAATGAGAAAAAATCAATTAAATCAGGTAAAGAATTAGAATTTAATTCATTGAAACTACCATCAGCTTCAGGAGCAGTAAAAGCAGGGACAAATAAGAAATATCTATCCGCATCTCCACCTAAATCTATTAAAATTCGATACTTAAATAATAATTTATTATCGGTTTCCGTGACATATTCTGGGTTAAAGTTACCGCTTAAACTATTAACAAGAGGAAAACTAATTCCGTTATTTTTGTTAAAACCTAAATCATCACAAGCATTAGGAAAAGAACTACGACGACAAAAATCAGGTAATTCATCGGTTCGATAAAATGCCCCAGGTACTTTGCTATCGTCTTGTTGACCAATAATTAATTCATCATCAACCTTTAATTTAGAAACTAAAACTGTTGCTGTTTGCAAGTCAATGTTAATTGATGAAGCAATAGTATCTTCTAAATCGAAACCGAAAAATCGATTTTCTGTATCAATAACATTCTGTCCTTGAGTTGTGAAAAAATTATTATTATTAGAGTCAGATGGGCTGTTAGGATTCGGTGTTGCAAAACTAGCTTCTGCCCTGCCTCCAAAAGATAAGTTGGAACTAAAATCGATTACAGCATTATCAAACAGAAAATAGTCTTGTCCGTAGATAGCCCCCTGACTTTGTAGCTGAGTGATTTCTTGAACTAAATCGTCAGTTAAACTTCCTATATCTCCTAAATTTGTTCGAGCCGAAGCATCTAAGTTAAGTTCAAGATTATTGACAAACAAAGTGTCAAATGCAGGAAAGCCACTGGAATCGCCAAAAAATTTAGTTCCTTCAACATTTTTGGGTATAGAGTTATAAATAGAAGTGGCATTCAAGATTTCATAATCTCTTTCTAAATTTAGGAAAATACCATTAGAGCTTCCTCCCCATGTTCCTGTTGTTCTACGCCTCGCTTCTGCTGAATCTACAAAAGACCCTAACACAAATCCTGTAGCTGATGCTGTAAATATTAATAATTTACCTAAATTCATTTTGAATTAATTTCCTATTAGTTTAATAGCAAAATAAGTTGGTACAGTTTAAATATACAAAACAATTTTATTTTTAAATCAATCAACAGTATTTACAAATAAAAGACAGAATTTGGCAAATTAATTGTCAAAAAATATTTGTATATTGGAGTTTAATAATTACCAATACATATATCATGATTAAAATAATGACGGAATCAAGTGTTTTAATTTAAAAACATATTTGGCTATTCTAGAAGAGTTATAGTAAGAGAATAGTTCAAATTATCTCAACCTCTTGAATTACGAAAAATTTTACTCAACAAGGCTTTAAAGGGTTATTTTGTATCAAATTATCATAGCTACTATAGAATAGCAACATATTTGTATTTTCGATAATTATTCATGAAGAATTTGTATAAAATTTGCAAGCACAAAATATTTGTTATATAAAATAGCGAGAGATTTAAAAAAAATAAGGTTGTTATTAATAACAGCATAGTCTTAATAAAAGTTAATTTAAAAATCGAAAATAGGCAATCTCTGCTTGATTTACTTTTTGTATATCCTATTAATCTCTTGAAACTTTTACAAAAATAATAGAACAATGGAAAGCAATATAGTTTTTGATTTTGTAGAACCTAACGATACTATTCTTGAAGCAACTGATATTGGTTTGACTTTGAGTAACTCAGGTAATTTTATAGCTGATGGCTTTATTGGAGATAGTCCCAATATTACGAATGGCTCAAATGATGTAGATTTGTTTCAAATTCAGTTAAATATAGGCGATCGCGTAACAATTGATATTGATGCTAGAGAATTTGGCTCTAACTTAGATTCGGTGCTGCTATTATTTGACTCAAATGGTACTCTAGTTGCTTTCAGTGATGATGATTTTGCTCCTGGTGAAAATCCTTTTGTTTCTTTTACAGACTCTTTTATTAGCTTTGAAGCGGAAATTTCTGGTCTCTACTACATTGGTGTAAGTTCATTCCCCAATCTCTATGATCCTTTTGTAGCTGATAGTGGAACTGGTGGTAATAGTACTGGTGAATATAATATCGACATCAACTTATTTAATGGAATTGAGCCTAATGATGCTATTTTTGAGGCTACAGATACTGGTTTGACTTCAAGCAACCCAGGTAATTTTATCGCCGATGGCTTTATTGGAGATAGTCTTTTTAATCCTGAGATTGAAACACTAGATGTAGATTTGTTTGAAGTCCAGTTGAATGCAGGAGATTATTTAACAGTTGATATTGATACTACAGAATCTGACTCTAGTTTAGATTCGGTGCTGCGATTGTTTGACTCGAATGGTTTGGAATTAGTTGCTAGTGATGATACCCTTGCTCCTGACGAAAATCCTTTTGCTACTAACGTTGGAGACTCTTTTATTAGCTTTCAGGCTGAGGCTTCTGGTATTTACTATATTGGCGTAAGCTCATTTCCCAACATCAATTATGACCCCAGATTTAGTAATACATTATCTTCAGATGATAGCGGTAATAGTACTGGTGAATATACTATCGACATCAACTTATTTAAGGATGACAATGACACGATTTTTGAGGCTCAAGATACTGGTTTAACCTCGATTAACCCTGGTAACTTTGTCAGTGATGGATTTATTGGAATTAATGATATTGTCACTGATGGGATTATTGGAAGAAATAATGAGTTTTTTGATGCAGCAGATGATATAGATTTTTTTGAAGTTCAGTTAAATGCAGGAGATGTTATCACAATTGATATCGATGCTCAAGAATTTGGCTCTAGTCTAGATTCGGTACTGCGATTGTTTGACTCCAATGGAAATCAAGTAGCTATTAGTGATGATAACAATGCTCCTGGTGAAAATCCTGCTGCTACTATTGGAGACTCTTTTATTAGCTTTGAAGCTGAGGCTTCTGGCATCTACTATATTGGCGTAAGCTCATTTTTTAACTTAAATTACAATCCCTTTGGCTCTTTCAGGACTAGGGCTGCTAATGGTAATAGTATTGGGGAATATAAGATTAGTATTACCCTAAGTACGCCAGATAATGACATTCTTGATGGGACTATGGCATCTAACAGTATTTTGGGTCTAGATGGCAATGACCTCATTCAAGAATTAGCAGGAAATAATACCCTGAATGGAGATGATGGAGCAGATCGATTCTTTGGTCAAGGTGGCAACGATGTCCTTCGAGGAGCAGCAGGAAACGATAGCTTAAATGGAGGAGGAGGAAATGATACTCTCCTTGGAGGTACTGCTAACGATGTCCTTCGAGGAGGAACAGGAAGAGATCGCTTAAATGGAGGAAGAGGAAATGATACTCTGATTGGAGGTAGTGCTAACGATGTCCTTCGAGGGGGAACAGGAAGCGATAGCTTAAATGGAGGAAGAGGAAATGATACTCTGATTGGAGGTAGTGCTAACGATGTCCTTCGAGGAGGAACAGGAAGCGATATTTTTGTCTTTGATACAGGTAGTGTTTTTGATATTTCTGATTTGGGAGTAGATCGCATTTTGGATTTTTCAGGAAACAGCGACCGCATCAATCTTTCAAAAGATACCTTCGCAGCTTTAGACAACACAAATAATGGTCCATTGCGTAATTCTGACTTTGAAGTAGTTACTAGCAATGCTCTAGCTAAAGGTAGTAGTGCAGAAATTGTTTATAATTCTAGCAATGGGAACTTATACTACAACGAAAATAATGCTGCTGCTGGTTTTGGTAATGGGGGTTTATTTGCCAAATTAATTGGTTCTCCAGATGATTTATCCGCTAGAGATTTTGTAGTTGTAGACGTATAACTCATCTTTTGGACAAAATTCAATCCCTCTATTTGCTCTGGTTCTCCACCGTTTGTACAAAAGACCTCTTGCAAAAGTCTTTCGTGGTATAATAATTTGTTTGGTTCTTGGGAGCGGGAAAGGGGGGATTTTAAGTTGTCTTTCGGCAATAAACCAGCTAATGTCTGGATATGTCCCCCCTTCGCGTCCTGTTGGATTATGGCGAGTCGTTGAACCAAGAATCTCTTAAGCCAAATGGCTAAGGGAGTGTCAAGCCCAAAACTAACCCCTCATCCTTCATCCCTTATGCTAAGTCGAGTTGCAGATTCAATTTATTGGTTAAACCGTTATATAGAGCGTGCAGAGAATGTGGCACGTTTTATCAATGTCAATCTGAATTTGATGTTAGATTTACCCGCAGGAATGCCCCAACAATGGCAGCCTTTAGTTTCAGTAACAGGAGATATGGAGTTATTTAACTCCCGCTACTTGGAAGCAAATAGTAATAATGTGATTCAATTTCTGACGTTTGATGAGGAGTATCCTAACTCAATTATTTCTTGTTTAAAAATAGCTAGAGAGAATGCCAGATCGATCCGTGAGGTGATTTCTTCTGAGATGTGGGAAGAAGTTAACTCTTTTTATTTAATGGTTAAAGAAGCTTCAACCGCCAAATCTTTAAGTGCTTTATCCAAGTTGTTGAGTGATGTCAAAATGGCTAGTCATAGTTTTGCTGGAGTGATGGATGCTACTATGTCTCACAATGAAGGTTGGCATTTTGGAAAGTTGGGAAGATTGCTGGAGAGAGCGGATAAAACTGCTCGTATATTAGATGTAAAATACTTTTTGTTGTTACCTTCTGCTGAATGGGTTGGGACACCCTTAGATCGCATTCAATGGATATCTTTACTGAGATCGGCTAGTGCTTATGAAATGTATCGCAAGTGTCAATATTACATTATCCCTAGTACTGTTGCTGAGTTTTTGATTTTAAATCGTCAGTTTCCACGCTCAATTTACTTTTGTTTATGGCAAGCTGAACAGTGTCTTCATGAAATTACTCAGACTCCTGTGGGTAGTTGGAGTAATGGTGCAGAAAGAGCCTTGGGTAAATTGTGTTCTCAGCTAGGTTATCTTACCATCGAAGAGATTATTCAGTCTGGTTTACACGAATTTTTAGATGGAATGCAAAGTTCGATTAATCAGGTAGGAGACGAAATCTATCAAACTTTTATCGCTTTAGGTGATTCTTACTGTGCTATACCAAATCAGCCATCAAACAACATACAGCTACACTCAAGCAGTTTTACTCAAACCTCATCTTCTTAGATTATATCCTAGGAGCGATCGCGCTATTCAACTCCATGATTTTTCTCTCTCTGTACAACCCCAACCAGAAGGGAGATCGGATTTCATTGATTTAGATGGCAACAATATCATTAAACTGTGGTTTAATACCCCCACAGAGCAATTAAATATTCAGGTAGCTTCTAAAGTTGAAACTAGGGGTGATAATCCTTTTAACTATCTCCTTGAACCTTGGGCTACTACTGTACCCTTTGATTATCCTAGTTCTCTGCTTCAGCAACTACAGCCATACTTACAACCCTATAGTTTCATTCCTAATGCTACCGCTTTAGAATTAGCTCAAGAGATTCTTACCGCTACCCAAGGCAATACTTCTGATTTTGTGTTTGCCTTAAATCAACTGATTTATCAAGACTGCGAATATATCACCAGAGAAACAGGTAAACCATATCCTGCTGGTATCACTTGGGAGCGCAAACAAGGCTCTTGCCGAGATTTTGCAGTGTTATTTATGGAAGTCTCCCGCGCTATAGGTATTGCAGCCAGGTTTGTAAGTGGTTATCAAGAAGGGGACAAAAATCAACAAAACCGAGATTTACACGCTTGGGTAGAAGTCTATTTACCTGGTGCGGGTTGGCGAGGTTACGATCCGACTTTGGGTTTAGTAGTGAGCGATCGGCATATTCCCTTAGCTGCCAGTGCTATACCCAATTATACTGCTGCTGTTGATGGTTCTATCACCCCAGTCCAAAGGAGTCAAAATGTTACTTCTAGTATGAAGGCTCAAATTTTAATTAACTAGTCGGTGCATCAATAAATTACATAGTCTCCAAAAGAATTAACTTGACGTGGGGAAGGTGGGTTATAAAGCGAGTTTAGGTTTTGTTTGAGGTTAATTTTTGTTTAAGTCCCGCTATCTTGTCACCCTGTGAGGGGGAAAAGTATTAAGCCCAGATGCGCTAACCCTGATATGATTGTCATGGGTTGAGTACATTAAAGAGACTAAATCTTGTCACTAACACGTTCTGATCTCGAATCTAGAAGCTTGCAACAGACTATCCTACAGTCTGGGACTGGCATAATATTAAGTGAAGCCCAGTTACAAGAATCACTCAGCCAAACACTTTTGCAACATCAGCCAAATTCTGATATTTGGTTGTTTGCATACGGTTCGCTCATTTGGAACCCTGTCTTTAAATTTGCAGAGCATCGCATCGGTAAAATTTACGGCTGGCATCGCCGTTTTTGCCTGTGGGTACCTCAAGGTCGCGGTACACCAGAAAATCGAGGATTAGTATTAGGTCTAGATAGTGGTGGTAGTTGTCGAGGTATTGCCTACCGAATAGCTGCTGCTGATGTATCGTCGGAACTAACACTGCTTTGGCGACGGGAAATGGTAGTCGGTTCTTATATTCCTCGTTGGGTGAGAGTGTTTGACTCCACTGAACAATTGCCAGCTATTACCTTTGTCATTAACCGCCAGCATCGTGCCTATGCTGGGAAAATTTCCAAAGAAACAATGATTAACAGTATTGCGACAGCATCGGGAGAGCTTGGTTCTTGTGCTGATTACCTGATGCAAACTGTCAACGGATTAATGAAAGTTGGAATAAAAGATAAGCAATTGCTTTGGCTTTCTAAGCAAGTGCTAGCCCGGCAGAATTAGTTAAGTTTTAATATCAGTCTCCATTAGATGCTCCAATATTAAATAGCTAAAACCCTTGTACAATAAAGGAAACTGTCTGGTAATGGCGTACTGTCGGGGGTTTCTTGCCTAGATAAGTGCCGAGCCTCCAAATACCAATCTGCGAGGATTGGAAGCCCGCACTCATCCTACGGATAGATTGTCGGGAGATGTCACAAATTGGAGCAAGAATCATGACCGATAAAAATAAGGGTTCTAGTTGGAATTTAGGAAGATTGTGGCAAACACTAACCTATTTTGAGATTATTCCTCTGGTTAGTTGTTGGCAACGTTTATTTTCCCAAGAGCGAGGACAAAAAAATAATAATCAACAAACAAAGATGAAAGTTTTGGTAGTAGGTGCAACGGGTGGTGTCGGGAAAAGAGTAGTCAACAGTCTTCTAGAGCAAGATTATGATGTTGTTGCTTTGGTTAGAGATAGGGAAAGAGGTCAAAAAATCTTAGGGAATGGAGTAAAACTTTTTGAAGCAGATTTCACTATCCCTGAAACCCTGAAACCAGAAATGATGCAAGGCGTTTCCGCCGTTATCTGTTGTAGTGGAACAAAAGTACAGCCAGTAGAAGGAGACACCCCCAACAGAGAGAAATACTATCAGGGAATTAAATTTTATCTCCCTGAAGTCGCCGACAGTCCCGAACAAGTAGAATACCTTGGGATGAAAAACTTAGTTAAAGTCTGTTCTCAAAACCTTCAACCTGTTACTGACAAAGTTTTATTTGATTTCACCAATCCTACCACTGACATTAAAGAAACCTGGGGTGCATTAGATGATGTAGTCATGGGAGGAGTTAGCCAAAGTAATATCCGTCTGGCTAATAATCAAGCTATATTTTCGGGGATTGTTTCAACAGATAATAATGGTGGTTTTGCTTCGGTGCGTACTCGCAATTTTGAACCTCCGTTAGATTTATCTGACTTTGAAGGAATTGAACTGAAAGTTAAAGGAGACGGTAAACGTTACAAATTTATCACTCGCTGCGAAGGAAAATGGGATGGGATTGGTTATTGCTATTCTTTTGATACTGTATTTAATTTCCCCACCACTATTCGCATTCCGTTTCAAGATTTAATTCCCGTTTTTCGTGCTAAAACCGTAGGGGATGCAGACCCACTAGATTCTAGTAAAGTCTATTCAATGCAGCTAATGCTCAGTAAATTTGAATATGACGGCGGGTTAAACCCCAAATTTGAACCAGGTTCATTTACTCTACAGGTTGAACATATTAAAGCCTATGGTGGCAAAGCTAAACCCCAATTTATCTTAATTAGTTCGGCTGGAGTAACTCGCCCTGGTCGCCCTGGAATCAATTTAGAAGAAGAACCTCCCGCAGTCCGTATGAACGACCAATTAGGGGGCATTTTAACCTGGAAATTACGAGGAGAAGAAGTAGTAAAAAATAGCGGTTTAACCTACACGATCATTCGTCCCTGTGCCTTAACAGAAAAACCAGGTGATAAGATTCTATATGCTGAACAAGGAGATAATATCAGGGGACAAGTTAGCCGAGATGCGATCGCAGAATTATGTATTCAAGCACTTCAATCACCATTAGCAGTCAATAAAACTTTTGAAGTCAGGGAAGAAGATCGCCAAGGTAATACTAAATGGAAAGAGCTATTTGCTAGTTTATCCCCAGATTAGAAATTAAATAGAAATGGTATAAAGCGATCGCCTATCCCAACCAGATGCAGATAAATGTCATGATTTCTGGATAAAAATTGGCAAACAGAAAAATCTATCAACGCTAGGATGATGTATATGATCAAAATTGTAACTATTTGATGCAACAACTATCGCAACGTCTTCAATCAGCAGAGTTACCAGCAAATATATTTAATTTAGATAATGGATTGACTGTCGTCCATCAATATTTACCTGCTACTCCTGTGGTAGTTTCAGATGTTTGGGTCAAAGCAGGAGCGATCGCCGAACCCGATACTTGGTCGGGAATGGCTCATTTCTTAGAACACATGATTTTTAAGGGTTCTCCCAGAGTAGGAGTGGGAGAATTTGACTGGGTAGTAGAGAACCGAGGAGGAGTAGCTAATGCAGCAACCAGCCATGACTATGCTCATTTTTATCTCACTACAGCAGCGAATCATTTAGCAGATACTCTACCCTATCTATCAGATATTTTACTTCATGCAACCATCCCTGATGAAGAGTTTATTCGAGAGAGAGATGTGGTTTTAGAGGAAATCCGTTCTAGTTATGATGACCCAGACTGGGTAGCATTTCAAACTCTTTGTGAAACTCTCTATCAATATCATCCTTACAAGCGTTCAATTTTAGGAGAAGTTGAGTTATTAATGGCTCATACTCCCAATATGATGCGGTGTTTCCATCGTACCCATTATCAACCAGAAAATATGACAGTAGTATTGGTGGGAGGAATTGAACAAGAATCTGCTTTATCTATAGTTAATCAAGCTTTTGGGAAATTTAGTGTTAGGTCGGAATGTCCTGCTAATATAATTAATGCTGAACCACCTTTAATCGAAATTCGTCGCGAAGAATTGCATCTATCCAGAATTGAACAAGAACGCTTATTGATCGGGTGGAATTGTCCTGGTGCAGACAACTTAGAAGCAGCAATTGGTTTAGACTTATTATCAGTGGTGATTGCTGGTGGTCGTTGTTCACGATTAATTCAAGAGTTACGAGAAGAAAAACATCTGGTTTTAGATATTTGTAGCGACTTTTCTTTGCAAAAAGATTCGAGTTTATTTACTATTACTGCTTGGTTGGAATCAGGACATATAGATACAGTAGAACAGATTATAGGCGATCGCCTGTATCAGTTACAAACTACTCCCATCACCGAAGCTGAATTAAACCGCGCTAAAAAGCTATTACTCAATGACTATATTTTCTCTACGGAAACTCCAGCGCAATTAGCAGCTATCTATGGTTATTACAATACAATCTCTAATGTCGAGGAGTGTTTATTATATCCTCAGATAGTGAATAACCTATCAAGCTCACAACTGCAACATTTTGCTAACCTATATCTGTCTCCAGAACGTTATGCTAGTGTAAGACTCAAACCCTGTTAGCTTCTGTCCCAACTTAATAAATGACCTCCAGTTTAAATCAAGAACCAAAACAACAGAATATTCATCGTACAATTTTACCCAATGGTATTATTCTTCTAGTAGTGGAAAATCAAGCTGCTAATTTAGTAGCCTGTCGTTGTTTTTTAAGCCAAGCTGGTTTGAGAGTTGAATCCAGAAAACAAGCAGGAATATCAAATTTAGTAGCATCTGTAATTACCAAAGGAACAAAAAATTTATCAGCATTAGAAATAGCAGAGCAAGTAGAATCTATTGGTGCTAGTCTAGGAGCAGATGCAGGCTCAGACTACTTTTTAATGAATTTAAAAACTATTGCTGCGGATTTTGCAGAAATGCTCAAGTTATTGAGTGAAATTATCCGATATCCCAGTTTTCCAGTTTCAGAAATAGACTTAGAAAAGAAATTAGCTATTCAAAGTATTCGCTCTCAGCAAGAACAACCTTTTAATGTTGCTTTTAAGCAACTTAGAGAGATGATTTATCCAGATCATCCCTATGGTGTTTCAGTTTTAGGTACAGAAGCTACTGTTTCAGAATTAACCCAAGAAGATTTATTAAACTATCATCAATCCTATTTTCGTCCCGATCATTTAATTA
Organism: Xenococcaceae cyanobacterium MO_167.B27; assembly: GCA_030065935.1. Classification (GTDB taxonomy): domain Bacteria; phylum Cyanobacteriota; class Cyanobacteriia; order Cyanobacteriales; family Xenococcaceae; genus JASJCP01. Next base: position 32,637 of record JASJCP010000057.1, read on the forward strand.
TTAGTATTTCAGGAAGAATTACACAAGAAACAGCAATCAGTTTAGTTCAAGAAGTTTTTGGAGATTGGCACATTCCTTCTAATACTCTTTTAGAAGAGTCTCCAACAGTCTTAAATTCTACTCCTACAGAAAAAATTATTATCCAAGACACTCAACAATCTATTGTGATGTTGGGTTATCTAGGAGCAGAAGTCAAACATGAAGATTATCCTGTTCTCAAATTAATTAGCACCTACTTGGGTAACGGTTTATCTAGTCGTCTGTTTGTAGAATTGCGCGAAAAAAGAGGATTAGCTTACGATGTCTCCGCTTTTTATCCCACTCGTCTAGAAGCTGCGCCTTTTATCACCTACATGGGTACTGCTCCCGAAAATACCGAAATTGCGATCGCAGGAATTCGGGAAGAAGTACTACGCTTAACCAAAGAAAAACTTACAGATATAGAGCTACAAGGAGCAAAAAATAAACTATTGGGTCAATATGCTTTAGGGAAGCAAACCAATAGTGAAATTGCTCAGATTTTCGGTTGGTATGAGACTCTAGGATTAGGAATTAAATTTGATTCTCTCTTCCAAAATGCGATCGCAGAAGTTACTTCAGACAGGATTATGGAAGTAGCTAATCGTTATCTGACTAATCCTTATATCTCTATTGTCAAACCACCTACTAAAAACCTAGACAAAGTTAAACATATCTAGGTGCGGGACACGGTGACTTCCCTGAATACAATCTTATGTTTACTAGCCAAATAGAAGCCTAAAGCCGTCCCAATAACATCACTGCTAAAAGGAACTATCTATGGGGGTTTTCATCCATAAGAAAGGTTATGCAACTATTGCACCATGGCGGTTCAATCCTCTGGTCTCACCTACCACGAACATCAAGCGCGGATGTTGTTTTCAACCATATCATCTTTGGTCTTGTTGTCGGCACATAGTTACACAAACTTTAGAAGAATGTATAGTTTTGTTCTGTGAAAATGACTACATGATGTCAACAGGAAAATGAGGGATGAAGGATGAAGGATGAGGAAGAAAGTAATAAGTAATAAGTAATAAGTAATAAGTAATAAGTATTACTTCCCCTATCACTCCAGTCTCCCAGTCTCCCAGTCCCCACTCGCGAAGCGACGAGTTATATCAAATCACTTTAGATATGCTGCACATTAATCTCCCTTGTCCTCCTTGTCCTCCTTGTCTCCCTTGTCTCCCTTGTCTCCCCATCAGTCATCTGTAGCAAATTTAAAGGGAAATGATATTAGGTCTCCCCAATCCCCAATCCCCCCGGGAGGAGACTTAATAAATCTAGGTATTGAAACCAAAATAGATCGGTTTTGTAATGAAGTCTCCTTCCCGCCCCAATCCCTGTCCTCGTAATTTATTCTGGACAGCTACTTATCAATTGTTTAGCAAATTGTAATGCTTCGTGGGAGTTGCTAACTTTACCTTCTATGTAAGCTATCTGAATTTCTGTAAGAAGTTTCCCAATAACAGGAGAGGGTTTAATCTGTAGTTCTCGAATTAAGTCATTACCTGTGACTAGAGATTTAGGATAGACTACAGGATCGTCTTGATTGAGGTATCTTTCTACTAGAGGAATGATTTGAGATTTAGGTAGGTTAATAGAGATCGCTCTTACAGCAATAATGGGAAAGATTTTTTTAGCTTCTAGAAAAAAGAAATATTGTTCTCGCAGACTCATAGAGTCAGTGAAAGTTTGCAGTTGATGTAGGTGTTTAATTGTTCCTAATACAGCACGAATATGGGAACGAGAGTATTTTAGTCTTTCTAACTCTGATTCTGCGGTTGAGATATCCGAAGATACTAAAGTAGCTAATTTGGCTAAAGCCAACCATTGATTACAGCGATCTCCAAACCCTGGATAAGTTTCAGTGAAAAAATGTCCAGTTTCTTCAACAGTTTCTAATTCCGCGATGGTATCAGCATCAACTTGATTAAACCAAATTTTAATTAAACCATCTTCCCAAGCGGATTTAAGCCAGGTATTACCCAAAGAACAAGCTAAAAGGTAGTTTAGTTCAGATTGGACTCTTTCGGCTGCAATTTTACTCAATAATCCAGCAAGAGACTGAATAGTTTTCCTCGTTTCCGGGTCAATTTTAAAGTTTAGTTGAGCAGCTTGGCGATATCCCCTTAATAACCTGAGAGGATCGTCTTGGAGATTTTTCGGAGACACCATTCTAATGATTTTTCTTTTTAAATCCTTGATTCCTCCCAAAGGATCGATAATTTTTTGTTGTCGCACATCGTAGGCGATCGCATTTATCGTAAAATCTCTTCTTTTTAAGTCTGTTTCTAAACAGTCTCCTTCCTGTAGGGCGAAATCTAGAGTCGCTTGGGGAAATACCACCCGCGCAATCTGTCGAGCTTGATCTAAAACCACAAATCCCCCATTGTAGCGACGAGCGATCTGCTTTGCTGTGGCGACAGAATTTTCGGGTACAACAAAATCTAAATCTAAATAATTACCTTTTCTTTCTAAAAAAGCATCCCTAACCGCACCTCCCACCAAACAAGTAGCTTCGGGTAAAAGCTCCACGTCAAAAGGTAAAGGAGGAATTGCTAGAGATACATTAAGGGTTTCTAAACTCATCAATTAGTAAAAATCCATTAAACAAAACTCTCACTATATAGGAAAAGGAGGTACATTAACAAGAAAGCACCTTCAGGTAAAAGTTATGTGTATTTGTGTTAACTGTTACTTTGTTGATCGTTGTGAAACTTACCACGCAGTAGAAGCTCAACACCAACAACCTCATCTTACCGATAATCCAGATTTTGAAGCTAAAGAACCCACCATCAATGTTAATATCCGCACACAAGATGATGTGATCGAGATGGAATGGGATGTAGTAGGCTGTCTAAGCTTTCTTAAAGAGACTGGTAAATGGGCAAAACTCCGCCCAGGAGAGGCTATTCCTACTTAAATCATTATTTTTAAGATGTGAGCGAAAAATCCTCTCGCCTTTATTATTATCTCGACTTATAGTAACTTATAAGTTACTAATTTTGAGATGAAAGTCCAAGAATATATTAGAGAGGATGGCTCAAATCCTTATCAAAAATGGTTTGATAGTCCAGACCCCGAAGCTGCTGCAAAAGTAACAGTAGCTAAAACTCGTTTAGAGTTAGGCAACACCTCAAATATTAAATGGTTTGATGGAATTGGTGAATACAGGATTGATTGGGGACCCGATTATCGAATATATCTAGCACAAGATGGCAAGCAACTTTTGAACCTCCCTTCGCGGGACGCGAGGGATTCCCATATAGACTCTTATCTAGATACAAGGTACGAATGCTATGTACCCCCGACAGACCGCCATTACTGGGCTGCTTGTTTAACGTTCACGGGCGCACCGACCGCAAACGGATCTAAATTCTATTTTAATTTTTGGCTGTGCTTTCAAGCTAAACCTAATTACCAGTCGCGTCACCATTACAATTTCGCTTGGCGATATTTGTCCCGACGATCTGAGGTAAGGGAAGCCAATCCCCTTAATATTTACTGCGCTTTACCGCTCTTTGCTATTGTACAACGATTGAAACTCTTGATGAATGAGGATACTAAGTCAAAATTGTAAACTTATGACCGAAAAGTTATCGCGCTCGTTCTCTCACCGCAGGTGCGCGGAGCGACCCCATCGCGGGACGCGAGGGTCTTCCCACTCGCAAGATAATCTTGTTTGGTGGCGGGACAAAGAAAAAGCAGCAAGCTGATATTGCTAGAGCCAAAGCACTATACCAAGAATACAAACAGCGTCAGAAAAAATCAAAAAAGAAAAAAAGCTAATTACAGATGTCGATAACTAGAGATTTCAAAGATACAATTAATGCTAGAGTTCAAAGAGAACCTGAATTTGCCAAAGCTTTACTAGACGAAGCTGCTTCTCTCTTTCTTAACGGTGAACCAGAAACAGCAAGACTGATCTTAAGAGACTTGGTAAATGCTACTACAGGCTTTGAAAAGCTAGCTGATGAAACTTCATTACCAAGCAAGAGTTTGCACAGAATGTTATCCGCAAAGGGTAATCCGACAATGAATAACTTAACTGCTATTTTTACTGTTTTACGCAAACAACTCAATGTAAACTTAGAGGTTCATACTGTTTCCTCTCATTCTTAGTTTGATTAAAGAACAAGTTTGTTACAAGAATAGTAACGTCTTATCTATTTATCTAAGAAAGCGGACATACTTGATTTGTAGTAGATTGGACGTTACAAATCATGAATTATTCGAGTCTTGAGAATTCTAAGTTTAGAATTCCGATCCTTTTCAAGGATGCTCGTGATTATCAGATTGCTTTTTTAGGTTGCTTTCTGGTATTGGGTATTAGTACCAGAGATTGGACTCTGAAACCTGGTTTAATAGTTGCAACTGTTGTTAGTTGTGTCTTAACTCAGTGGTTGCTTTCTACTGTAGTTGAATGTAATAGACAGGAAGATTTTAGTTTTAGTAATTATCAGGTTTTTACTGCTCCTAAAGTGCTAAATTCCCTTCGTAGTGCTTTGATTACCGCTTTAGGATTGTGTTTATTATTGCGAGGAAATAGCTATCAGACAATGATTCTGGCGGGAAGTTTTGCGATCGCCAGTAAGTTTCTATTTCAATTTCACAGCAAGCACTTTTTTAATCCAGCCAACTTCGGTATTATCTCTGCTTTGATCTTAACTAATGATGCTTGGCTCTCCCCTGGACAATGGGGTACAGATTGGTGGTATTTATTGTTATTTGCAGGTTTAGGGGGAATAGTCCTGAAAAAAGTAGGTCGTTGGGCTACTTCTGTCACTTTCTTTATAACTTACGCCAGTTTAGAAGCGATACGTAACTTCTGGTTAGGTTGGAGTTGGGATGTTTGGGGACATCAGTTAACTAGCGGAAGTTTGTTGTTATTTGCTTTATTTATGTTGAGCGATCCGCGATCCATTCCCAATGCAACTATAGGGCGTTTGTTCTGGAGTATTGCGATCGCTATTGTGACTTTTATCTTACAGGATTATTTTTATCTTTCTTCCGCTATTTTCTGGGCGTTATTTATTATTTCTCCTCTTACTATTCTGTGTGATTATTTCTGGTCTGCGCCTAGATTTATGTGGAATAAGACAGCAATCACCTAATCACTAAGAAGGAGGAATTATGAGGGATGAAGGATGAAGTAGCAAGTAGCAACTAACAACTAACAACTAACAATCACCAATCCCCAATGAGGTATTAAAACATGAAATTAATTAGAGTATTACTGTCTCGGTTATTAATTGCGATCGCTATTTTAGGTTTTACTATTCAACCAGCACAAGCTTTTTGTGGTTTTTATGTGGCGAAAGCTGATAGCGATCTTTACAATCAAGCTTCCCAAGTTATTATTGCTAGAGATGGACAAAGAACTGTTTTAACTATGGCGAATGACTATCAGGGAGAGGTTAAAGATTTCGCTCTGGTTGTTCCTGTTCCTGTTATCCTGCAAGCAGAACAAGTCCATGTCAATGAAGCCAAAATTATTAAAAGACTGGATGATTTTAGCGCACCAAGACTAGTAGAATATTTTGACCCTAATCCTTGTCAACTGTATAGGATACAACAAGATGCGTTAGAGTCTTCTAGCTTACCATCTCCCCAATCCGCTCAAAGAAGGGAATTTAAAACTGATTTGGGAGTAACAGTAGAGGAAGAATTTTCCGTTGGAGAATACGATATTGTCATCCTCAGTGCGAAAGAATCTGATGGTTTAGAGACTTGGCTAATTCAGAATGGTTATAAGATTCCTCGGGGTGCAAAGAAATTATTACAACCTTATATCAAGCAAAAGCTAAAATTCTTTGTAGCCAAAGTCAATCTAGAAGAGTACGACAGTCAAGGATTTAATAAGCTAAGACCAATTTCTATGGCTTATGAATCTCCTAAGTTTATGCTACCAATTCGCTTAGGAATGATGAACGCTCAAGGCGATCAAGACTTAATTGTTTATTTGCTATCTCCTAAAGGTCAAGTAGAACTAACTAACTATCGCACTGTCAAAGTTCCTTCCAATGTTGACATTCCCGAATTTGTCGAAAAAGAATTTAAAGATTTCTACACCACCATGTTTCAGAAATCCTATGAAAAAGAAAATAAACAAGTAGCCTTCCTAGAATATGCTTGGGATATGGGTAGTTGCGATCCTTGTTCTGCCCAGCCCCTAAATAGAGAAGAATTAAAACAAGCTGGCGTATTCTGGCTCAATTCTCCTACTCCCGCACCTGGTAATCGAGTTTTTCCTCGTAACAGCAATGTCTTTATCACTCGTCTTCATGTACGCTATACCCGTGATAAATTTCCCGAAGACTTGCGCTTCCAACAAACAGGAAACCGTCAACTATTTCAAGGGCGTTATGTAATTCGTCATCCCTATCGCGAAGCCATTACCTGTAATGCTGCTCCAAAGTATCAACAATCAGTAAAAGAGCGACAAGAAAAAGAAGCAGAAACTTTAGCCAATCTTACAGGATGGAATATTAACGATATTCGGGCAAAAATCGATTTTGTCGAAGCTAAAACCGTCCCCTGGTGGCGCAATCTCTGGAATTAATCCCGTAGGGTGGGCATCGCCCACCTTACTTCTTTATTTGTGTTTATCCCTGTAAAGACTGTGGATGAGCGCGAAAAGCAATAACGGTGGTTGGACATGGTGAGCCACCGTTTTGACTTATGCAAAAAGTATAATAATTCCCTAGGGTGAATCCAACTAAAATCCTAAGTAAATAGCCTAATATCTAGTTGATTTTTCCCTACAATAAAAAGAGAGCCTACAAAAAAAGCTCCCCTCAAAAAAATAAAACTCTAATAGGATTATAACGAAATGTCTAATACAGATACAAGATGGGAACAAGCCTTATTAAACAAAGTAACTAGCAATGGCGAAAGAATTGCTGTCATTGAAAGGGATATTAAAGATATTAAAGACGATATTAAAGATATTAAAGACACAGTATCAAACTTGGATAACAGATTATCTGGTATAGAAAAATTAATAGATGATGTCAGAAAAATTCTTAAGTGGATTGTTGGAGGTATAGGCGCAATAATTCTTTCTTTAATTGCTAACTTTATTTATGGAAATTTCATCTAAATTAAAGCTTCTGGTACATAGTCAGGATTAAGAACTATTTACCCCAAAAATGCGATCGCAAAAAAATAGCGATCGCAAAAACAACTTCTAAGATATGTTTCTAAACCTTTTGTTCTTCCCTGGCTAAGAATTTTTCCAACTCAGTAAGAGCATCTGCATCTACTTTAGTTTGCATCGGACAGAATTTGGGACCACACATGGAACAGAATTCCGCAGTCTTATAAATATCTGCTGGTAAAGTTTCATCATGATATTCTCTAGCTCTATCAGGATCGAGAGACAATTCAAACTGACGCTCCCAATCGAAGTTATAACGAGCATGAGACAGTTCATCATCCCTATCTCTAGCACCAGAGCGATTACGAGCAATATCCGCAGCATGGGCTGCGATTTTGTAAGCAATTAAGCCATTACGGACATCTTCTGCATTGGGTAAACCTAAATGTTCTTTAGGAGTTACATAACACAGCATTGCTGTACCATACCAGCCAGCCATTGCAGCACCAATCGCCGAAGTAATATGATCATAACCAGGAGCAATATCTGTCACCAAGGGACCAAGAACATAGAAAGGTGCTTCGCTACACTCTTCCATCTGTTTTTTAACATTAAACTCAATCTGATCCATTGGCACATGACCTGGTCCTTCTACCATAACTTGTACATCATGTTCCCAAGCACGACGAGTTAATTGACCTAAAGTTTTTAACTCTGCTAGTTGGGCTTCATCAGAAGCATCGTGAGTACAACCAGGACGCAAAGAATCCCCTAAACTGAAAGAAACATCATATTTCTTGAAGATTTCGATGATGTCATCAAAGTGAGTATAGAGAGGATTTTGCTTGTGATGATGCAACATCCAGCGAGCAATAATACCACCACCACGGGACACAATACCAGTGATGCGATTTCTTACTAGAGGCAAGTATTCAATTAAAATACCTGCGTGAATGGTCATATAATCTACACCCTGTTGAGCGTGTTTCTCGATGATGTGCAAGAAATCATCAGGGGTAAGATTCTCAATTTTACCGTGGACGCTTTCTAAAGCTTGGTAAATAGGAACAGTACCAATAGGTACAGGGGAAGCATTAATAATCGCAGTACGGATTTGATCCAGATTTCCTCCACCAGTGGACAAATCCATCACAGTATCCGCACCATATTTAACTGCTAGGTTAAGTTTAGCCAATTCCTCACTAATATCAGAAGAATTAGGAGAAGCACCAATATTGGCGTTAACTTTACACTTAGATGCGATACCAATACACATTGGCTCTAAGTTAGTGTGATTGATGTTAGCAGGGATAATCATGCGCCCCCTGGCTACTTCATCACGAATCAAATCTACAGGGAGGTTTTCTCGCTTTGCAACATAGTGCATTTCTTCGGTAATCACTCCCTGACGGGCATAGTGCATTTGAGAGACGTTACTTTGTCCTCTCCGCGTAACAACCCATTCTTGTCTCATATTATTTCCTCAATAAACAGCTTCCCTACGCTGGTGCTAACCAGTCCAGGTTCTAAGGGTTTATCTCAGCCTCAAGCATTAGGCACCCCTAGCTATGGTTTAGGATTGTAGCATTTAATTAAGAAAACATAAGAACAAATGTTAAACAGTAAAACCAGGTACTAACTACTATCATCAAAGGTACAACAAAACTAGCTTTAGCCTCTGATAAATTTAGAATCTGAGTACAACCAGTATAGAGAGTCAAAAGACAGTAAAAACCACCAAAGATTAGTAACGATATCACTAAAATAATTTGTGAGAGGGAAATTAGTCCTATTAGCAGGAAGGATAACCCCAAAGGGAATAGGGACGCACCAGCTATAAAAGCATCTGCAATAAAGTTACCAGGGTTACGCATCAACACTCTAACAACTCCTCCCATAAGAGTTAATGCCAAAAAGGGTACAGCATTAAGCATTAGTAGAGAAACCCAAGAAGGGTTTTGAGACTCCCAAAAAGGATAAGTTGCGATCGCAGCACAGAAATCAAAAATCAAACCATAGGCTATTCCTACTCCTAAAGTTTGAGTATTAGAAAGACGGACAAAAGCAGGATGTAATTCTCCTTGGGGATTGAATAGATACATACTCGCAGTCTTAAAACTATTTTGTATAGCTTTTAAACATTGCCCAACAAGATTATTAAATTGCCAATTAACTTTAGTTAAGCTGCTAATATTTTGTTTAGTCAGAAGATAAGCGTTTTGATTCCCTTCGGCGACAAATAAGTCTCCTGCAATTTGTAAATCTTCGATCGCCCGTAAAATTTCTTTGATATCCCGATAAGCTATTCCTCGATAATAATAGGCTTGGGCGTAATTTGGCTCTTGACGAATTGCCTCACTATAAGAGTCTATTGCTCCTTGAATATAACCCAAACTATAACGCGCTCTTCCTTGATAATAAAAAGCTTTAGCCACAGAGGGGTTAATTGTAATTATTTGATAACAATCATCTAAAATCTTTTGATGATCTCCTAGCTTATAGTGCATTTCGCAACGCTTAAGATAAGCGTCTATAAACCTAGGATCGATTTGGATCGCTTTTGTATATTCAGCGATCGCATTTTGATACTGCTTCTTTTGGGATTTTATGATTCCTTGATAATAAAACCTTTGGGCAGGAGTAGTAGATTCAGATGATGATTGCTTTTTTACGGAAGTTTTGGGATTATTGTTGTGATTTTTACCATATCGGGGTCTGTAATGATCGCGATCGTAACGACGACGCTTTTTCTCGTCTGATAATACTTCGTAAGCTTGAGAGATTTGCTTAAACTTTTCTGTAGCTTTAATATTATTCGGATTGAGGTCGGGGTGATATTTCCGAGCCAAACGACGAAATGAGGTTTTAATATCTTCTAGAGTTGCATCTGGCGATAATTCTAAAATAGAGTAGTAATCCTGAGATTGTCCCATCATTGAACGAAATAATTGCTCTTGCCAGCTTTAAAGAATAATCTTTAAGACACCTGATTCTATAGGAGATTATCCGCTTATCCTAATCTTAATTCAAGAAAGTCTTAAGAATTTTGGTGCTTCAGTTACAATATTTGAAGTTTACCAGTAATTCTAAGTAAAAATACCCAAGCTTACAATAAATATTAAGAGGCTCTGATTTTGGATTATTTTGGGTTGCTTACAAAAGATAAAAATTGTTGTTAAGCTAATCTATCTAGGAATTTTTCTGCCGAAAAATTGCTTCAACACTTATTTTAATGTCATATTCTCCGCTATATGAGAATTTTTTTAACTGTTTGGATTGGACAAGTCATCTCGCTCTTTGGCTCTAAGCTATCAGAGTTTGCTTTAGGGTTTTGGATTTTGGAACAAACCTATAGAGATACTGGTGCAATTAGCCAATTTGCCCTTATTATTCTTCTAATATACTTACCCAAAGTCGCTATATCTCCTATTGCTGGAGTACTGATAGACCGTTGGAATCGTCGTTCTGCCATGATTCTCAGTGATAGTGCTACAGGGATTGTAGCTTCTATAGTTATGATACTGGCACTATCGGATAAGTTAGCAGTTTGGCATATCTATTTAGCCGTAACTGTTACTTCTACTTTTAATGCTTTTCAACTCCCTGCTTACACAGCAGCGATCGCCCAACTTGTTCCCCATAAACAGTATAGTCGTGCTAATGGCATGGTACAAGTTTCCAATGGCATAGCGAAAGTTGCTTCTCCTTTCATTGCGGGAATCCTGATGAAGCTAATTGCTTTAGAAGGGATTTTAACTATCGATCTGATAACCTTTGTGGTCGCTATTGTCACTTTAATCAGTGTCCGTTTCCCAAGGGTCAAGAAAATGCGGAAACGGCGACAAGCAACAATGAAGAGCTTGTTGACAGAGACAATATTAGGTTGGAGATATATCGCCGTTAAACCTGGTCTATCAAAGCTACTAACTTTTATTGCTATTAGTTACTTCACCACAGGAATGCTAGAAGTTATCCTTTGGCCTTTACTCTACGAACCCAATTCTACACAAAGATTAGGTACAGTCTTATCTATTGGCGGGTTTGGTGTTTTAGTGGGTAGTGTTTTAATGAGTATCTGGGGAGGTTCAAAAAACCGTGTTCAAACTATTATCATTTGTGTGGCTGTTCAAGGCATAGTAATTTTAACTGCCAGCTTAAAAATTTCTCTTATCGTGATGGCAATAGGAATTTTTATATATCTATTTTGCTATCCAATTATTATTAGTTCTAATCAAGCAATTTGGCAAAGTAAAGTTCCTTCTCATCTCCAGGGTAGAGTCTTTTCTTTACAGCAAAGTTTAGAAAGAGGATTAGCTATTTGTGCTTATTCTATAGCTGGACCTTTAGTAGATAGGGTCTTGAATCCTTTAATGGCAGAAAATGGATTACTAGCTAATAATATTGGTAAATTTATCGGTGGAGAAGCAGGGGAAAATCAAGGGATTGCCCTTTTACTGCTATTACTCGGAATTTTAAACTTATTAACAGTTATTCTAGCTTATCAAGAACCCCGGCTACGCTTTTTAGAACAAGAATTACCTGATCGCCATTGGTCACCAGTTAAGGAGATCGGTAATTTGTCAACAGTGGTGAACAATGAGGTAAAACTCAATCCAGACAAGTAGTTAAGCAATTCCTTTTCTAATGAGCAAAAGGGGAAAACTAAACCGAGACGATGCCACGGACATCTTTATCATTCTTCCGTGAGAAGACCCTCGCGGGACCGCGACGGGACTCCCGCGTATAAACACTTGGGGTTTCCCCAAGTGACAGCCCCTCATGAATCACGGGCAAGAATTATTTTTGAAGCGTAAGAGATGTAAGGAAATTTTTACAATTAATAAACTATGCTTGTAAAATATGTAGTAGAATAAATGATAACAACAAAGCGCGTTCTTGGTCGTAATGCTTAATCGCACTTACACATACAAACTACAACCAAGCAAGAAGCAGATAGAAATAATCGATCATAATCTCGCTGTTTGTAAGTCTGTGTGGAATCATGCTCTATACAAAAGAAAACTTTGGTATAACAGCCGTAAGTGTGATATCAATAAGTGTTCTCTAATTTCTGAGTATGTTGTGAAACCCTTTGAATATCCTAATTACCATACTCAATCGGCTGAACTAACTCAAGCTAAGAAAACTAACCCTTACTTAAAATCTGGTAACGCTCAGGCTATGCAACAGACTCTTAGAAAGCTGGATAGAGCGTTCAATGATATGGCTCGTAAAGGAATGGGATTCCCCCGCTACAAGAAGAAGATGAAATCTTTTAACCTTCTGAGTAACAAGTTTGAGATTAATGGTAATCACCTAAAGATGCCTTTACTTAAAAACGTTAAGTTGAGAAAATCCAGAGATATTCCTGATGGTTTTAAAATTAAACAAGTTCAAATCATTAAGAAAGCTTCGGGGTACTACGCTAATTTAATGATTGAAGCTCAAGTTGATATACCTTCACCATTACCTGACGGTCATGCTGTGGGAATTGATGTTGGTATTAAAAATATGCTATCTACTTCTGATGGTTTAATAATCCAAAGACCCTCGTTTTTAGATAAAGCACTGCGTAAGATTAAATTACTACAAAGAAAGCTTAAAAAGAAACGTATTGGTTCTTCTAAATGGAACAAACTACAGAAAAAAATAGCCTTATTAAATGAAGCAGTAGCCAATAGAAGAAAGGACTATCATTTTAAGCAAGCTCACAAATTATGTAATGAAGTAGGAATGATATTTGTAGAAGATATTAACTTTGTTTCTTGGAGTAAAGGTATTTTCTGCAAACAATCTCTGGATATGGGATTAGGTCAATTCTTCGAGATATTAGAGTATGTGTGCTTCGATACAGATACATTTTTTGCCAAAGTAAATAAAGATTTCACATCTCAAATCTGTCCTAATTGCGGTACTCATACTGGGAAGAAAGAATTAAATGTAAGAATACATTTTTGTCCTGAGTGCGGATACGAGCAAGATAGAGATATAGCTGCTGCTGAAGTTGTACGTAATAGAGGTTTAAATGCTGCGGTCGGTGCGCCCGTGGTTAAGCGGACGAGCGCGGTCTTGGACTCCCGCTTACAAGCTCTTGAAATGAATTCAAGAGACAGCGGATCGGCTTTCCCCCACTCGCTGTTCGTTCAAGAAACTGCCCTGTGATGG
>JASJCP010000237.1 GCA_030065935.1 Xenococcaceae cyanobacterium MO_167.B27
AACTTGTTACATTACTTAACTCACCAACATGGATATTCAGTTGTCAAGGTACATTAAATGTCCTTGCAGCTTTTACCCCTTATCCCTTATGAGATAAGGTTTCTAGCTAACGTGTCACACCCAGGTTGAACCAATCAGGTTGATCGCTATTGCGAGTGGGACGATTGACCGCTAAAGTAACTTTACAAACTGCATTCCCCGAATCAAAGTATTTTATGTCGGGATTAGCACCAGCGCGTCCTACCAAATTAACTACATTAAGATTCATAAACAGTAAAATAGTACCTAGGTATTAGTCTAATATAGTTTAGCAAAGACTGGGCTATATCTAGCAATATTGAATTAGTTAATTTTTTGAGTGAGGTAAGTTCTGTTATGAAACAACAGGTTGTTTTGTCGGATTTTTGTAACTAGGTATTGGGGATATTTCTTCTTTTTTCCGATAAATCCACTCTAAATGTAAATATTTTGCTAGCAATTCCAGTAATTCTTCTTCTTCAAAAGGTTTGTTTAAAAATGCTTTACAATTTACATAGCGACGCATTTCTGGTGTTATTGAACAAGCAGACAAAATAATGATCGGGATATCATTATATTCTGATTCTTGTTGTAATTGTTTTGCTGATGTAAAACCTGTCTTGACAGGCATAAGTAAGTCGAGAAAAATTAAATCTGGTCGTTCTTTCTCAAGCACAGTAAACATATGTTCGCCATTCTCAGCCATTAAAACTTTAAAACCTATTGGTTCGAGGATATTTGCTAACAACAAACGATTTTCTTTCCTATCATCTACTACTAGCAGCTTGCGTTTTCTGCCTTTGTAACCTTCTATTACTCCTATGTATGGCTGTTGGGATTTGTTAGAACTAATTGTTTCTTGGGAAAAGACAACCTCAAACCAGAAGTTAGAACCCTTACCTAATTTACTTTTTACATTTATTGTTCCTCCCATAAGTTCCACCAGTTGTTGGCTAATAGATAAACCCAAACCAGTACCAAGATATCTAGATTCTATATTGCCAACCTGCTCGAAAGGTTGAAAGATTTTTTTGAGTTCTTGGCTACTTATACCCTTACCTGTATCAATTACTTCAAAGCGTATTTTTTGTTGTAATGGAAGATTACGATTTTTTGTTGTTTCCACAAGAGTAACTTTTAAAAGTATTTCACCACTAGATGTAAATTTAATCCCATTATTCAAAAGATTCATTAATACTTGGGTGAGTCTTTTTTGATCTCCTATTATGGTATTAGGTAGATTTTTAAATTGAGTTTTTAATTTCAGTCCTTTATCTTTGGCTTCCCTTTCAACAATACGAATAATTCCGTTTAAACAATTTAGCAAGTCAAACTCTTTCAGGTGGAGTTCCATCTTGCCTGTTTGACTTTTGGCTAAATCCAAAATATCGTTAATTAAAGTTAAGATGTAAGTTCCACTTTGTTGAATAGTGTTGAGTTGCTCGATTTGATCGGCATCTAAAGATTGATCTCTTTGTAAGAGTTTTGCATAACCTAAAACACTATTAAGAGGAGTACGAAATTCGTGGCTGATATTGGCTAGAAATTGATCTTTAGATTGGTTGGCTAATACAGCTTCTTCCTTGGCTTTTTCTAGTTTTTGAAAGGTTTGTTGTAATTCCTCGAAAGATTTTTTTAACTGAGTTGCCATATGATTAAAAGAAAATGCTAGAATTCCTAACTCATCTTCTCGTTTTATATTTACCTTTTGATCTAAATTACCTTCAGAGATAGTTATAGCTGCTTCACTTAGATCTCTAATTGGCTCGATCAAACGATTGGCGAGGAAAAAAGTTAATGCACTAGTTCCAACAATAACGACAAAATTAATGAAAAATGCTAGCTTCTGAAACTCTATTTTACTGGCAAAAAAATCTGCTTCTTCTTGGAGAACTACTACAGCCCAATTATTATCTAAAAGAATGCTGTGGGAAACCCATTTAACATTATTGTCGTCTGTAAAAGAAAAAAAGTTACCCACATTACCTTCTAAAATATTTTTTACTGGCGGATATTGACTAAGATTTGTCAAACTTGATCCAGAGATTAATGCAGGATCGGGATGAACTAAAAGATCTGCATTTTGATCCACAATAAAAGCATAACCTGTTTGACCAAATCGAAGTTTACCTACCTGTTCTGTTAAGGCAGTTAAATCAGTACATATTGAAGTTACTGCCAAAATTTCTTCTTGCCTAATAGTAGGAGAAGACATACATAAAGATGGTTGTTTGGTAGTACGACTAATTATGGTTTGGTAGTTAATTGGATTGCCAGCAATAGCATCTTGAAAATAATTACGATCCCCATAATATTGAGGCTTTTTTCCATCACTACGAGATATATTCCATCCCTGTAGATTTATCGTATGTGCTAGATAAAGATGCTCGTAAGTATTAACTATTTTTGCTAATATTGTTTGTTGTGTATTAGGGTTAGCTCTAATAATATCTGGTTGTTGGCTTAAATTTAGCAAAGCTAACTCATTAGATTCATTCCAATCTTGTATATTTTCTGCTAGTAATATACTTTTCAGGTCAAGATTTTCTGTTGCTTCTTGAGTAATTTTTTTTGAAGCATTTTCAGTAGCATAAAAACTAGCTACAGAAATTAAAGGAATAATGCCTGACAAAACTATTAAAGGCATCCGAAACTGCAAGCTTTTAAAAACAGATAACTTCATTCTAAAAATGCTTATCAATAAGAATTGGATTAAACTGAGGTTCTCAAAAGAGATGTGTTTGACCTGAAATATTCTTGACTTAATCTCTTGGTTGGATGCCCAACTAAGTCGATTCCTCTATCTAGTTTTTGAGAACTTGACGGAGTATAAGAGCGCTTCAGCCGTGAGATGGCTGAGTATCTTCTACTTAAAAATATCCAAGCAATAATATTGGTATCTATCTGAATCCATAGGGTTATTTAAAACAATTCTTCATAAATATATATTATTTTTGTGATTAAAAACGTATTTTTTTTTACGATTGTCAAACTTACTTGGAAAACTTAAGCTATATTCATGAAAACTCATTAAATTAAGATGTTATTAATAATGCTCCATGTGATAATCCTTATAATAATAATTATTATAAGTGACAAAGTCGGTACAAAATAGATTGGGCAACTAAGAATATTTGTGGAAGTTTTCCCCTGGAAAAGCAGATACTAACCACTAACTTCTCTTGACTAGCTAGACAATGCAAAAATTCGCTATAATATAAATGTCACTAGGGGCCGTAACGGTTTCGACAGGTTGGTGAAAGCTAATTTGTGATACAGGTCGAGAGATTGAGTCAACTCTCGTAAATACAGACTCAATTAAATATAGATGCAAACAACATCGTAAAATTCGAGCGTCAGGCTGTATTTGCCTAAGTCCAAACTGTGACTTGCTCACTCTTAGTCTGACTCCGTTAAGGATTAAGGGTAACCCCCAACGGATGCACTCTGAAGTTGTTTCTAGTTGACCGAAGAGTAAAGACCTTACTAGAAAATCCCACCATCAGGGATAAGTGATGGTTCCTGTTCTGAGGATAAGAAGAACTAAACCTGTGAATGAGCGGAAAGTCAATATCCAGTCTGGACAGCAGTTCGACTCTGCTCGGCTCCATTATTAAGTAGGTATAATTCCAAAATCCCCTTACAGACTTTAGTCAGTAAAAGTTTCGGGAATTTCCACAACATCTAATTAAGGTTAACTAGGGTAGTTTTCCACAGCTAGCCCGAGTTTCCCACATAATATCTCTAGTTTTCCACAGATTTTAAAGCTCAAGTTAAGAAAATAGAAACTTGACCTTAACATTTGAGTATGTTAATCGTTAACTTGTTGTAATAGCAGCAACTACCCGATAATTTTCGTCTTGTTGTAATTGTGCTAAAAGTTGTTTGGCTTGAGGTTCCTGAGAAGCGGTTAAAGCGATCGCTGTCCGCCATCTAGTGCGCCAATCACTATCTTGAGAAAGTTCCGTAATCGCCCTCGTTTTTAGTGGGAGTCTTCTCAAAATATTAAAGATAAATTTTTTAACTTTGGGGTCTTTCCTGGTACTATAAAGCGATCGCCATCCTCTTCTCTATGCGATCGCTTTGAAAAAATCTTTTATGACTTTTACTGCAACATTAGAGCAACTTGTTTAGCAAAATAAGTCAGAATTAAATCTGCACCTGCTCGTTTCATGCTAATCAAGGTTTCTAAGACAATTTTCTTCTCATCGATCCAGCCTTTTTCCGCAGCAGCTTTAATCATGGCATACTCACCACTGACGTTGTAAGCTGCAATAGGTAAATCAGTATATTCTTTCAAACGACGGATGATATCGAGATAAGCTAGTGCTGGTTTTACCATTACAATATCTGCACCCTCTGCAATATCTAGCTCAACTTCTGTAATAGCTTCTTGAGCATTAGCTGGATTCATTTGATAGGTTTGTTTATCACCAAATTGAGGTGCAGAACCCAAAGCATCGCGGAAAGGACCATAATAAGCAGAAGCGTATTTAGCAGAGTAGGCGAGAATCCCCACATCAATAAAACCTGCTGCATCTAAACCTTGACGAATTGCTCCGATTCTACCGTCCATCATATCGGAAGGAGCAACAATATCTGCTCCTGCGACCGCTTGGGAAACCGCCATTTTTACGAGAACTTCTACGGTTTCATCGTTAAGAATTTTGCCATCTTCTACAATGCCATCATGACCATAAGTAGAGAAAGGATCCAGGGCTACATCGGTAATAATTGTAATATCAGGAATTTCTTGTTTAATCGCTCTTACTGTGCGCTGTGCCAACCCTTCAGGATTATAGCTTTCTGTTCCTTTATTATCTTTTTTCTCTTCGGGAACTTTGGGGAATAGAGCGATCGCATTTATCCCTAAATTGTAAGCATCTGCTACTTCTTTGAGTAGTAAATCTAGGGTATAACGATAACATTCTGGCATCGAGGGGATTTCTTCTTTAAGATTCTCCCCTTCCATAACAAATACGGGATAAATTAGGTCATTAACTGTTAGTTGGGTTTCTTGTACCATCCGCCGTAAAGCAGGTGTACGACGGAGGCGACGAGGACGACGAGTTAAAGAAAGTTTGCTGGCGGAAGACATAGAAACAAATACTAAATTTGAAACAGTATTTACTATCTTAAAAATAACTGTTATCAAAAAAGACTAAGTTTTATAAACCAAGATTTCCTTGTGTAACTAACCCGCACCTAGTTTAAACCCAGAGGCGATCGCTGTATATTGTAAGGTAGGTAGAGGGAGGAATTGAAAGATTTTGCGATAATGCCCCCCAAATTTAATCTTATGGCTGATTTAGTTCATTGAGGTGGGCAAATTCATCTTTGATGAAGGATTTTGATGTTTATTATTGAGCCTTGCATACTATATGATATAAAGTACGTTAAATCAGTTCCTAAAAAACTAGGGATATCAAGTGTGTTTCAACTCGCGCAAAGACGCAAAGACGCAAAGAACAACACAAAGGTTTTATGGGAAGTAATCAAACGGACTTTATATGATACGAACAAGCAAAAAAATAGGGTATTGATAAACACCCCATTGATTAATAACTATAAAATAGAATCACTTTTCCCTAAATTACAATCAACACAAAGAGCTTGTAAATTATCAATTTGGTTTGAACCACCTTTAGAGAAAGGAATAATATGATCTATCTGTAGTTCAATTTGTTGAGAAGTACGCCCACAAAAAACACATTTATAATTATCTCGATGTAAGACTGCAACTCTAACAGATTTGGGAATATAACGAGAGCGTTTTGTTGATTCTTTTGGGGTAGTTGATTTAGCTTTTTGTCTGTTAGAGATTGTCGTTGATGTTTTGTTTTTTGTTTTTGGAGATTGTTTTTGTGAGTGAGTTTGAAGAATAATACCTCTAAGTGTACCTCGGACTAATTTTTGAAAAGCATTAGGTTTTTTTCTCGCCATTAGGAATAGTTAGTCTTCATCTTCAATTGCTTTTTTTACTCCATAAGCAGCCATTCCTAATGCAGCACCAACAACAGCTACGGGAAGCATTCCAATCCCAACTGCTGTACCTGCTACAGCTAAACCCATACCCCCTAGAGTAGCTGAAGTTGCTGCACCTGCTGCTGCGCCACCTACTGCATAAGCTGCTGCTTCACCTTTGTTATTTTTTTTGTTTTTAGCCATGTTTAATGATTCCTGTATTTGACAATATGGAGTTTAAAAATAACAAAGAATAATACATATTTAGTGTGATGCTAATCACAGTAATAACAGGAAATTTTCCATAGCGAAGGGGTGCGAGGAAGGCAGGGAAGAATTTAAGAGTACCCCTACCCTAATCACAGCTTCACCAATCCCTAAAGATTGCCAAAACCTTTCTTTTTCTTGTTTTTTTTCTTTTTCTTTTTGGTTTTTCCTTGATAACCGCGAAATCCTGGCATTCCTGCACCCATACCAGGCATTCCACCGCCAAACATACCCCCCATTCCAGGCATTCCGCCACCCATTCCAGGCATAGCGGGCATTCCAGGCATTCCACCGCTACCCATCTGTTGCATCATAGAGCGCATTCTAGTAAAATCTTTCACTAATTTTCCTACATCTTTTTCGTCAAATCCTGAGCCTTTAGCGACTCGACGACGACGACTAGGAGATTGAGCTAATAATTCTGGTTCTTGTCGCTCTTGCTTAGTCATGGAATTAATCATGGCTTCGGTGCGTTTGAGTTGGGTTTCTCCTTTCTCTAAATCTGCACCACTAAGTTTATTCATCCCAGGAATCAGCTTGAGTACACCACCGAGAGAACCCATATTTTTGAGTAGGCGCATTTGCTTGAGGAAGTCGTTAAAATCAAACCGCGCTTCCATAATTTTGGCTTGCATATTAGCAGCATCAGCCAAATCAAACTCTTCTTGAGCTTTTTCTACAAGGGTGACAATATCCCCCATATTCAGGATACGAGATGCCAGGCGATCGGGATAAAATGGCTCTAGAGCCTCTACTTTTTCCCCTGTCCCCACAAATTTAATGGGTTGTCCCGATACTTGTCTGACAGATAGGGCTGCACCACCGCGACTATCCCCATCCAGCTTAGTGAGAATTGCACCTGTAATGCCGATTTGCTCTTGGAAAGTATAGGTTAGATTAGCAGCTTCTTGCCCAGTCATGGCATCTACTACTAATAAAACATCATCAGGTTTTACTGTGTCTTTGATGCGAGCCAATTCCCCCATCATTTCGGGGTCAATTTGGAGTCGTCCCGCCGTATCTATAATTACTGTATCCACTCCCATTTCAGAGGCTCTTGCCAAACCTTGACGAGCAATTTCTACAGGATCCGCATCTGTTCCCATTTCAAACACAGGAACATCAATCTGATTCCCCAAGGTTAACAACTGATCGATTGCAGCAGGGCGATAAACATCAGTACCCACCATTAAACAGGTACGTTTTTCCTTGCGTAAATATAATGCTAGTTTAGCTGTAGCGGTGGTTTTACCAGTACCCTGCAAACCAGCCATCAAAATTACAGTTGGGGGTTTATCTGCTTTGGCGAGAGGGACATTACTTTCCCCCATCACCTTAACTAGCTCATCATAGACAATCTTGATAAATTGTTGTCCTGGGTTAACTCCCGATATAACTTCCGCGCCTACAGCTTTCTTTTCAACCTCACCAATAAAACCCTTAACTACTTGCAGATTGACATCAGCACTTAATAAAGCCCGACGAACTTCTGATAGAGTCTCTTGAATATTAGATTGACTAATCTTATCTTGACCACGTAGTTTTTTCCACGCATCTTCTAACTTGTCGGAAAGAGCATCAAACATAAAGCAAAAATTACAAAGTTAATTTATTGACTAATTTTAGATCGTAACCTAAAGGGGCTAATGGGGTTTGTTGGGTTTGACAACCATTGTTTTTAGACAAATTGCTTAAGAGGTTAATACTTCTTACTGATGTCTTCCATAGACTATGTTCTCTATTATGAATTCAGATACTTCTCGAACACCTCCAGGATGAACGCCACAAAACTAGGCTTGAGTCCTGGTTTTATTTTAGCTTTTAAATAGTTTTTTTGTACTGTATGCTATCTTAAATCTTTTGAGAGGACTCCCATCTAAACCCGACAGGGTTAGTGGGAGATGAATCAAAAGCAAAAACGAACTGCGTAGCATCCTTATTTATCAGGAGATTTTTGTTTTTCCACGATCATTTATTTCTTGAT
>JASJCP010000238.1 GCA_030065935.1 Xenococcaceae cyanobacterium MO_167.B27
ACTTCTAACTCTGAAGGGGAAGACTTACACTTCCATCCAAGGAACAGTTATGATATTCTCCAAGATTCTTACTTGAGCATACCACCCTAGCCATACCTTTCTAGTTTCTAGAAGCTCCTACTAGGAACAGGTCGCACCTCAATATCCCTTTGTTCCTGGTCATGAAATCGTGGGGACAGTAGCTTCAATAGGAGATGCCGTAACTACCTTAAAAGTCGGACAGCGAGTAGGCTTAGGTTGGTACGCTAATTCTTGTATGCACTGTGAATGGTGTATGTCGGGCGACCATAATCTGTGTTTAACCGCAGAAGGTACAATTGTAGGCAGACATGGCGGATTTGCTGAGAAAGTACGAGGTCATCAAAGTTGAGCTGTACCCTTACCAGAAGACTTAGACCCTGCTAAAGTTGGACCCTTATTCTGTGGTGGAATTACTGTTTTTAATCCTATTGTGCAACTGGATATTCAGCCAACAGATAGAGTAGGAGTAGTTGGTATTGGTGGCTTGGGTCACATGGCGTTACGGTTTTTACACGCTTGGGGATGTGATGTTACAGCTTTTTCTACCAGTCCCGATAAGGAAGCAGAAGCTAGAGAATTGGGTGCTAATCATTTTGTGAATTCTCGCGACCCCGAAGCCTTAAAACAAGTCGCCAATTCTTTTGATTTCATCCTTTCTACAGTCAATGCAGACCTAGATTGGGATACTTATCTAGCTGCGCTGCGCCCTAAAGGAAAGTTACATTTAGTAGGTGTCATTCCTAGTCCTCTATCAGCCCAAATTTTTCCTATGCTTGCAGGTCAAAAAAGCATTTCTGCTAGTCCTCTTGGTAGCCCTGCTACGACGGCTAAAATGCTAGAATTTGCAGCTAGACATAATATTGAACCCATTACAGAAACTTTTTCTTTTGACCAAATTAATGAAGCTATGGAAAAACTCCGTAGTGGTAAACCTAGATATCGTCTGGTATTGAAACATTAGTTGAAAAATGGCGATCGCTTTTGGCAGAGAACAGGCGATCGCATTTTTAATTATTCTTCTGTTTCTTCCCCTTCTTGTAATTTAAAAGCACTAATATAATCCCGTACTACTCTTTCAAAGAATAGTGGTGAGGGTAACTTTGTCCATTCATTAAAATGACCATAACCATAGCGTAGAGATTCAATAAAGCCAGCAATATTATCTGGGTTATCTTCTTGTTGGAGTAGCGTAACTACAATTTCTAGAGGATTTGGGGTTGCCCATTGATCTGTGTATGGTTTTTGTTTTTGTACTATTTTAATTTTTAATCCAGCTTTATTAGTAGCTTGTTAATAGCTATCTTTGCCATTTTTATCTGTTACTTTCACTCTCAAAAGTTTATCTTGCTCTACTTCTCGATAGCAGCTAGCACCTCTTTGTTTTTGATGTAATGTATTGTGACCAATAGAAAGATATGGAACACAACCAGTTTTATTTTCTATATCTAGCTTATATAATCCAGTGGTACTAGACGGGGCTGAAATTTTCATTTGTTTATTTTTATCTAATTTTAATTCATCTTTAGTTCTAGTATCATCTAAGAATGTCTCTGCTAAATATTTAACTTTATCTTCGATAATTCCTGGGGCTAAATCTTGTCTGATCCGAATAATTCTTGCTCCTTGCCAATTTTTCTGCATATTTGTTTGTCCATTAATATCAATATTTGTAGTATTCATTCTGCGATCGCTTAACCAGTTCCAAAGTTGTACGCAATTGGAAGAGTCAATCATAACAACAGGATTGTTATTTTCTTTTACTGAATTGGAAATAATCTTTTCTACAAATTCTTGAAAACGCTCATGGCGAAGATATTTATTATTTTTATCTGTTCCTAGAGATACAGGAGAAATAACTGCTATATCAAACAGTGTTTCATTAAATGGTTTCCAAGCAGTTATAACAAGATTTTTTGTTTTAGAATTTTCATAACAACAACAGATTTCACTTAGCCCTGTTTCCACATTAGTTTTAATTGCTATAGGGAG
This sequence comes from Xenococcaceae cyanobacterium MO_167.B27, assembly GCA_030065935.1. GTDB lineage: Bacteria > Cyanobacteriota > Cyanobacteriia > Cyanobacteriales > Xenococcaceae > JASJCP01. The sequence continues at coordinate 2,011 of JASJCP010000238.1, forward strand.
AAAAGTATTTTCAAGCCTTCCTCTTTTTCTACCACCATTTTTACGTTCTATAGTAATAGCAATAATTTCTTTGGGTCTGTTTTTGGGTTTAATATTTTTAAAGTATCTGTCAACTTTTTCTTTTATCCCATCTATACGACCAGAATGCGCCCAGAGTAAATCTTTAATGGATGATTGAGCAGGAAAAATAAAATCTGATAGGTTAACGTCTCCTGTATCTTTCCAAATTGAAGGAGGAATAATAAACTGTACGCAAGTACGACCAATAGAAGCCAAGGCTTTGCGAGTTGAAGGTTTATTAACTTTATCATCATCAAATGTCTTATCTTCATTCTCAGGATTAGGATAACATTTTCTCGCCATTACTAAACAAAATTTTGGGCGTTTTATTTTGGCAACTTTTTCTGCGATGTCTCTCCATGCTTCAATTCTTTGTTGCGATCTTTCTTGATTGTTCAATTCTCTTCCTGGTAATTTATTTTTAGCTCCATGAGTATTTTCTGGAAGTCTTGACCACTGAATTTCTATGCTGTTTCCCCAGAGGATATTGATAATTGTTTGCAGCAGTTTAAGACTATATTGATTTTGATTTTCATGAAAAATAATTAGTAACGGCTTTTGCGCTGGGTATAAACGCTCAACTGCTTCTTTATTGAGTTGAATCAACTGTTTGAGTTCCTCAGATTGGTCTAGATTTTTACTATTGAAACGAAATAGTTTCAGTCCTTTTTCACTTAGATTAAAGCCAAAATGCTTTTCTAATAATTCATTGATTTCTGCATCTGTTTTTTTACCCAGATATTTAGGAGTAAAGTTACTAATATTAGGATTATCTAAAAACTCTACAACAGCATTCAACAAAGTTGGTTTATTAATTTGTTTGCTGGCAGCATCAACATCATCTTTATCTTTTTTAGAATGAGTTATTTTGACTTTACTATAACTATCAAAAGGTTTTATTCCTTGAGGCTTTAAAATTTTCTCGATCGATCTAAAAGCTTCTAGTTTATCTTTTTCGGGGACACCAGCTTTAATATCATGGGATTGATTTGAATCACTATCACTATAAGTCAAAACAACTTTACAATCATCGGTATTCGCTGCTCCGTTTGCAATTTGTTCGCCATTAAATTTCTCTAATGGTAAATTTAATTCCCTTTGTAGAACAGAAAAAGAACTATCTGGTTGCCATTCCCATTTATCAGTATTGGGAATTGGACGGCGATTTAGTTTAAAGTTAAAAATACGATCTTGATGATTCTTAGAAAATATATAACCATTAATACTATTAGGACTATAACCATCTTCTTTAAGACTACTAAGCCAACGTCGCTTAGAAACATCTAGTGTTAATAATGGTTGATGTAGTGAGGGATAAGTAACAAGCTCAAACTCTATATATAAGCTAAATAGTCCTTTATTATCTATTGAAATAGAATCTGTGAACAATTTTACTATTCCTGAAGTCATACCTCCTTGACTGGTAATAATGCGCTTGATTTTTCCTAATCCTTGAAAAATCTCATTACCTGAAACTAATCGGGCTATATAGTCAGCAAATTGCGGAAAAGATAATTTGTCTTTACTTTGGGTTGTACCACTATCTTTATCCCAACCCCAAGGAAATATTTGAGATTGAAATGGTTTGATAGATAAAAGTTTATTTTCTTCTTGTAGTTCTCTTAATCTTTCTATAGCATCTTCTGAAACGCCTTCTCTTTGACCATAAGGTACAAGATAGGTTTCTATCCAATCATTAAGAATTGGTTTTAAAGCTTTTATAATCTTCTCTAGTTTTCCCTGGTTAATATAAGCAAAAGGCTCTTGTTTTCGCTGCTTAACTGTGTAACTATTTAATCCTATATCAGGCACAATACGAGATATATTTGATAATTTAAACTCTACTAACCCTCTCAGAGAAGCATAAGGTAAATTTTTAATTTCTTTAACGTCTTCATGTACTTGAGAAAGGTTAGCCAAGGCTTCTTTAGTCCAAGATAAAGTAAATCCGTTAACTGTAACAGGTGATAAGTTATCGGGAACGGTAAAAGCTAGTGTAATTGTCTCTAAAGTTTTAGCTTGACCTAATAAAATGTATTTTTTAATAGGCGGTAATGCTAGTTTATACAGTTTATCTTGAATCAATAGAGCAGAAAGAATAATATTTATTGGTTCGCTAATATTGTTCATGCTGTTTGGCTTAAAATGTTCTACTTGAGTTACGTTCAATTCTTGAGATGTAGTCATGATTGGTTACATATCATATAAAGGGTCATAATCTTCAAAGTCGTCGTCTTTGTAAACCGAATCTTCTGACTTAAATAAATTTGCAGGGTAAATCACCTTGTCAATTCGTCTTAAAGGTTCGAGAAAAGCACCATAAAGTTCTTGATATATCTCTCGAATCGTGGAATCGGGATGGGTTACACATTCTTCTAAAATCACGCGCATTTGTACTAACATACTGTCGCGAGGAGAATCGGGCTTACCTCTAGCTGATTGGGGAGCCCAGGCTGCATCAACAAAATAGACTGATACAGGACGAGCATTTCTCATACCCCGTCCAATTGTTTGTAATATGGCTACCATTTGATTGGCAGTAAAGGGTTTAAATAGTTCAGCACCTAATCTACTAGCCATTAGTGGCTCTTGTAGTAGTCTTCTGGTGTCTCGGTAAATGTTGGCTCGCGCCTCATTCCAAGTTTGGTATATCTCTGTTAATCCGAATGCTGATGAAAATGTAACGTGATCGAATTCTTGGGTGGCACGTCCTGCTAAACTGTATAAAAGTTGAGTATCATCTGTTGTTGGATGAGGACGAGTTAGGAAATATATCGAACCAATTGCAGCATCTCTTTTTCTAGCACCTTTGGTAAAAACAATATTGACCCCACGACCTATTGTTACCATTGCAAAGATAATCAAGTCACAGGTGTCATCATCTCCTAAAGCTTCGCATTGAGAGGTTGTTACGTAATCAGAGGGTTTTTCACCTTCTTTGAGGTAGCGCACAACGGCTTTAGTACGTCTGCCGATTTCTCGGTAGTTGCGATCTAAATATTCTTTGATATCTCTTACTTGTTGATAACTATTAACGACAAAAGCAGCTTTGCGACGAATACCATCTCTGACATCAAAGTTTCTAATAGCTTTATTGACTTCAGATAGATCGCCATTTTTTACTAATTCATCAACCATTTTCAAAAGATTGCGATTTCTTAATTCTCCAGCACCGCTATAGCGCAATGGTTCATTATTTCTTTCTTTATCTTTGAAACATTGAAAATAGTATCTACTTGGCTCTATTTCTGCTTTTTTTTCTTCTAACTTAGGTTTTAATAAATAATTAGGATAAACATCAATATGATAAGCAGGACTAGCTTCTAAATAAGAAGTAGCTGAAGTCATTAAAATTGCTGGTGCATCTTTTCTCCCATCAGCTTCTAACAAACGATCAAATCGGTGCATTAACATTCGAGGCGCACCAACAAAAGTGATATAAGAAAGAGTAACATTACTAGAATTGTTGCGATTAGTACCAGCATTTTTAAAATTATATTTAACTCCAGAAAGCAATCCAATCAGATTTTCAGGAGTAAATCGACGTAATTGATCGGAAAGAGGCGGATTGACAATTGGCTCTTTAATAAGTCCCTCTGCAACCATTGTTCTAGTTTCAGGGACAGTCCGTTGATAGCCTAAAATTACCCAAGTAATACCTACTAAAAAAGGGATGGCATCGCGAGTAAGATGGGGTGGTTGGCTATTGGGAAAACAGATATTCAGGAATAAGTTAGCGATCTTTTTGAGAATATCGTCTCGTTTTTTGACCAAATTTTCTGCAAGATAACGCCTGAAAAGCCCAATAAGTTCCTTCCAGTTAGCGTCAAGTTGATTTTTATCTATGCCTAAAGTGCGAGAACATAAATCCTGTTTCAAACTTTTTTTGGGGGTTTCTGTACCAATGCGGTCATAAAATGCAGTGTAAGCAGCAGTTGACCAAAAGTCCCTAAGAGCATGAGTTTTTGTAAAACCTTGTTGAATTTCTGCCGTATTAGCCCTATCTCTTTTGCAATAAGCTTTATTTTCTTCAAATCCTTCTAATATTTCGGTGATTATTCGCGATACTGTTAATAATTTCCCTTCAAACCTTTTTTTCAATCTGGGATGAATATTTTGCAGTAAGCTAACCAAAGAAGTATTATGGTTGCCAAACTCAGCCATATTGCGACTGTAAAGTTCAATAGTTCGGTCTGCTAATAGATATGTTTTGTTTCTGGCTAAAGGATTATGAACTTGCTCTAAAATAATGCGGTGAATGGAATCATCTGCACCAGAAAGATTTAATTTTGCTACTCCATATTCATCTAAATTAGACTGAACCATATCTGCTTCATCAAAGATAACTAGATCGAAGGTTCGAGCCATTAATTCAAAGTAACGAATTTCCTCATCGATCGCCTGATAAGGTACATTGGTATCTATTGACCGAATATGTCCCACCCAAATATCGGCATCAATTAAGTCTCGCGGTGCTTTATTCCTGCCACACATTGTCCAGAGAGGACAAAGATATTCTTTGATTTTTCCTTGAGGCGAACTTTGTTGAATTTTGTCACAAGGCGCATAGCCATAACCCCATAGAGAGGTTTCCGCAGTCGAAAAAGCAGGAAGTAAGCAATTAAAAGCAAAAGAGTCTGCACCATCAAGAGTGTAAGCAAAACCTCCTTGTCCTCCAGAAGCAGCAATAGTTTCAGCAATGCGATCACTGTGAGAACGCCTGGTAGTCGGATTTTGACCCACTAGCATTCCCACTTTTACACCATAAAACATTAAGTCAGCCATATATTTTCTGGCAACTTCGATAGAAGGAAAAACTAGCATTACTTTATAACCCTTCCTTCCAAGCCAAACTCCACTTGCCATCAAGATTGTGGTTTTACCAGCACCAGGCAAACCAATTAAATGTTTGATTCCTGATAATTCAATAGTTGCCTGTTCTATTCTTAATCCTTCATCTGCTGCTGGTACTTTTATCTCGAAGTGTCTCAAGCGTGTTGTCCAATTACCCGATCTTCTTTCAGGATGTTCTCGATCTTTTCTGTCCATCTCCTCCGCAATCTGATACAGTTCCTCAATAGGAATAGAAATACTACCCCTTGGCTGTCGATTAAGATTGTGAGTTCGCCTTTCGGCTAAAGGTGCGGTAATAGGAGAGATTGGTAAACGAGTTGAAGTGGCTCGATCTCCTAATGAAATTGCCATTTGTTGCTGAGGATTAGCTACTGTTCGACCGTGAAACTTATAATCTATAGGCGCAGCTAAGATTTCTCTAGCTTTAGTAATATTAGAGTCTTCTAAAAAATCAGTTCTACAAAACTGCAATGTCTCACTATCAATTTCATACACTCCTTGAGTACCATTCCTATAGTGATGATCGTTATATATTGCTACTGCATATTCCAAAGAATTTTTAGTTGCATAATTCAAGGACATCTGACGCAGATTAAAAATTGCTTGTCTTGCTGATTCCAATATGGGTGCATTATAAACACTCTCCATTCCCGACATGACTACAGGAGCATATTCTAAAGATTGAACTCCTACAAATTCTTCCATTACCACGCATAACCAACAAATGCGCTCATTTCCTGTCCAAAAAGCTGGCTGAGGTTTAGCTCGCATAATTTCCCCCCTGTATATTTTTGATAACCGCAGACACAGACATTATTTGTAGGCTTGCTGTCTCACTTTTTTTATCTAATAAAGAACGCAAAGTAGATAAATAGCCTGGACAATCTTCAATAAGCTCATCTGTAATCGCCACAATTCTTGTTTTGTAAAAAATGAGTCCGCCAATACTGCGATTAAGTTTTAAGGCTAGTAATACGGGACTACGATAAGATTTAGCATCTATCCCAATATTGCGATCGCTGATGGCAACATCACACTGGTCTGATTCTGGATATAATTCCGCATCTAAACCATAGGCTTTGGCTTCATCAAAAATAGCTAACTCATCAATAGCAGGTGCAGTCCAATAAGCTAATATTTGGGGTTTGGCTACTAATAATCGTCCGTTTTTAGGGTCTAATCGTTCTCCTATTTTTGGCGGATACTTACTATTACATTGGTAGATTGGACAATAGCCATTAGGATAACGATCTCGATTGGGATGAGGTCGCATTAATGTTCCGCAATGGGTACAACGATTAGACCCTAAAAACGGACGATTATTAGTAGCCAAACCCCAAATATTAGCTTATTGGACTGCACCTGCTATTGATGAGTTAGCTATTTTTGATGAAGCCAAAGCCTATGGTTTAG
>JASJCP010000060.1 GCA_030065935.1 Xenococcaceae cyanobacterium MO_167.B27
GATAAAATTCAAAGAGCTAATCTTGACGGTAGTAATGTAACTGATTTAGTTACAACAGGATTAAATAATCCTTTTGGAATTGCTTTGGATTTGAACAATAGTCAGATGTATTGGATTGATCCTGCTACAGATAAAATTCAAAGAGCTAATCTTGACGGTAGTAATGTAACTGATTTAGTTACAACAGGATTATCTAATCCTGTTTCAATTGCTTTGGATATAAATCCTGCTACTCCTGTACCCTTTGAAGTTAATCCCACTTTGGGTCTTTTGTTAGTTGGTGGTGTATCAGGTATCCGTTATCTTGTGAGTGGAAAGACTTATGTTAAAAAATAATAGCAATTAGCTAAGGCTTTTATTGCCTGAAACTCATACTCTGTAAGGGTTTCAAAATCGAGATTTAGCGTTCGCTATTATCTCCTCTGATGTTTCTAATTGAATTTAATTAGTAGTATTAATTAACGTACATATGATCTTCTAAAAATGGCGATCGCCCTTTGGCAAATTTTTCTGCCAAAGGGCGATCGCCATTAACTTTATATTACTACTTGAAGTCAAACTGTAAGACTAATATTCGTACATTTGATCTGGCAGTAAAGCGATCGCCTTCTTTCCCCCATCAAAGCGATCGCTAATCCCCGAAAGCGCGATCGCTATATTAGCTTTATATTGCAAATTGAAGTATTAATGTAATAAAATAATATAGGTTATCTTTGTAATTATGGCGATCGCTTGTTTTCTATGAAGGTGATCGCTATCCCTATTTATATTAGAAATTTAAGTATTAATGTAAGACGCTATAATTAGAAGCTTAATTAGTAGGATTGTTGATTGAAAAGGAAACTTGTCTAGAACCTTGAACTAGGGGTAATAATGCTCCCATTTGTTCAGTACCATTAACTCCTAAATCACTGTGACAAAGGATAACTTTTTCTGTTACCCGACCCAATAAATCCCGAATAATTCTTTGCAAACGCTGTTGATCCATTTCATATTCATCTTCCGCCATCCAAGTTCTTCCTGACCACTCTTTGAGAAATAATGGCGCAGCAAAAAGGGTTGCAGCACCTCCTTTTTCCCAGAGATGAGAGCTAGCGTCTAGCCAAAATTGCCAAGGATGAGAAGTTTTAAGAGAGCGGTATTGGAAGATGGTAGCAAGAGATATTGCACCTTTTTTGGGTGGAAACTGACGTATCGGGCGAGGGTTAGCTGTAATAGTACCACGACGTAGTAACTGGATAAATTGAGCAACAGTGACAGCTTGGGTTTGAAAACTCGGTTCATTTTGTTTGAGTCTTCGATCTACTTCCCAGTAGTGTTGGGCGGTTTCTATAAGTTCTCGCAAAGCGGATAGTCGGTCATAGTCATAGTAGTTATTTTTTCCCAAAAAATGTTTGATCGCCTCATGTATAAAAATAGTTGGAGTCAGGAAACATTGTTTGTATTGTTGCGATCGCATATTATTAATCCATTCCATGATTTTTTGGTAAGCAGTGCTAGCTTGATGTCCTAATCTATCCCAACGAGGAAAAGAGTCTATTGGTAAGAGATCCGGTAGCTCTGGATCGACGTTATAACAGTAGTCTGCTAATAATCCTGCTCTGACTGGATCGATTTGAGGTACTAATTTTCCTACTATGGGTTTTTGGCTCAAAATACTCAGCATTTCTGCTATGGAATCTCTGTCTAATAACCGCCCAATACCTGGATAGACCAAAGCCATGAGAGTTAGCAAAGCTCTTACTAGAGGAGAACTTATTAAGGGGCGTTGTTCATTAACTGGTTCAATGGGAATACCGCTAGCAGATAAAATTTCGATTAGGGTGTAACGGGCAATTTCATCTAAACCAGGAGCGATAATAGCAATATCTTCTGGGGCTACTTCTTGATTTTTTACGATGTGAATAATGTATGCTGCGGTTTGACGCAATAATTCCGCACGGGAGATAGTTTGAATCGACTCAATAAAATCAGGAATTTCTACACCATAACCAGTTGTGCTGACTAATTCTACTATGCTACCTGCTAATTCTTCTGTTACTAAAGTGTTTGGTGGTACAGATAATGTTTCTACAATAGTGCGATCGCGTAATTGTTCCCAGTATTCAGGGTCAGCATTCAAACCCAGTCTCACTTTTCCTTGCTGATTGTAAGTAAAAAAGCCTTCTGCACCTCCATCTAATAGCACTTCTACAAAACTTCTGGCGATCGCAGGATAATCATCCGTATCATCAGCAAAAACCGCAGGATAGCGACGGATTAAATGATGTTTATATTGAGCATTAGGCAATAAATAACGCCAATATAACTCATAAATAATGCCATAGGTTAGGAATCCTCTTTCTAAAGCCCAATTACGCCATTGTAAAATCAACTCACCCCTAATGGGATAGAGCTTTTCTGCATCTTCTGTCAGGTTGCCCAATCCCTGCTCTAAAATCAAGGTTATATCTTCTGCTGCAATCCCACTAGCTCCAGCTAGCTGCAATAAATCTAAAGTTTCCCTTACGAAACGATATTCTTTTGTGGTTTCTATTAAAGCATTCCATTGAGGGTGTTCTCGCCATAATTGAGTTGCTAATTCTTGTTCGGTTTCGGGGCGTAATCTTAGGGGAAACTGGGGTTTAATCTGTAATTTTTCAAAAATCAGAGGCCAAAATAACTCTACCTCATCACTAATAAATCCCACAGGAGTCTTACAAATTACAGGATAAGTACCCTCGACTGCTTCAGAAAGGCGATCGCTCAACCCTCCGCGATTATGATTATTAGCCGCTAAAACTAGCACTGTAGCAGATAAATTTTGTTGAGGGGATTTTTTACTAGGTTGAGTTAGTTGCTGTCTCACCCATTTACTAAACTCTGCTACCAAGCGAGAGGTTTTCTGTGTTTTAGTTGTTCCTGTAATCCACATTGATATATTGATTGGGGACTGGGGATTGGGGGACTGGGAGACTGAGGGGTCAGGGGTCAGGGGTATTTATTTTTCCTCATCGCGAAGCGACTACCGAAGGTCTGCTTCATGCTTCTTACTGATAAGTGATAAGTGATAACTGATTACTGATTACTGATTAAGCTGTTATGTATTTATTTTGATCGCTTAGAAGCCTTACTGTAACAGTTCTAGACTTCAAAAATCCCAATTTAAATGCGTGTCAGCTTACACCCCCAATCTTCTACCAAGCAGGATCATCATAAATATTAATTGTTAGTTCTGATTTGCCACTAGGAACGGAACTAATACAAGCACAAATAGTAGTCCCATCCTCTAATTCTACTTCACAAGCATGACAAGAACCCATAAGACATCCTGTAGGAATCAATACTCCTGCTCTTGCTGCTACTTCTAAGAGTGGCTCTCCTGGTTGCGCTTCTACAAGCACATCATCTGGTAGAAAATGAATTTTGATAGTCATCTTGATGCGCGCAGGAGACCCGCGCCTACTGCTTTCACAGAGGCGACGGGAGGAATGCGCGTCCTCCAATATACGGTTTACTTTCTCTATACCTCCAGGGGACTCCCTGCTAAACCCTGATAAGGGTTAGCGGGAGACGTGCCGTATAAACGCCTGGGGTTTCCCCAGGCGACAGGCACTGAGGAATGGAGGTCAATAAATAACCCTCGCTGTGCTTCATCCTTATTTTAAAAAAGCATAATTGTATCCGTCATTTTGATGAATATGAGTTAGGTACTTAGGATGAACATCAAACCTAGATACAGTTGAAAGACAGGCTGGCAAGCACCCCTAGGTGTCATGAATTAAATAACGGCTACCTGAAATTCGCGGTGAACTGGTCACGTTATGGGCTTTGTTCAAGCCCCCGTTAAAACGCTCTGGGTTTTAACGGGGGGTTCGTGACGGCTAATAGTAATCATTAGAAATAATAGATTTGAGATTGAGATGTCGTTTTATTATGTCAGCTAGAGAATTTAGAGTCATTTCCCTTTGTTCGCGATAATTAGCAATTCCTGTAGCTAGAGAAGACATCCCCCTTTGTTTTCGTAAATGATTTAACCAAGAGCGTCGCCAGGGACCATTATCAAAAAGACCATGAAGATAACAACCCCAAATAGACCTACTTTCATCTACTAGACCCAAACCAGGATCGTCAAAAATAGGTTGATATTTATGTTCTACTTCTTTGGCTCTTTGAGGAATACGGGTGCGACCTAAATGAATTTCGTAGCCGTCAACGGGTAATCCTGCTTGGGGATGATGGGAAAATACTTGTCTTTGGCGAGCAATTTTGTTATCGGAAAGTATTGTAGTAACTGGTAATAATCCTAATCCTCGATATTCCCCTGGTTCACCTTCATAACCTTCTGGGTCAATGATACGTTGACCTAGCATTTGAAAGCCACCGCAAATCCCAATTACAGTTCCTCCTGCTGCTGCATACTCCTGCAATTGTTTTGCCATCCCACTTTGTTCCATTGCTATAAGGTCAGAAATTGTGGTTTTAGACCCAGGAATAATTACGGCATCAGGATGACCTAAAGAGTCTTTGAGAGCTACATATCTAACTCCTACAGTAGCTTCTGCTTCTAGGGGGTCAAAATCGGTAAAGTTAGAGATTCTGGGAAGCCGAACGACGCTGATGTTTAAATCATGGTGTTGGTTAGATGGTTTACGATCTAACAAATCGAGAGAATCTTCTGAAGGTAAAGCATTGTCTATCCAAGGAATAACTCCCAAAACGGGAATTCCTGTATGCTTCTCTAGCCATTCAATTCCCGATGCCAATAATTCTTGATGTCCGCGAAATTTGTTGATTACGATGCCTTTAATCAGGGATCGCTCTTCTGGTTCTAATAATTCTAAAGTCCCTACTATATGGGCGAAAACTCCACCCCTTTCAATATCCGCTATCAAGATAGTTGAGGCATTAAGATGCTTGGCAACACGCATATTAGTCAAATCTCGATGTTTGAGATTGATTTCGGCTGGACTTCCTGCTCCTTCACAGATAATCACGTCAAATTCTAGCGATAGGCGATAGAGAGAGTCTTGGATCATTTCCCAACCCAAGTCAAAATACTTTTCATAATACTCTATAGCTGATACCGTTCCGACCGCTTTACCCTTCATAATGACTTGAGAAGTCATATTCCCCTGGGGTTTAAGCAAAATTGGGTTCATTTCTACCCGAGGAATTATTCCTGCTGCCCAAGCTTGTACTGCTTGTGCATAACCAATTTCCCCCCCAGTAGAGGTAACATAAGCATTTAAAGCCATATTTTGTCCCTTGAAGGGTGCTACGCGCCAGCCTTGTCTAGCTAAGGTTCGACACAAAGCAGCAGTCAGGAACGATTTTCCTGCATGGGAGGTTGTCCCCACCACCATAATCGCTTTCATCAATTAATCCTTTGCTGGAATATATCCATCTTTATAGCAATTAGATATAACTATCTTAAATAATTAGATATATCTACTGAAAAAATCAAGAAATTTCTCTTTAAAATGACCATTGTAACCAACGATTTAACCAATTGGAGATGCGCTCTTTCCAAGAAGGCTTCGGAAAACTACCTTCAGGTTGCCATTTTTCAATAATTTGTCTGCCCAAAGGAGTAAGACGAAAACTGTCTGTAATTCCCTGTCCATCTACTTCTCGTCGTAAAATACCCACTTGGATCAACCACATTAAATAGGATTCTGCAGCAGTTTCAGCGATCGCATTTAAAGTATAATTTTTCTCTACTCCTGTGGTTTCTACCATATCTGGCAAAGGTATACTGCGATAGCGCATTGCCGTAAATAAATTTAGCTTAAAAGGAGAACAAAACAAGGCTCTAGCTGCTCTTTTGACAGTATTTTCGGGATAATCTATGGATTTTGTCAGTACTTTAGAAGTCATTGGTAAAAAAATTTTTAAACTGTAGTTGAATTCAGCAACTTAATCTTTTGATATAAATCTTATTATTGCAGCTTTTCAAGCCCCAATGCCCAATCCCTAAACACTAACCACTAACCACTAACCATTAACCGATTTAGTTGAGATTTTTTTCCCGCTTCAGATACATAAATTGCATTAAAGCTATGTTTAAAATTTATAGTCAGTAAAATTTGGTTACAAAAAATACAAAATAGATTAATTTTGACTCATTAAATAAAAAATAAATAGACTTTGATCGAGCTATCTGAACTCCCATAGTCAATTACTCCCGATTTATCGGGAGCTTGTTAGGATCAGCTAGCAACGTGAGAATTGACTAGAACATGAGCCAGAATATGGTACAGACGTACAGATGTTTCCCTAGTCTGTACACATCTAAATCTACTGATCTAGATGTTGCGTAAAGGCAAGAAATCTTTATTCTGGTAGCTCGTAGGGACTTTTTACTCCAAAAGGCGGAGGTTTATCACTTTATGAATTCAAGAGTACCAGTAGTAAATCAAGATGGCACACCAGCTATGCCAACTTTGGCTAGTCGTGCTAGAAGATGGGTAAGAGATGGCAAAGCTGTTGGTAAATGGAATGACTTGGGTGTTTATTATGTCCAGTTGTTAGTTACTCCATCAGATACCAAGACTCAACCCATAGTCTGCGGTTGTGACCCAGGTAAGTCCTATTCTGGTTTTGGAGTTCAGAGTTCTTTGGCTACTCTATTTCGCGGTCATGCTGTTTTACCGTTTCAAAGAGTTAAAGAACGTCTTGGTACTGCGGTAATTAAAAACGAAAAAGTAATCAAAAATGTTGGTGGTAGAGCTGGAAGACGTAGAGTTAGACGAGGGCGCAGAATCAAGCGGAACTTAGCTTTTGAACTCAGAAATCACCGACAGAAAAGGTTTAACAATCGCATTAAATCCAAATTACCACCATCTATCTTGGCATCAAGGTTAATGGAAATTCGCATAGCTAAAGAATTATGCTCAATTTTTCCGATTAGTGACATAGTTTACGAAGTGGTCAAAGCTGACGTGGATTTAACATCAGGAAGAAAAAATGCCAAGTCGGGAAAAGGTTTTAGTCCTGTTATGACTGCACAGTATTGGTGCATAGAACAGTTATTTAAGCTTGCTCCTGTCAGCAAAATGTATGGATGGCAAAAAGATGGTAATGGCACTAGCCAAATTAGAAAGTACTTAAGACTATTTAAAGATAAACAGAACAAGAAAAATCCTGTACCTGAAACTCATGCCGTAGATGGGGTTGCTTTAGCTGCTAGTAAATTTGTTAGGTTCAAACCTTTTGCTACTAACAATAGTCACGGTCATCAATGGCAAGGGAAAGTGACTATTACTGAATCAGTATTCACAGTGATTACCAGACCTGCCTATTTTCGTCGTGCTTTACATTTCGATAATCCCAGTGCAGGAGGAATTAGAAAGCGTAAAGGAGGAACTGTCACTGCGTTTGGTTATCGTGCTGGTGATTATGTAGAAGCAGAGAAAGCGGGTGTTAAATATCGTGGCTGGATTGGTGGGTTTACCAATACTGAAAAGTCTAAGAAATTAAGTGTTTATGACCATAACTGGAAGCGTATAGGTCAGTTTTCACTTTCAAAAGTTAAGTTATTGCGGAGGTCAAATAAGTTATGTATTGCCTGACGGCGCGCTCTACCTCCCTACCCTGCTACGCGCTCGGGTAGGGACTCACGCGGGGATGTTGATAAAGAGAACCCAATAGGGAGTAACAAAGATTTTTGGGGAAAGAAATTGGATTAAGTAGAAAATTAACAGTAATTATTAACAGTTAAGGGAAAATAGGATATGGTAAATACTGCTAAACCAGCTAAAGCTAAGTTAAACAAGTTTGAGAAATTCAAAGCGGAAAAAGATGGCTTGGCTGTTAAAGATGAAATCGAAAAATTTGCTCAACAGGGTTGGGAATCCATAGAAAAAACCGACTTAGAACATAGACTGAAATGGTTAGGGATATTTTATCGTCCTGTAACCCCAGGCAAATTTATGCTTAGAATGCGGACTCCTAACGGTATCGTCACCAGCGAACAGATGGGGGTTTATGCTTCAATAGTTCAGAAATATGGCGAAGACGGTAGCGCAGATATTACCACCAGACAAAATATCCAGTTACGGGGAGTTCGTCTCGAAGATATCCCTGATATTTTCCGTCAATTTGAAACAGTGGGATTAACTTCTATTCAGTCGGGGATGGATAATGTCCGTAATATAACAGGTTCTCCGATGGCAGGAATTGATGCAGATGAAATTATTGATACTCGGGAGTTAGTGCAGAAAGTTCAAGACATGATTACCAACCAAGGAAAAGGTAATTATGACTTTACCAACTTACCCCGTAAGTTTAATATTGCGATCGAAGGGGGTAGAGATAACTCAGTTCATGCAGAAATTAACGATATTGCCTTTGTTCCTGCTTATAAAGAGGGTGTGTTAGGGTTTAATGTCTTAGTTGGGGGCTTTTTCTCGGCTAAACGGGCTGAAGCTGCTATTCCTCTCAATGCTTGGGTACTTCCCAATGAAGATGTAGTAGAAGTATCTAGAGCTATTTTAACAGTATTTCGCGATCGCGGTTCGAGAGCTAATCGCCAAAAATCTCGTTTGATGTGGTTAATTGAGGAACTAGGATTAGAACAATTCCGTTCCCTCGTAGAAACAGAATTTGGTAAACCACTTACTCCTGCTGCGGAAAAAGACGAACTAGACTGGGAAAAACGAGATCATCTGGGAGTATTTAAACAAAAACAACCAGGATTAAATTATGTAGGAATGCACGTTCCCGCAGGGAGACTTTCTGCTCAAGATATGTTTGATATAGCAAGAATGGGGGAAGTTTATGGCAATGGAGAAATCCGTTTAACTGTTGAGCAAAATGTCATTATTCCCCATATTCGAGATGCTAATCTTGAACCGTTTTTAACAGAACCTTTACTACAAAAATTTGTCCTTGAACCCAAACCCTTAGAAAGGTCTTTAGTATCCTGTACAGGAGCGCAATTCTGCAATTTTGCCTTAGTAGAAACTAAAAATCGGGCGTTAAGTTTAGCTAGAGAATTAGATGCAGAATTAAACATACCAGATAAAGTCAGAATTCATTGGACTGGTTGTCCTAATTCTTGTGGTCAACCCCAAGTAGCAGATATTGGTTTTATGGGGACTAAAGTTCGCAAAGATGGTAAAACCGTTGAAGGAGTAGATTTATTTATGGGGGGAAAAGTCGGCAAAGAAGCTAAATTAGGAGATGTGGTTCAAAAAGGAATTGCTTGTGAAGAGCTTAAGCCATTACTCAAAGAACTTTTAATCAAAGAATTTGGTGCAACCCCAAAATAGTTAAGCAGCTTTGCTGTAAGGAAGAAGGAAAATCCTGACGAAGTTGAAGGTACTCTACTGTCTGACGGCGGAGTACCTTCGATTGTTTTCTATCTCACCATACCTCATCCCTCATCCCTTAAGGTAGGACTAATCACCTATTAATTAAGACAATTATTCTAGTTGCAATCTAGCAGAAAAAATCTGTTGATAATTAATAAAATAGCTTTGATGCAACACAAGTATTTTAATTATGCAAAATTCTCATAACAAGAGGGTGGTCTGGGAATTTTTGTAGCCAAAGATACTAATTAATCCATTTAATAATGTGAATCTATATGCTCAGTAACTAACAAAATTAACCATCAAAACAGCTAATAAAATTAGCTAAAAAAAGCTCTGGTAATTACTAAAAAAATTAAGCGCAGAAACTATGTGCTAAGTACCTAGAAAATCTACTTAAAAATAGCGGAATTATATTTTCCAAGTGTCAAAAGTAGATAGTTATAAATTTTAGATTTGAGTGTTGTCGTATTCAGTTTTAAAGGAAGGTAAAAATGTTAGGAGAAATGTGGCAATTCAGGGGCAGGTATAAAATCCTACACATGACCTGGTTTGCGTTCTTTTTATCTTTTGTAGTTTGGTTTAACCTAGCTCCTCTAGCCACAACAGTAAAAGCAGATTTAGGACTAGAAGTTAGTCAAATCAGAACTATTGCTATCTGTAATGTAGCTCTTACCGTACCAGCACGGATTATTATCGGGATGCTACTGGATAAATTTGGACCTCGCCTGACTTATTCAATTCTTCTGATGTATGCAGCCATCCCCTGTATGATGTTTGCTGCTGCACAAAACTTCAGCCAGCTTGTTATCTCTCGTTTACTACTAAGTATCGTCGGTGCTGGTTTCGTAATTGGTATCCGCATGGTAGCAGAGTGGTTTCCCCCCAAAGAAATCGGACTTGCAGAAGGTATCTATGGTGGTTGGGGTAACTTTGGTTCCGCTTTTTCCGCATTTACCCTAGCAACAGTAGGTGCTTGGTTATCTTTCGGTGGGGTTAACCCTCTCACTGGTGAAGCCTTGATTAACTGGCGTGCTTGTATTGCTGGTACTGGAATTATTGCAGCTATTTACGGTGTTATTTACTTCTTCAATGTTCAAGATACACCTCCTGGTAAAGTTTATCGCAGACCTTCTAGTGCTAGAGGTTTAGAAGTAACTACCAAGAGAGATTTCTGGTTTTTGATGTTGATGAACATACCACTTACTGGGATTCTGATGTTATTGGCTTGGCGTTTGATGAAAGTCAAATTCTACAGCGTTAATACTATGTACATTGTCTGGATAGCACTAGCAGGTTTATATCTCTTCCAAGCTTATAACTGCTGGAGTGTTAATAAAGAGTTATTAAGTGGTAAAAAACGCTATCCTGCTCAAGACCGTTACAACTTCTCTCAAGTAGCAATCCTAGAGTTAACTTATATTGTTAACTTCGGTTCTGAGTTAGCAGTAGTATCAATGTTACCTGCATTCTTTGAAGGTACTTTTGAACTGTCCAAAGCCCAAGCAGGGATGATTGCTGCTAGTTATGCGTTTATGAACTTAGCTGCTCGTCCTGGCGGTGGTTTAATCTCCGATAAATTAGGTAGTCGTAAAGTGACTATGGGTGTACTTACTGGCTGTATGGGTATCGGTTACTTACTACTGAGTACAGTTAATAGCAGTTGGTTCTTACCTGCTGCGGTAGTATTAACTATGGCTTGCTCATTCTTTGTACAAGCTGGAGAAGGTTCTACTTTTGCTATTGTCCCTCTAGTGAAACGTCGCATCACAGGACAAGTTGCTGGTAATGTTGGTGCTTACGGTAATGTTGGTGCAGTAGCTTATCTCACTATCTTTAGTTTGCTTCCTAGTTGGCTAGGTGGCGGTGCTGAACCATCTCCCGCCATTATTGCTCAAGCCAATAGTATTTTCTTCCAAATTATGGGAGTAGCTGCTTTGATTGTAGCTTTCCTCTGTTTCTTCGTTCTCAAAGAACCTAAAGGCTCTTTTGCAGAACACCATGAAGGAGAATTGGAAACTGCTTCTGTTCCTAATATGAGTAATATTGAAACCGAAATCAATTTCTAATTATTCTAGTCGGGGTAGTAAAAAAAACTAGGGCGCAAGGCTTGCGCCCTTACAAAAGTCAGCAGGCTTGTTAGATATGCGAACAGTACCCTAACATCCTTCACCGTCAAAAAATATAGGTTTTAATTTTAAATTTACTTTTGAAACAAAGCACAAAATAGTTTTTCATCTTAATAATCTCAAAACTTATTAAAATACAAAAAATTTAATTTTTATTTACTACAACAAAAATTGGGAGGTGTACTCATGAGCGAATCTACTAAAACCCTTTGTCCTTATTGTGGTGTTGGTTGTGGCTTAGAAGTATTACCCCCTGCTCAACCAGGAAAAGCTACTAATAGAGATAGTAACGGTAATCCCATATGGCAAGTTAGGGGCGATCGCGCCCATCCTTCTAGTAAAGGTAAAATATGTGTTAAAGGTGGGACTATTGCGGAATCTTTAGATAAAGACCGCCTGAAATATCCCATGATGCGAGACTCTTTAGATCAGGCTTTTAGAAAAGTCAGTTGGGACGAAGCTTTAAATAAAATTGTCACCCGTATTCAAGAAGTTAAAGTCACTCATGGTGCAGATGGTATTTGTATGTATGGTTCGGGTCAGTTTCAAACCGAAGATTACTACATTGCTCAAAAACTACTCAAAGGCTGTTTAGGGACAAATAATTTTGATGCTAATTCCCGTCTCTGTATGTCTTCAGCAGTAGCAGGATATATTCAAAGTTTTGGCTCTGATGGTCCCCCACCTTGTTACGATGACCTAGAATTAACCGATTGTGCCTTTTTAATTGGGACAAATACCGCAGAATGTCACCCCATTGTTTTTAATCGCTTGCGACAGCACCACAAAAAGAATCGCAAGGTGAAAATGATTGTAGTTGACCCCAGACGTACCAAAACAGCAGAAGCAGCAGACTTACATCTGGCTATTAAACCAGGTACAGATATTGACTTACTTAATGGTATTGCCTATCTATTAATGAAATGGGGAGAACTAGATACCCTCTTTATCGATGAATGTACCCAAGGCTTCACTCATTATGCAGAAGTAATCCAACATTATCCCCCAGAAATAGTAGCCCGTAGATGTGGTATTAGAATCGATCATCTAGAACAAGCTGGTCGCTATTGGGCGGACTCAGAAAAAGTACTGTCTCTCTGGTCGATGGGAGTTAATCAGTCTTCAGAAGGAACAGCAAAAGTCCGTACTATTATTAATCTGCATCTGATGACTGGAACTATTGGCAAACCAGGAGCAGGTCCTTTTTCTTTAACAGGACAACCTAATGCTATGGGAGGAAGGGAAGCAGGAGGTTTGTCCCATATTCTTCCTGGCTATCGTGTGGTGAAAAATCCTCAACATCGAGCAGAAGTAGAGCAGTTGTGGAAGATTCCAGCAGGTAGTATTTCTTGTACTCCAGGGAAAGATGCTTGGGCGATGATTACAGGTTTAGAAACAGGAGAAGTAGGACTGTTATGGATAGCTGCAACAAATCCAGCAGTAAGTATGCCTGATCTAAAACGGACTCAAAAAGCTTTGCTTAAATCTCCTTTTACTATTTGCCAAGATGCCTACTATCCCACGGAAACGGCTGCTTATGCTCATGTACTATTGCCAGCAGCCCAATGGGGAGAAAAAACAGGAATTATGACCAATTCTGAGCGAGTTGTTACTCTTTGTCCCCAATTTCGTAATCCTCCTGGGGAAGCTAGACCAGATTGGGAAATCTTTGCGGAAGTGGGTCGCCGTCTCGGATTTACTAAAGAATTTGATTTTGCTGACTCCGCAGCCGTCTATAATGAATTTGTCCAACTTACAAAAGGTCGCCCTTGTGATGTCAGTGGTTTAACTCATGGTAGATTGCGACAACAAGGTCCTATTCAATGGCCCTGTCCTTTAGAAGCAGTAGAAGAATATCATACAGCCTCTTTTGAGTGTAGCACTCAAGGTAATACTAGCCAGAATCAACAGCAAAAAGCAGAATCAGGATTATTTTCGGCTCTATTTAGAAGCAAAGAAGAAACACCAGCAGCCAAAAGACTTTATACTGATGGTACTTTTAACACTCCTGATGGGCGAGCCAGATTTGCTGCTTTCCACTCAAAAGGTTTGGCTGAACCCCCTAATAATGAATATCCTTTTGTCTTAACAGTAGGTCGTCTCTACGAACATTGGCACACAATGACCAGGACGGGAAGAATTGAAAAAATCATGAAAAAACAGCCCTCACCCTTCCTCGAAATTCATCCCAGAGATGCAGAGAAATTAGCTATCGAAGAAGGAGCTATGGTAGAATTACGATCGCGCCGTGGTAGGGGTCGTTTTGCTGCTAGAATCACTAAGGCGATCGCACCTGGTACAGTTTTTGTTCCCATGCACTGGGGCGCATTATGGGCAAAAGATGCAGAAGCTAACGTCTTAACTCACCCAGAAGCTTGTCCTATTTCTCTCGAACCAGAATTAAAAGCTTGCGCTGTCCAATTAATTCCTCTTAGCAATCAACAAGTTGTTGAGACAGAAACTAATCAGGAGCAACTATTATCATTAAACATTTATCATTAAGTACTTGGACAAAATTAAGTTTACTGGTTAAGCACTAGGCAATAAGTAAGAGGTAATAGGTAGAGAGCTACGAACCGTATTATTATTTATTTGATAAATCTCGTTCGTGAAGCGAAAACTGGAGTTTTACTTAAATTCCCAGTCCCCAATCCCCAATCGCGAAGCGACGAGTGTTGGTCTCCCCAATCCCCCGAACTAATTTGTTAAAAACTACTAGTTTGAAACTAGATGCGGTTGATCTGTGTTTGAGCAACCCGATTTTGTCTTTCGCGACTTTTGGCTACAGAACCCTAAAATTAGACCTAAACCCCAGAAAAAAGACGGTTCTGGAACTGTGCGCTGTTGTATGTCCACGTCACCAGTTTCCGATAACTGGGTAAAGTAATTACGTAAGTCGTTACCAAATATATCAGTAGCTTCTATCAAGCTAAATTGTCGATCTGGTAATCCGTCATTGCTTACTTGAGGAGTTACTTGAAAAATAACTGTCTCCAGATCAAAAATAGTACCAGGAGCTATTCCATCAGCATTAGTACGAGTAAGTTCTGCAATACTGTCAGTGCCAGAAATTCGACCAATTCCTTGAAAATCTGGAAAAAATGCAATATCGGAAGGGGAACGAAAAATATCAACTAATTCTAATTCAACAATGCTGCGGGATACTTCATATTGTAAGGTCTTGAGAGGATTAGGAAGGTCAGTAGTATCAAGTCTTACTGTAAAACTGAGGATGTCCCCAGGATTACCAAGAAAGTCGTTAATGGGGTCTTCATCAAGTTGTATTCCACTAGGAATGACTGTCAGTGAAGCTCCATAAACAGGAGTGCTTAATATTAATAAGGCTGTAGTAAGGGATAAATTTTTAATTAGTGTTGTAAACTTCATAATGTCTCCTAAACGTTGTTAATTTACAGCAGAATAGTGACCAGCAAAAATAGCTCAAGCAAAAGTTCTTTTTATTTTGTCTAGGAACTTAGCTGAGTACGAAATCTTTTGATACTTATAGATAAAAGGATTACGGCGAATAATATCAAAACTAACATCTGTGGCCAAAGTACTTCTAAGCCTAAACCTTTGAGCAGAATTCCCCTCAAAATTATCACATAGTAACGGAGGGGATTAAGTAAAGAAAAATATTTCATAAAAATCGGCATACTTTCAATAGGAGCGATCGCGCCCGACAGTTGAATTAAAGGTAGATTAATGAAGAAGGTCATCAATAAAACTTGTTGCTGGCTACGACAAAGAGTTGCTAGAATCATCCCTATACCAATGCCGACAAATAAATAAAGTCCTGATAGTCCTAAGAATAAAAATAAATTTCCTCGAAAAGGCACTCCAAATACTAATCTACCCACACCCAAACCCAGCAAAACATCTCCCATCAACATAACAAATAGAGGTACAATTTTTGCTAACAAAATTTCCCAAGGCTCAGATGGAGTCATGAGCAATTGTTCTAAAGTTCCTGTGTCTTTTTCTCTTACTAAGGTCACAGAAGCAAGTTGAGAACTAATTAATGTTAATACTACTCCCATCATTCCTGGTATAAAAAACCAGCTACTTCTTAACCCTGGATTATAAAGAAAAATTGTTTGAGTATTAATTAATACTGATGATGTATTCGATGCTAATTGGCTATTATAATTACTCATAATTTGATTGATATAACCTTGAGCAATTCCAGCAGTATTAGCATCTACTCCATCTACTAAAAATTGAATTTCTGAAGTTTTATTTTTTACTAAGTTGCGATTAAATTCAGGGGGGATAACTAAGCCTACATCTAAATCTCCTTGCTCCACTTCTTTTCCTAAAACTCTAGAATCTAGGAAATATTGATTAGCTTCAAAAATTTTATTTTCTGTCAAAGCAGACACTAATTCTCTACTATTGTTACTGTTGGCATAATCAACAATTCCTAATTGAAGATGTTGCACATCTGGATTGAGAGAAAACCCGTAGATTAATAGTTGAATTGTAGGGGGGAATATTAATAAAAACAACAGTTTTTTATCTCTGAGTATCTGATTGACTTCTTTGGTTAATAACGCCCAAAATCTACTGCTAAAAAGACGATAAATAAATTTCATATTTCTCAGAACACCTAGAGAGGATAATTACTGATAATTCAGCTAACTAATTTCTGGTTGTTTATACATCTGAGTCGAAAAAAAAATGCAATGTTCTTAGAGGTTGTCTGAGAAGTCGAATCAGCTACTTCGATACCCCTCGTGAATTTAATCTGATAATTGCATTCGCTTTAAGCGCAAACGCGCTACATTGAATAAAAACAGTCCCAAAACAACTAACATTAGCATTGCTAACCAAACTCCCGACCAGCCAGTTCCTCGAACATAAGCATCGCGGGTGATCTCGATGTAATAGCGGGCTGGGATAACATTAGAAAGGAAAGAGAGGGGAAAGGGAATATTATTAAGGGGATAGATAAAACCTGATAATAATAATGCTGTGAGAAACCCGAGAAAAGTAACCCCCTGAATTGCTGCTGTTAGATTGCTAGCCCCAACCCCAACTAGTAACCCAAACAGAACACTATCTGCTAAAAAGATGGGAGTTCCGATTAATAACGGTGTTGGGTCGCCAACTAAACTTAATCCCCAAATTAATGAACCCAACAATAAAATAAATAAAGCTTGACCAAGACCAATGAGTAGATAAGCTAAACCTTTTCCTAATAGTAGTTGTATATTATTCAGACTAGAAGCATAGACTTGTAAGATTGTACCCTGTTCCTTTTCTCTTACCATGGCAAAAGAGGTTAATGCTGAAGGATAAACCCAAAGTATTAGTGCAAAAAGACCAGGGATAATATAAAATGATTCTTTGCGACCAGGATTGAACCAAATACGCACCCGAGGCATAATTTTATCGGGAGAAGATTCAACATTGTAATTGCTTAAAAAATCTTTAGTAGTAGCTTTAATAATATTTTGAATAACGCGGGCATTATTAGCATCAGAACCATCAACTAAAACTTGCACATCGCTAGATAGACCATCTTTAATGCGACGACTAAAATCAGTTGGAATCACTACAGTTGCTTTGGCAATTCCTTCATCGATCGCCTGTTGGGGATTCCTAAATAGATAATCCTTATTATCCTCAGAATCGATAATTGGGAATCTCAAGCTGGAAGCTTGGGTAAACTGATTGGTTGCAAATAAACGTTCTATATAGGAACGACTGAGAGGACTTAAATCGAAATCTTGGATGAATAAAGGAATATTTTTCGCTTCTAAGCGGATCGCAAAACCAAAGATTAGTAAAGTCATCAAAGGTAAAATAAAAGCTAGGGCTAAAGTCAGGCGATCTCGACGAAACTGAGCTAATTCTTTTTGACATTGGGACAAAATTCTTTTCATCTTGCTTCACGAAGTTGAATAATTAATTATTTGTTTTTTGAGCGCGTTGTACGATACCAATAAAAGCATCTTCTAGAGAAAAAGGAATTGGTCGGAGAGAGCGGATATTAAGCTCATTTCTCGCTAAAAGTGCGCTTATTTGCCGAATTTCTGCATTGGGATGATCTAGAACCAGATGAAGGCGATCGCCAAAAATTGAAACTCGCCAAGGCTCTAATTGAGTTTTGAGTAAGTCAGAAGCAATTTGAGTATTATCGGTTACTACCTCTATGAGTTGACCAATTTGTGCATCTTTAATTTCACTAGGAGAACCTTGTGCTACCAATTCACCAGCTACCATAAACCCCATACGATTGCAGTTTTCAGCTTCTTCCAGGTAATGAGTAGTGACTAATACTGCTGTTCCTTGATCGGCTATATCGTTAATCAAACGCCAAAACTGCCGACGCGCCAAGGGGTCTACTCCCGAAGTTGGTTCATCTAGAAACAAAATTTCTGGTTCATGCAATACTGAAGCTCCAAAAGCTACTCGCTGCTTCCACCCTCCTGGTAATTGACCAGTGAGCATATCTTCTTTTCCTACTAAACCACAAGTAGAAATTACCCAGTCAATTTTATTGCGACGTAAACGACGGGGTACTCCATAAACTCCACAGTAAAACTCTAGATTTTGGACAATAGTTAGGTCATCATAGAGAGTAAATTTCTGACTCATATAGCCGATGCGTTGCCGAATTTTACTGCTGCGTAGATTATGAGTTTGCCCAGCCAGAGAGATAATACCATCCGTAGGTTCTATCAGTCCGCATAACATTTTAATGGTAGTTGTCTTACCAGCACCATTAGCTCCCAAAAGCCCATAAATTTCACCGTAGCGAATTTCTAAATCTAATCCTTTAACAGCGTGGAAGTCACCAAAGACTTTTCTCAATCTGGTTGCACCAATAGCAACATTGTTTCTGCTAATTAAATTACGATTTTTGGCATAAGGAAAGGGAATAAATGATGGTTCTTTTCCAGCTAGACGCAGACGAGTTACAAAAACGTTTTCTAAAGTAGGTTCTGTAGTTTGAATTTTATTTAATTTTAGTTGGTTACGATCAAACAGATCACAGATTTGGGCTTCTCCAGCAACAGCATTGTTAACCAAAACATCTAGCCTATCTCCAAAGGTTTGCACGTCAACAATAGATGTTGATTCTTCCGTCCCTGTTTCCTCTGGGGATAAATTACTATTGAGAACTTCTTGAGCAGCTTTCAAATTAGACACTCTAAGTTCCAAGCGTTTTAAGCCCAGACTATCTCTCAACTCAGAAAGCGTGCCGATTTGCTGAATTCGTCCCTCATGGAGCAAAGCAATGCGATCGCATCTTTCCGCTTCATCTAAGTAAGGAGTTGCCACAACTATAGTGACTCCCTCATTAGCAACAGCAGCAAGTACATCCCAAAACTCGCGACGAGATACAGGGTCAACTCCAGTAGTAGGTTCATCTAACAGCAGAATTTGAGGTTGAGAAATCAAAGCACAGCACAAAGCTAATTTTTGCTTCATCCCGCCAGATAGTTGTCCAGCAAGGCGATCGCCAAATTGCTCCAAATTCATCAAACGCAGATATTTAGCACGACGTTGCAAAAACTGTTTTGGGGAAACTTGACGTAATCCAGCACTGTACCGCAGATTTTCATCAATGCTTAAATCGGAATAAAGAGAAAATTGCTGGGTTAAATAACCAATAGACAGACGAGCATCCCGAGGAAGTTTATCTAAAACTCGCACCGCACCAGAAGTTACTTCCATTACTCCACTTAAAATGTGAAAAGTCGTGGTTTTTCCCGCACCATCAGGGCCAATTAAACCAAATATCTCTCCCCGACGCACTGAAAAATCAATACCTTTAACAGCAACTAATTGATCATAATTTTTCGTTAAAGCTTCTACCTGAATAACCTTTTCTTCCTCTAGATTAAAAGCACCATTAGTTGCCTTAGATATATCCGTTACATGAATCATTAAAAAAACCTCAATATTGACGAAGGGTTAGTGTTATCTCCGTCATCTTAGGGCGGAGTAATCTGTGACTTTTGGTTTTAAATCAATTTCCGCATCAGCAGGTAATCCTGGTTTTGCCAAACCTGCGGGTTCATCGATCGCAATTTTGACCCCAAAAACCTGCTTCACCCTGTCTTCAGCAAAATAAATATTCTCAGGAGTAAAAGAAGCTTTAGTATCAATAGCAGTGACTTTAGCGCTCAGAGCTTGGTTTGGTGCTGAATCTAAAAATAAGTCTGCTTCCTGACCAACTTTGACCTTACCAATTTGTCCTTGAGGTACATAACCACGCAGATATACAGTGTCAGGATTAATTATTGTTACTAGAGGTTGTCCACCAGCAACAACTTCTCCAGGTTCAACAATACGAGTCGTGACCACACCATCAATAGGACTGATAATATTCAAATCACTAACTCTACTTTGAATTTCTGCTTTAGCAGCTTTGACATTGTTCACCTCAGCTTTAGCTGCTGCCAATTTCAAACGAGCTTGTCTTAACTGAGTACGCAAGCGGTTGATTTGACTATTGCGGATACTAGGGTTAAGTTGTGCTGTTTTGGCTTGCACTAACTGACCTTGGGCTGAATTGACGAATTGTCCAAAAGAATCTACAGAAGCTTGGCTTGCTTGAACTCTAGCTTGAGCAGTTTCAAAAGCAGTTTGCACTTCGTCGAATTGTCTTTGGCTTATAGCACCTTCTGCTATTAATTGAGCAAATCTATCAAGATTGGTTTTAGCTAGTTTTAACTCAAATTTAGCTTGTTGTAACCTTGCCACAGCTTCATTAAGTTGGGCAGTACTAGAAGCCACTGATGCTGATGCCTCAAATACCCGACCTTTAGCATCTTGGATATCTTGTTGTAAATTTAGTTGAGTTTCTTGAATTTGAGTTTCTAATAAATCAATTTCTAAGCCTGCTTCCTCTTCTCTTTGTTGGGCTGCATCTAAACGAGCAGCAGCACCTTGAAGTTGGGCTTGAATTTCCCCATCATCCAGCCTAGCAATTAACTGACCTTTTGTAACTTCATCTCCTTCGTGTACCGCGACAAACCTAATTCGACCTCCAACTTTAGCACCAATATCTGTTTCATAGCCTTCAATGCGACCACTTACTCGTAGTAAAAAAGGATTTGAGGGGGAAGAAACCACATTCCAAGTGTGCAAACCAACCCCAGCTAATAAGAAAGCAACGGGAATTAGTAACAGAGGAGAACGTTTGCGTTTAGATTTAGGTGCAGTAACAATCTCGGAATTTTCTAAGGATAAGGCTGGAGAGGGAACTTTTGTTTTAGTTTCGAGAGCAGCAGTCTTAGTACCATTATTAGTGTGTTCAAGCATTGCTTTTTCCAGATAATAAATTTATTTAAGCTACAGAAAGGTAAGTCTGAGGAATGGATTTAATGTGATTTTGAAGAGTCAGTTCAATGAAATTCAATAGTTCTTCTGTATGACTTTTCAGGAAAAAGTGACCTCCAGAATAGAAATGACTTCTAAATTCTTTGCTAGTGTGTTGACCCCAAGCCAGAATTTCAACTTGACTAACCATTCGATCTGAAAGTCCACCAAAAGCGTAGAGCGGACAAGGTAACGCATTAATACTAATAGGGTGGTGTTTGTAAGTTTCGCACAGCGATAAATCGTCCTTGATAATCGGAAGTAAAACTTCCATCCACTCGTGATTATCTAAAATATGTTGTGAGATACCTTCATATTGACTCAACAATTTTTTAAGTTCTTCTAAGCCCATAGTCGTGGAAGATGGAAACCGATAAGGAAGGTGCGGTGCGCGGTGCGCCCCAACAAATAGAGCTACTGGTAACTTTTCTCTAGCTGCATGAAGCTTTTGTGCCAGTGCGTAAGCGATTAAAGCACCTAAACTATGTCCGTAAAAAGCATAATCTTGTTGGAGGTAGGGGGCTAGTTGTTCGTATAATTCATCTATCATTTCTTGAAAGTCAGTAAATCTAGGTTCGCGAAAACGACTTTCTCTACCTGGTAATTGAATCGGACAAATAGCTAAATCATTTTTGGCTAAAGTTTTCCAGTGATTGAAACAGGATGCTCCTCCTCCAGCATAATGAAAGCAAAATAGTCGGATGTCCGTCTGTTTAGGAATTGCTCGTGTTATTAAATATTTCATATAAGTTACGCACCCAATTTCAAAATTCCCTTAGTTTGTTTTAGATAAAACAGCCAGCGTAAAACTTCTGCTTTCATTTTTGTTTTTGGTCTTTGACTGAGAATTGACATCGGAACCCATAGCTGCATCTGTTGCAAGTGATTCGGAGAACCATGAACATCATCAAATTCCTGTAAGTTCAGCTTTTTGACATTCTTTTGTAAGAATTGTTTTTCCAAACTAGGAATAATCTCATCGCGACGGCTGAAAATATAGTTCAAAGGAATTGATAGAGACTGCAACTGTTCTTTCTCAAGAGCCATTGGTGTCAACGCGGGGAAAACATCTTCAATATCTAAAGCTAAAAGGTGTGCCAAAGTTCGTTTAGTAGTTAATGGCACTTGTTCCCACCAGTTGCGATCTCTAAAAAAGTAGTGAATAGGTGCGCCTACAGTAGTAATGCTTTTAATTCTTGGATCTCTTAGAGCATATTGAATCGCCATGTGACCACTAAAACTCATGGCTACCACATAGGTGTTGTTTACGTCAGCCAAAAATTTTAAATGCTCTAAAAGTACAGAAAACATATTCCCCGCATCAACACCATAAGCCAGAGTATTTTCTCCGACTCGTGGCATTTCCGTAACAGCTACAGCCATATCCAGAGCATCTGCTTTTTCTAAAAAAGTAACCCACTGTTCTTTAATAGAGACAATACCTCCTAGAACTACCAAAAGAGGACGCTTTTTATCTCCTAAACCTTTGGTAAAATAAACATTAAAAGCTCCTTGTGTAGTATTGATGTTAATTTTTTGGATTTGGGGTTTAGTTAATAACCATTCCGTACAAGATTCAACACAATCAAAGTGAGCTTGTTTCCGCTCTGGGGATTGAACGAACGGAAAACGGGCAATATTGTAAAGACTTGTAGCTTCCAACCACCTCGCTTTCTGTTTGAGTCGTTCTGCTTCTTTCGACCACTCATAAACCCAAGAACTAGGAGAGTTTCCCTCTTCGCGACTAATTCTGTCTAAGATGGATTTACAGTAAGACAAAGTTAAACCTTGGGCTTGTGCGTGAAGCACAATAAGTTCTTTTAATTCGTTTAAGTAGGTCATTGCCATCCTGAATACTTTATATGTGCAAACTGAATAACTTAATTGGTAATTTGAGAATAGCTAGCTTCTAGGAAAAATTAGTTAAAGTCGTTATAATCAAGGCAATATGACTTCAACTAAGCATAGGCAGTTTAAAAGCTAGTTTTTACAAAGTTTTTCTTGGTTGCACTACCAGTTTCATTTATGGTGCGCTCTTGATTATTATGCAGGTAAGTACCTGTGCAGAATAAATTACATTGTGAGGACAGGTAATAGGTAAAGGGTAATAGCCTAGTGATATCAAATCACTTTAACTATGCAATACATCAATCACCGTGTCTCCGTGTCCCCCCGTCCCGCCGTCAATCATCTGTAGCAAGCTTAAAGGGAAATCATATGACTACCGACTACTGACTCGGGGTATGGGCTTTTCGCGCAATACACGAATACACCTGTATCCGTGTATTCGTGTTCGGAGAAGAAGAAGGACGATTAACCTAGTATTAGCCCATTGATTTAATCTCTAAAATTCTTGCTGTACACGAATTTTACAGAAACCTTCCAAGTCGTGTAGATTATTAAAATTATGCAGCTTTTACAGAGTTAGTAAACTGTTTAAAGTTTTCCACATTATTTCTAACTGCTTCAGCAATCGAACCTCCAAAATCAACTAATTGCATTGTTCTATTAATTGGCCAAAGGTAATCAAAATTATCAGTCAATCGGCATAAATCTGTAAGTAGGTGACTATGATATTTCTTATTAGTGTAAAATCCGTCATGTTCATAACACAAGCATTTTTCCATCCAATAAAGTGTTTCTTCTATGGACATACCGAACAGAGGACTACGTAATAAGTTATAGAGGAAAGGGATATTATGAGTATCAGAGATAAATCGATTAGGAATAATCGCTGAAAGTCCTCCTAAATTTAGTGACTGAATTGTATAGAACAGAACATTAGTAAAAAACTTTTCGTATTCTGATGGTTTTGGCAGTTCTTTATGAATATCTCGACTAAGTTTGAGAGAAGTTGTTGTATGAAATGCCTCATCTAAAAAATGGTAATGACTAATAGATGTAGGTTGAGGAATAAACTCATTTTCTTTTTCCAGTTTTACATAGTATTTATGTATTTTATATTCAAAGTTTTTCAAAAGAAGATTAGCCATATAACGGTTCATATAAAAGGTACTCCCCAGGAAGGGTGAACTTCCCCAGTTTGAACTGAACAATTGTCGTATTGAATTAGAAAAGTTCCCATGACTAAAACCATGACTAAAACCTTGACTTAGGGGAGAAATAGCTCTTTTATCTGCATTAAACTTTTTGACATAGATATTATTCTCGTAAGCTTTTCTTAATTCTGATTTTTCACTCTTATTTTCATTCAGCTGAGAAAGTAAATGGTTTAAAACTTTTAGACTTTCAGATTGATCGGGGTGAGGATTATGGCTTGGCGTTTGAACTGGATTGTGGCTTCTATCTTGTTCAATTAGATTCTTATAAACTTGATATCCTATCTTATAGAATGTTCTGATATGAACATTCTCTTGATCAGTTTCATGCTCTAGCATATCAGCAAGGCTTTGATAATCACTACTCTTATAAAGAAAGCTGCCTGCTGTTATTAAATTATACCGAGTCGCCTCAGTTTCACTATCTGCAACAACTTTATAGGATGCGTACCAATAAAGGTGGTTAAGAGCTATCTTTTGGCTTTGAGAACATTTTTCATAAAGTGGAGTTCCGTAAAGTAAAGAAAGTTCTGGTTCACTCCAATAATGCTGACTATTTCTAGTATAGTCAAAATCCCGATGAATTTCTTGAATTATCTCGGTGTAATCAGACTTAAGATTATTACTGTAATTACGCTCTAAAAACTTTTGAGTACTGTTAACTTTTGGAGCTAAGAATTGAATATTCATATTTTCCTTGTAGTGAATAATTCTTGTAGTGGATAATTAATGTCTGCAACCCTGAACATCACGATTCAAGGTTTTTATACCATTTCTCAAAAGTAATAAGAGAGTTTGCTGTTGTGCAAAACTTATCTATAGTTGTCTATTGTGAATAAATAGATAAGCCATAGTTGTAGCAAAAGCGAGCGAAACCGATATGTCGATTCATCAATGTCTTTTCTTGATTATTCAGTTTTAACTCCACTTTGATTGCATACATTACCCAAATTAAACTTATCTATGTACCTAACATCTGTTATTCAGTATTTAAGTACTGGTGCAAGATGTGGGTTAACCTAGTATTAGCCCATTAAATGTTGTGCTTGGTTTTTATAGAATACAGGCTTCCAAATCTTTTCTTTAAGCCAGTTACTACTATTAACAGTTCTGTAAAAAGTGCGTCGTAAGTAAGTCAGTAAAGAACTCGAAGCACTGAACATTTTTTCTTGTCGCAGTTGTAGTCTCCTTACAGCTTGTATATCTTTCTGTCTTAGTGTTTGAAATTCTTGTAAAATTTCTGCGGAAACTGGAGTATCTGGATTATTTTTGATGGCTTTTGCTGCAATTGGAGCTAAGGTGATGGCATCTATGATGGCGTGATTTACTCCTTGACCTAAGATGGGAGATAAGGTGTGTGCTGCATCTCCCATGAGAACCAATCCATCCCGATACCAAGTAGGAACAACAGTCGTAAATATCTCTAATATTGAAGTATCTGACCAGGTTTTAATATGCTCTTTGACACTTTGTTCTAGTGTGGGTTCGAGTTGAGTAACCATCTGGTGCAAATATTCAATACCTTTTTTCTTCAGTTTTTGGATGCTTCCTTTGGGAATGTTCAAGCCAACACGTAGCATTTGGGGATGGGTAGGGAGAATAATCGCGTGACTCCCACCCCGAATTTTGACGCGACAAGTGTTCTTACTCCAGTTATCTGGGAGTGGAAGTTTGAACCAAGCAAAATCTCGCTCTAATGGTATTTTTTGATATTCAATTTCTGCAAGTTCTCTGACCCTAGAGAAGCGTCCATCAGAGCCAACCGTAAGATTAGCGTAAACTTCTAGTTCTCCTTCGGAAGTGTGACATTTCACTCCCACGATAGTTTCTCCTTCTCGGATCAATTCGTTGCACAAAGTTCCCCGCAGAAGCTGAAAATTTTTATAATAAGAAGCTTCTTCAACTATGGCTTCTAGCAAGATTGGTTGTGGCAACTCAATCGGGTATCTATAACCATATTGGAAATTGGTAAAATTAACGTCTAAAACAGTTTGGTCATTTTCGACCACTTCAAAGTTTCGGGTATGAAACAAGCCGTGTTGATTAACTTTCTTGAGGATGCCAAGGCGATCTAGAATATATACTGAGTCTGGAGAAACAAATTCCCCTCGGAAAGAACGATTGTAGTTTTTTGATTGTTCGAGAACGACGGTACGGATATTTCTCTTAGCTAATTCTAAAGCTAAAGCCATACCAGCAGGTCCACCACCAACAATACAAACATCTGTGTAAATTGGTTCCATGATAATGACTCCTTATTCAAAAAAGTGAATTAATTTTTTCTAGCAATGCTACGTTGATACTTTTTGAGAAAAATTTATGCTCAAAAACTACCAATTTTTTGAGGCTCAAATTGTCAACAAAAGGATAAGGAATGACGGTGGGGGATTATGAGGATTGGTCTGGAAGAAAGAACCTGAAACCTCTACTAAACCCTTTTCTCCTTTTAAGAGCGGAAGCTTGGTCAGATTAAGTTCAATTAAACGCAACTGAGATTGTTGTCTGAATATCTTACTTCCAGGGCTTCTTTTATTTCATTGAGAATATCTGCTGCCATTGCACCATCAATTACACGATGATCAAAAGTCATGTTTAAGGTCATCAAAGGTGCGATCCCTATTTCGCCATTTTCTAAAACAATTGGTTTAGGTTGAATACGACCAACTCCAAAAGTTAATGCAGTTCCACCTATTGAAAAAAAGCTATTGACAGAGCGATGACCTAGGGAAGTGACAGAAAAACTCCCAAAAACGCGGTTTCTTTTAGTAAGATTTTCTGTGATGAATTTGAATAACATTTCACTCAAGAATAGGGGCAAATTTTGCATCTTTTTGAGCTTGTTAAATTCTTGGATTTCTTCAAAATCATTATGCTTGTAATAATCGATAATGTTTTGAATACCCCGCAAAGAGAGTTGATTAGCATCGGGAACTAAGGCTGAGAGAACTACCCTTTCCTGTCCGATTTTTTTATCTAAGGTAAACTTAGCATCTACACTGTTGTATCTTGCTATTTTGGGGTTTAATCCTCCAGAAAAACTACTGTTTGCTTCTGGATATCTTTGAAAGGTCTGTGCGACCTCATGAATAACGTAAGTAATAATGCTGTATTTACGTTTTGTCTCTTTAGCGGTTTGTTCTCGCACTTTAAGAATATTTGTCATGTCCACGTCTGTATTAATAAAGACAGGACTGTAAGAACTGATATGCTTTAGGAAGGATAATGTATGTCTGCGTTCTTTCGGAAAAGGAATAATTTTAGTTTGGCTCATCATGATAGTGTCATTGGATTTTAAATTGATTGAGCTTCCCTCCTTAAAGCTTGGGGGATAGGAATTATGAGGTTGAGGGATGAGGAGAAAGAAAGTACTTCGCGCTTATACTATATTCAGCTAACAAGTTGATAAATTTCTTGAATATTGCGTGCTTGAAGGATGGAAGCAACAGCAATTTTTTGACCAGTTTCCGCTTCGATAGAAGTAATTAGGCGTAGTATGTGAAGTGAGTCCCATCCATCTAAGCAATCGAAGTGGATATTAATATCTTGTTCGGTGATGGGTAATTCTAGTACCTCTTGCATGAGATCGATTAAATCAGTGATGCTATTCATAATTAAAACCTCCATAGTTAGCTTGTAATTCGATATGTTTAGCGGAATTGACTGATAGCTCGGTATCGTCCAAAGTTTTTAGATAAAGCAGATTGGTGCCTGTTTCTTCAACAATGGAAAAGCCGTGTTTTTTGTAGAATTCGCGGACTTTTAAATTTTTGGCGGTTCGGGAGTATTTGGCATATACTTTAGTAATTCCAGCTTGTTTTGCTGTTTGCAAAAGGTGTTCCAAACTTATAGTCTCGATGCCTCGTGAAAAAACACGACAACTGAGGATAAAATTATCAATGTAAAGTTCTTGTTTGTTGTTAGGAAGCTGATGGGCGAAAATACAACCGACAATTCCATTATCTCCAAAACGGTCTTTTGCTTGAATGCCAACTATCTTTACTAATGGGTCGTTAAGCAATCCCTCTATTTCCGCTTCTTGATAGCGTTTGGTGGTCATATTGAATTGGTTAGTACGCAAAGTTAATTGGGAAATTCGCGCTATGTCCTCTGGTTGGGGTTCAAACAACCTAACTTTAAGTTGTAGTTGCTGTAAGTAATTTTCCAGAGAGTTAAATTGGCTCAAAAAGTCTTGGCGTTGAACCTCGTTAGCATATTTGACAGTACGACTGTAATCTTCTTGGGTAATTTCGAGGATATTGAACCAACCTCCAGACAATAAACTGGTGATAAAGGTTGAGGGGTCTTCTTCTACATCCAGCACTGTTACCTTCGGTAGTTGGCTTCGCACCAGTTCTCTTTCAAAAGGACTATCATCAACAAAAACAAAGCTATCTAGATTCAGATTGAGAGATTTGGCAATATATTGCATATTCTCGCTTTTGGGACTCCAGTTAGCGCAGATTTTCACAAAATCTTCTTCTCGAAGCTCCATTTTTGGGTGATTCTGCAAAACATTTTGTACGTTTTCAAGATCGTTTTTGCTGTTGATCGCCAGCAGAATTCCCTGATCTGCCAGTTGTTTGATGGTACGCTGAAAAGAATTAAAAGCTTCCCCTATAGAACTGTCTGCTACTTCGATTCCTTCTAATCCATCATCCCCAAGTATGCCTTTCCAAAGAGTATTATCTAAGTCCAGAACTAAACATTTTTTACTTTGTCCCTGAACTGCTCTACTAATTTTGCTTATTTCTGCTGCATACTCACACAATAAGGATTCTGTTAGATACATCTTGGTGTATTGACTCAAGCGATCATCAGACAAACCAGTAGCATTTGCCAATAAAGGTTCGATGTCCAGAACAATTAAGCTTTTGATTTGAGTGGAAAGTTTCAGAAGACGAGCATTAAACTCTTTCCAAATACTGCTCAGACTAGCTTTGGATTTGTAGTCAATTAGTTGGTTAATACGATTGGCTGATAAGGGAATGGTGTTGCAAATTAACAATCCTCGGCTGCTAAGATTGTGTCGAGTAGCTAAATTTTCCAGATGTTCGATTTTTGCGTCTAAAACTTGTTGCACATCTTTAATACGCCACGGGGTAGGTAGTTCGTCAAAAATGATATGCTCTTCTAATAGACAAATTGTCAGATCGCTTTGGTAGTTATAAAGTTCGCTACTGGGGTTAATAAGTTCGTAAGTGTATTGACCGTAATCGGAAAAATAAGTGTCAATTAGAATGTTGTCGCGAAGGTGAAAATAAACTAGGAAAGGAGCGATAGATTGTGAAACAAAATTACCAGTTAGGGCAATTTTAAGGGTTTTTACTTCGGGGTATTGAGCAATAATTTTGTCGCGGTCGATGGTTTTGAGCATTTGACCTGCTCTAGCCCTATCTTCTTGAGTTGTTAATTGATGCAAAAGATGGCGTATTTTAGGAAATTCTGATACCATGCGATCGCTGCGCTTCAGTTGACGAATCTGCTTTAGGGGTGATTCTTGGGTTAAATCTGCGGTAATCATGATTGATAATAGCAAGTAAACTATAGAGCGGGAATATTAGTCATTAAAGTTAAATAGCCAATCTTGCAAGAGATTCAGAGAATTGATGTAGAGCAGTATTTTTGGAAATTGGTGTTAAATACAGACTCTTGCAAGCTAGCAACTGTCTTAATCTTTGTTTCGAGAGCTAGATCTTAGATTTTGGAAATTGCTAAACCGCTCTTAATCCATTTGGAAGACTCAACTGCAATACCAAGGGCTTTCTGACCACTTTCCATCAAAGGTTCGAGGCGTTCTAATTGTAGGAAAGGTAAGGCATTGCCGTTGTTGCCTGTTTCTGCAACACAGTTGATCGCCTTGGATTGAGGAATATTCATAAATTCCACAATTCGGTCGGTCATGTTCCCTGATAATTGGGGTGGTAGGAAGAAATCAATACTATTAGAGTCCCACTGCATCTCATCCAGAAGATGGTAAAGAATTTCTGTAGCCATCACTGGAACTGTTTTTTCAATTGCTTTATAGTCTTCTTTAATTACTTGTGGTAAGTTATTATCCCTGGGGATTTTGCCGAACCAATCGATTACTTGCCCTGGTTTTTTGTTTAAACCAGTCAATTGAGTAAATGTGTGTTCTAGTGCCAATCCTGTTGCTTGAACTTCCGATGTCACAACAGCAGCACCAGCACCATCTCCAAACAGGAGGTAGTTAACTAGTTCGCTAGAAGATACTGAGCTAAAATCGCGATCTAGATCGATGTGTTTATTACAAACATCACCGCCGATGACTAAACCTACTTTGTAGCTACCACCCAAGAGCAGTTTTCGCGCAAGATCAAGGGCTTGGATTGCTCCAGCACAGCCTGATTGTAGTTGATAAGTAGGAACTAAATTAATCTGGAGATTTTCAGCGACTAGATTAACTGTAGCTGGCATGAGATTATCGGGAGTAGCAGTAGCCATAACGATAAACTCGATATCTTCGGCAAAGTAATCTGAATTATCAATCGCCTCTAGAGCAGCTTTAGTGCAAATGTCGGCGAGATTATGAGTGGGCTGACCGTTATCTAAGTCGAGGGCAAAATGACGAGATTTATTACCAATAAAGTATTCAACCCATTCTTCGTTGACATTAAAAATTTTGGAGAGGTCTTGGTTTTCAATAGGGCTTCCTGGTAAAAAAGAACCCAGTCCAGCAATAGTAATTAACTTTTCCGCATTAATCATGATTTTTTCTTGTTGAAAGTAAGGGACAACTAAACAGATACTGTTGCTTGTAGTTTGTTTTGCAAATAACTGACTAAATCACCTACAGAAGTGATATTGGCTAAGAGTTCTGTAACAGGTAATTTACCGAGTTTAGGTAAAGCCTTTTCCAGTTTGTTTTTCAACTCTATAAGCATGATGGAATCGTAACCGAGTTCCTCGCTGAATTTATCTTGGAGTGAAATTTGGCTATCTTGATAACCTGCGATGGATGCTGTTAAATTTAGAACCAGATCTGAACAACTGTTTGGGGATTTCTTGGGAGTGTTGGTAGTAGAAAGACTTTCTGGCTCTGTGATTAAAGTATTAGACAAGAATGAACTCTCAGATGGTGAAGATTTAACTTCAAACCAGAAACGCTGCTTGGTTTGAAATTTATAGACTGGAAGCGGGATAGATTCTAAACTATCTGTATCGTAAAGAGTTTGCCAGTTTAATTTAGCACCATCTAAATACAACTCCACCAGACTATCGTAAAGAGTTTCCATATCTTGTCCGCTATTTTTTACCGACGGCAGCCAT
The DNA here is from genome assembly GCA_030065935.1 of Xenococcaceae cyanobacterium MO_167.B27. Classification (GTDB taxonomy): domain Bacteria; phylum Cyanobacteriota; class Cyanobacteriia; order Cyanobacteriales; family Xenococcaceae; genus JASJCP01. The sequence continues at coordinate 31,108 of JASJCP010000060.1, forward strand.
TTATTAGTAGCAGAAGGTAAAATTTGTTCGGCAAGATTAATCAGAATCGGTTTAGCTCCTATTTCAATGACGTGAGTTAACTTGAATTTTTGCAAGTTTTGGCACGCTTGCAGATATTTGACAGGTTCGCTGATATGATTTGTCCAGTAATCTGCATCCATCTTGGTTTTATTTCCTACTACAGTCCCAGTCAATGAGGAGATGATGGACATCTGTGGTGAATAGTAAGTTACCGTCTCTGCTGTTTTGTGAAACTTCTCTAGGATAGAATCCATTAGAGGGGAGTGAAAAGCGTGAGAAACCTTTAACAATTTGGCTTTGATTTTTTGTTGTTTACAGAATTTCTGTATCTCCTTAATTAATTCGGAACAGCCAGATAAAACCAGGTTAGAATTACCGTTATAAGCTGCCACAGCTAACCGATTGGGATATTGCTCAAGCCAAGCTGAAAATTGGTCTTCTTCCGCTCGGACGGCTAGCATAGCTCCCTCTGAAGGTAAAGCTTGCATAAGTCTGCCTCGTTCGGTTACTAAGTAAGCTGCATCATTAAGACTTAGTATTCCTGCTAGAGTAGCAGCAGCATATTCTCCAACACTATGACCAATTGCGACTTGTGGCGTGATTCCTAGAGTTTGCCATAACTTTGTTAGGGCGTACTGTATAGTAAATATTGCAGGTTGAGCAAATTGGGTTTGGTTAAGAGCTTCTTGATTTTCTGGCTGGAAAATGATGTCCTTAATAGATAATCCCAGATAGGGCTGAAAAGCGCGATCGCAATCTAACAAATATTCCCGAAATACACTGTTATTACGATACAAAGAGCGTGTCATGCCAGTATATTGAGAACCTTGACCCGTAAACAAGAAAGCGATCTTAGGTTTGACATTTAATTTGACTTGGGCGATCGTAGAAATATCCGTTTCGAGACATTCTTGTAATTGTTGTCTTAAATGCTCAATGGAAAAGCTAGAAAATGCCACTCTCGCAGATAGACCAGCTTTGGCTCGATTAGAACTAGCACATACTGAAGCAATATCTAATTCAGGATGTCGAGTAAGATAGTTAAGCTGTTCCTTGATATTTTCTCTTAGGGCTTCAGCATTTTTAGCAGACAAAGTAAATATGCCCAAACCAACAGGGCTAAGACCGCTGTGAGAATTTGTTGTTGATGAACTACAAGCAGGTGTTGTTGTTTCTTGGTGCAATTTCTTAGATTCAGAACTCTGTAAGACGATATGTGCGTTTGTTCCCCCCAGACCGAAAGAACTAAGTCCTGCAAAAATAGTTTCTGTTTCAGGTAAATCAGTAGTTTCTTTCTGTAACTTTAAAAACCTCGGATTCAAGTCTAGATGTTGGTTTTCCTCTTGACAATGGAGACTAGCGGGAAGACGTTTATGGTAGAGAGCCAAAGTAACTTTGATTAACCCTGCTATACCTGCTGCACCTTCTAAATGCCCTATATTACTCTTGACTGAACCCAAATAACAGGGACGAGGTCTAGATACACTGTGAACTTGTTTGAGTGCTTTAATTTCAATTAAGTCACCTAGCTTTGTTCCAGTTCCATGAGCTTCAATAAAGGTGATTTGCTCGGGGGTAACTTTCCCTCGTCGATAAGCTTGCTCCATTACTTCTTGTTGCGCCCACCGATTCGGTGCTGTAATACCGTTACTACGACCGTTTTGATTGACTGCACTGCCTTTAATTACGCCATAAATTCGTTGCTTATCTGCGATCGCATCTTCTAATCGTCTGAGTAAAACTACTCCTACACCTTCACCGCGACCAATACCATCAGCCTTACTACTAAAGGATTTGCATCGACCCTCTGGTGAGGATAGTCCTGCTTGAGTATAGAAAATATTGAGGGCGGGAGTCAAAATCAGGTTGACACCTCCTGCTAGTGCATAGTCACACTCATAACTTGCTAAACTGTTACAGGCGTTATGGACTGCGACTAGAGAAGAAGAACAGGCAGTATCAATCGCTAAACTGGGTCCTTTGAAGTTAAAGTGATACGAGATACGATTGGGACTCATACAGTAACCATTACCAGAACCGATTTGAGCAGTTATGTTTTGGTAATCAGTCATATGTAGGTAAGCCCACTCGTTACCCATAATACCTACGAACACACCAGTATTCGAGCCTTCGAGTTGTACCGGAGAAATCCCTGCATCTTCAATTGCTCTCCACGCCGTTTGTAAAAGTAGGCGTTGTTGAGGGTCCATTGCTTCTGCTTGACGAGGTGGTATGCCAAAAAACTCTGCATCAAAAGCATCAGCTTCAGTAATAAAACCGCCGTTACGAGTGTTGATGCTTCCAGGGATTGAAGCTTCTGAACTATAAAAGGACTCGATATCCCAGCGATTGTCAGGGATGGTTGCAATTGCATCTTTACCACAGCATAACAACTCCCAAAATTCCTCTTTATTCCTTGCGCCAGGAAAGCGACAATCAATTCCAACAATAGCTATAGATTCCATGAACCATTACCTTTGTTTTTCTAGTTTAAATTCAGTTTTAAGCTAGTTCTTCTAGCAAAAACTCTACAATCTCATCGATGCTAGGATAGTCCCATGCTAGGGTTGGTTCTACAGGAATACCAATAAATTCTTCGAGATCTCCACAAAGACTGATTGCATATACCGAGTCCAGTCCATATTCAGCTAGAGCTTGATTTGTTGCTATTTCTGAAATATCTTTGTTAAGATAGTAAGAGACTCTTTTAATTAACCAGTCGGATAAGATATCAGAATTAACTTGTTGAGGTGATTGAATATTCATATTTTCCTTGTAGTGGAGAATTAATGTCTTTAAACCTGAAAATTAGGATTCAAGTTTCTTATTTACTAGATAGTGCCAGTTTTTTGATTTTATGCAGGGTTATGGTTGCAAAGGGATAATTTTTTTTCAACTAGTAGAGGGTCAAGATTAATTTGAGGGGTAAATCTTGGTAAACACATATCTTCCCCAATAGCGTTCGGATAAGCCTTATTGGTTGCTCCCCCTGCCGAAAAGGGGGGAAATATCCCAATAAATAAACTCTGCTAGTTTGAACGCAACTTAGTATTAAAGTCTCCCTTTCAGTAGACGTATGGGCAAAAATCAATTAACAATTCACATTAATAACTTGCTACTTGCTACGCGCGTCTCAACCAGGGTTGATCGGAGTGGGTGCAAGAACTCTAGTGTCCCTGCTTCCTCTGCTTACCTCAACCCATCAATTAAAAGTTGACAGACCACTAGCCAGCAAGAGGGGAACCAGCTAGGGTAAAACTGTAACCATTATCGAGACGTTCGCACATTTGATATAGTAGTTCCTCTTCTAATTCAGTAGATTCTACTACCATATTGGGAGATAGTTTCTGGGCAAGCCGTTGAAGAGCAGCATTAAGCCATTTACCTGACTGGAAAAATGGCTCTGAGTGATGGGGATTTTCTAGATAAGTGTTGATACAGCTTGCTGCTGCAAAAATGATGGCGTACTTCTCTACTAAATCGAATGCTTTTGGTTCGCATAAGTTATTACCAGTATTGCGCTCTAGCAAATCCACTTCCTCAATTAAATTATCTAACTGCGAGTTAAAGAAGACAATAAACGAGCGTAACTCATCTGTAATGGGATAAGAAGCATTAGCAAGTAAGCTTCTGAGAGAGCCAAGGATATCATCTTTACCGTTATTAGTCAGTTTCAGTTTTTCTGGTTGAAATGGGGCTAAATTTCCCTCAAATTGATAAATCTCACGGAGATGTTCCCGTTTTTCTAGGGGTTTACTCCAGCCTTTTCTAGCTAGAAATTTTAGTTGAGGAATGATCGTTGCTTGACAGATAGCAGTACCTGCATGACCAAAACTTACTACAGGATAATCTCTGAGTAGCTTTTGGAAAATGCCAAACTCTCCTTCTCTAAGATAAAATCTTGCTCCTAAAATAATCGACAAATCGTTAAGCATTTGCTCAATTGTCAGAGGTACAAAATATTTCATTAGGGCAGAATAGACACTCATTTGTTCTGGAATTACATGAAGTGCGCGAGTCATAGAACCAGACAAGCAGTCTATAATTAACAAGTCGAGAAAAGCATTTACTAGAGTCCATCTGGCATGAGGAATATCTGCCACAGACCTATTATAGAGTTTGCGTTTGGTAGCAAATTTGAGGACTGTTCTAAGTGCTGTATCCGCTACACCAACTGACATAGCTGGTAAGATACATCGAGTAATTTGGAAAGCTTTAAGAGCGTTTTCGACACCACTACCAGCTTTACCTAATAAAGACTCCTGATTGGCGAAAGTATCCTGAAATTCAATTCCAGCAATTTGACAACCTTTTACCCCTAAAGTTTTGTAACGAGGAAGATAACGATAACTTTCTGGGCTTAAGTCTTTTTTGTCAATTAAGAAAAGAGAATGGCTGCGAGAACCTGCTTTCTCAGAAGTTTGGGCAAACAAGACAAAAGCTCTGGCTCGCTCGATATTGTTAATAACTTGTTTTTTACCTGAAAGTCGAAAGCCATTGGCAGTAGGTATAGCTTTTAACTCGTTATGGATAAAGTCATTACCATGGTTTAACTCGTGAAAGACAACCGAAACCTTTTCATTATTGAGAAGGATATCCGCAAGATGTTGTTTCTGCTCTTGGTTGCCACTTAGCCATACATTGACCGCAGCTATAAAAGAGGTTACACCATAACCAAGTCCTAAAGTAAAATCTCTGCGAAATACAGGACGTAGAACTTCTACCATTGTGTCGAAGCGAGATAGTTTGCCTCCGAGTTCTTGAGGGACAAAATAATGGTTAAGATGCCATTTATCTAAACATTCTTCAGCTTCTTTGGTTATGACCCCTGCTTCATCTGCCTCTAAAATTTTGGCATAGCTGAGTGCAACTTGAGAATCATTAGGATCGCCTAAATACTGCTCGAATTGAGCTTGCTGGGACTTTCCGCCAGCAGCAATAGATTGAGTCGCTACTAACATTTATTACTCCTTAATTGTTGGTGTAGTCACTAAGTTTGAGAGGAAAAAGAGAAAAAAGCATATTGTTGTGATATTGCTTATCTAGCTGTTCGAGGAACAAAGTTTCTGCATTAGCACAGGGAGTTATAGGGAGCTTCAGTTTGTTAAGTAGTCTCTCTAGACAAATTCTTAACCAAATGCCGTCATGCCATATTCCTGTTAGAGGTTTTGAGTCTAGGTGCTGTTGGTTAAAAAGCCATAATTGAATACAAGCAGCAGCAGCATACAAGAGACAATAGCGTTGTGCTAGAGTAAAGCATCTAGCTGGAATAGAGTTGATCACCCAATCTGTATTCAAAACTTCACTGTCGAGTTTTTCAATCTCAGCCAGAATAGTCTTGACATACTGTTTGATCGCAACAAGATTACTACTAGATTCGTCAAGTTGATCGACGTGGTATAAACTATTTAAGACAGTATCTTGACCCTTTGTGGTGAGACTAAGTTTGTCGCTTTGGAAGTCAGGAAGTTGAGCCGTTACATCAAAAAGAGTAGCTAATCTCTGATCTTGATTGCTTCGAGCCTTATTACGGAATTTCGCTAATGTTTTCAGTTGATTGATGATTGCTTGTAAATTTACCAGGGTATTGCCATCAAATAAAGCAACAATTCGATGATCCCGTTGAAGTTTTTGATATCTGCCATGCTCGAAAAGATCCACTAGAAAAGCACGCGCTCCCAACACCTTACCCAGTTGTGAAATCATATCTTCGATGCTGGTAGGAATAAAGTATTTAGCAACAGCAGAAATCAAACTCATTTGCTCTGTCAGTACGTGAATCCCTCGGCTGCTAGTAATAGAACAAACTTCAGCAATCAGCAAATCAGAAAAGCTCTGAAGTAACACCCGACGAGTATGAGGGATATCGCGAAGTTTTTGGTCGTAAAGTTCTCTAGTGATAGCAAATTGATAGGTTAATCTTAGAGCGTTATCTGCTGCTCCCAAAGACAGCGAAGCACATAAAGTACGGGTAATTTGGAGCGACTTCAAAACAATGTCTAAACCGTGACCTAGTTTACCTACCAAAGTATCTGGTGCAATCAAAGTTTTATGGATTTGAATGCCACTAATATCTGCACCCTTAATACCGTGAGTTTTAACTTTATTGAGGCAAGTATATGCATCTTCTCCCAATTGATTTTTGTCAACTAGAAAAACACTGTATCCTCGCGCTCCTCCTTTAACATCGGTACGGGCAAAAACCGTCAGCATATCTCCTCTGGTGGCATTATTGATCAACCATTTTTCACCAGTGAGTAAAAAACCTTCTGGATTTGGTTCCGCATCAAAATCATTAGCTAGTAGATCGCTACCGTGTGCGCGCTCAGTGAGTGCTAGAGAAACAATAGTGCCATTGCGAATCTCTTGACCGAGTGTCATTTTTTGTGGTTGATCCCCTCCTACCCAGACAGAAACTGATCCGAGATAGGTTTTGCCGTGACCAATAGCAACAGTCAAATCCCGACGGGCAACTAAACGCAATAGCATTAACAGTTGCTCATAACTTTCAAGATTACCACCGTATTCAACTGGAACATAATAATGATGAAGTCCCCATGTCTGTAACTCATTAACAATTTCCTGGGGAAAAGCCTCTTCAATGTCTAAAGCAGCACTATTTTCATAAGAGAAAGTAGTCTTTTCTGAATGAGGATCTCCGAGATAATGCTCTAATGCTTCAGCCTTTAAGTATGGTTGATAGTACATTTTTTCTTCTGATAAAGGGATAGTACACCCATGTAAAAATACCTGTAAACTAGAAAATCCAATTATTCTGCTTGCTCTGCACGGATTTTCAATGCCTGATTCATGGCTTCAAAACCTTTTTTAGTGTTGGTATTCAAATCTTTGGCTAAAAAAGGAACAAGCAACCCTGAGAAGCTCTCACGGTGAATAAAGCGCACACGATCATAGGCGATTGGTTCAATAGTAAAAATATGTTCACCATCAAAAAGTCCAGGGATAATAAACCGTCCTAACCAACGCAATTCTCGATTTTTTTCTAGCTTAAGAACTTTAGGTTTAAAAGTTAAAGCTTTACTACCAGCAGGTTGAATAGAAATTTCAAGGGAAGAACCAGGTTTGATCTCTCCCTTCGCACTACGTATAAAAGGGTTCCAAGTAGGAAAGCTATCAAAATCTGTCAGGTGTTGCCATACTTTTTCCATTGGTGCTTGAATCTCAATTTCAGTGCGTAATTCCATGTAAGTCTCCTTAGTTAGTTGTGGTTGAATTTCAGTATAATTAGAGTCGGGAAAAACAAGCTCTTAATTGTGCGTACCTGTTTTTAGTTTTTGTAACATTGAGTCGATTTCCGCCTGTAGATTTAAAAACTCCACCTTGTTTTGGGGGTTTTCACTCCAATCTTTTACCATATTCAATTTTCCTGCAAGAAACCCGTCCCGACAGGCATGGCGACGAATTTTACCACTAGAAGTTTTGGGAATGCTTCCAGTTTTGACTAAGGCTACGGCATAAACTGCTAGACCATGTTCTGACATAACAACTTGACGGACACTTCCCACCACTTCACTAACATTGATTTTTCGCAGATAAGTCCGCTCTACTTCCTGAACTACTACCAACCTCTCTTGACCTTTGATTTGTGCTGCAAAAGCTGCTCCACAACCTGCTCGTAAAGCTGGATGACTATTTTCTACTGTTAATTCAATGTCTTGAGGATAATGGTTGCGTCCTCGAATAATAATTACATCCTTCAGACGACCAGTAACAAAAAGCTCACCATCTTGTACAAATCCCAAGTCTCCAGTCCGCAGAAATGGCCCAGCACCAGTATCTGCAACATGAGCCTGAAAAACTTGTTCTGTCAACTCTGGTCGATTCCAATAACCCTGTGCTACATGACCTCCTGCAACCCATATTTCTCCTACTTGCCCTTCTGGACATTGAGTAAGAGTGTTGGGATCTACAATCATCAGTTCCTCATTTAACCATATTTGACCACAACCGACGATTTGGCTAACTTCTTCTCCTTTACGAGTTATGCTTACTGCTTTATTTTCTTCAAGGGATGCTTTTTTAACTGTACGAATTACAGGAGGTTCAGTTTTCAAACCTCCAGTAGCAAATAAAGTTGTTTCCGCCATTCCATAGCAAGGATAAAATGCCTCTTCACGAAAGCCACAAGATTTGAAAGTGCTAGCAAATTGCTGTAAGGTTTCTGCACGGACTGGTTCAGCACCAGCAAATGCGATTTCCCAACTACTAAGATCTAGACCCTCTCGTTGTTCGGGAGTAATCATCCGCACGCACAGATCGTAAGCAAAATTAGGTCCGCCACTAGTTGTAGCTTTATAGTTAGAAATAGCCCGTAGCCATCGAATTGGCTTTTGCAGAAAAGCAACTGGAGACATCAAAATGCAGGGTACTCCCAAATAAAAAGGCTGCAATACATTCCCAATCAATCCCATATCATGGAATAAGGGCAACCAACCAGCAAAAATAGTTTTATCTGTATGCCCAAATCCTTTTTGAATCATTTGCTCATTTTTAAGCAAATTACCATGACTTACAATTACGCCTTTTGGTGTTCCTGTCGAGCCTGAAGTGTACTGGAGAAAAGCAACATTTTCATCACCCAATGAAGGTTTGTGCCAGTCTGGTTCTAAGTCATTATTAATACTGTCTGTGGCTAACCATTGCAAAGTTGCTAGCTCTGGAATCTCCGTGAGGCGATCTTTGATCTTCATTAATACAGAGCTATTGGTAAGGGCAATTTTGGCTTGAGCATCTGTAGCAATCGATTGGAGTCTTGACAGTTTCTGGTTGCGTCGAGGTGGATAAGCAGGAACAGCTATAACCCCAGCATACAAACATCCGAAAAAGACAGAAATAAATTCTATCCCTGGCGGGTAAAGTAATAATGCTCGTTCACCACTCATACCCAAACTTTGAAGCTGAGAGGCAATTATCTGCGAGCGTCGGTCTAACTCTTGATAAGTAAAACTAATGTCTTCAACTTCTCCGTTTTCCAGAAAAGTGTAAGCGATCTTGTCAGGCTGATTCTGCGCTCTGTAGCGCAATAAATCTACTAAAGTGGAACATTCTAGAGGAAGGTTTGGGGAATAATTTAAACAGGTTGCCATTGACTGTATCATCTAAAATTTTTTCTCCTTGGCTAGTTGGGAACTACTGTTCATCAGGTATGGTTGATAATTCTTTGGTATGCACCCTCAAGGATGAATATTGTTCTAGAATCGAGAATAAATAGAGAACTACTAGACTTTCTGCCATTCCCCAAGATGATTATTGGTAATATCTCACCCTAATTAAGTATGCAAATAGCCGTTATAAAAAACCGAGGTTAGAATAGCGGAATCTTCATCACAACTTTATAAACCCCTATGAAAGCTGCCATAGCAAGTTTAATAGCTACACTAACCACTATCACTCTATCTTTTCCTTCCGAGGCAGAAAACCTCAGTCATCTTAATCAACTCTTGAACACAAAAAACTGTAATAATTGCGATCTTAGTAGTGCTGGATTGATTCACGCTAATCTAGCTGGAGCGCGATTGAGTGGTGCTAATCTGGTTAATGCTAATCTGAGTCAAGCTAATTTGGCTGGTGCAGATTTAACAGGAGCTAATCTTACTGGTGCATCTTTGTATGGTGCGAATCTTACTGGTGCGAATCTTACTGGTGCGAATCTTACTGGTACAGATTTGAGAAATACTTATCTGATGAATACTCAGTTAGAAGGTGTCGATCTTGATACTGCTTATCTTGATGGGGTAAAAGGAATCGCTACAGACGCAGCAACCCCCGAACAATTCCATCGTTGGGGAGTCAGAGAAAGTGACAGGGGTAATTATCAAGCTGCGATCGCCCATTACAATCGTGCGATCGCTACTGACCCAGAGTTTGCACCAGCTTATTTGGGTTTAGGGATTGTCTATTACCGCACAGATAATCAAGCTCAAGCCAAGACTCATGCCAAAATTGCTGCTAAATTGTTTGAAGAACAAGAAAATCAGTTAGGAAAGGAAACATCTAATGAGTTTGTGGAAACTATGGAGTTAATGAGTCAAATAGAAGCAGATATTGAGAAGAGAGAAAGAGGTGCTTCTAATTTTGGCAAGTTTCTGGGTGGGGTAGGCTCATTATTATTGCAATTGATGTTGTAATTTAAGTGGTTAGTGGGTAGGGGTTAGTTGTTAAGCGTTAGGAAGAGTATTATCGAAAAATCGTACTAGTGAAAACTATTGCGCGCTCGGTTCAGTTAAAACTTTTAAAGTTAATTTCAGGATAAGTTAAAGATACTAACAATAAAATTGCTTTTCTCTTTAGTAGACAAGGTTCGCAATACCTTAACATGGGTAAAGAGTTGTATGAAACAGAGCTTATTTTTCGCAGTATATTAAAGCGATCGCAACTTTTTGGGATATGAATCTACGCCTCTTGTTTCTGAAGCTTAACTTTTAGCAAAGTTTAAGCAGTTGTAATTATCTCTAATCAAGCATTTATAATAACTTCACCGAGCAAGCAAAGGGAGCTACGCTTCGATGAATTTAGAATTAGAAATATCTTGGATGGAGTTCAAACAGTTAGCTAATGAACTTACCTTTCAAAAGCAAGGGAAATATCTGAGTGATATTGAGATGATAGTCCTTAAGGGTTCTTGGGAGGGGAGAACTTACGAGGAAATGGCACAACAGGCTGGATATACAGCTGACTACCTCAATAAAGATGTGGGCAATAAGTTATGGAAAAAACTGTCAGAGATATCAGGAGAAAAGGTAAGTAAGAAGAATCTTAGGGAACCCCTAAAGAGAGCATCCAAGGCGCAACAGCAACAAACAGAAGCTACTGTTCCGTCAATGAAAGAAATTCCCTTTCCAGAAGGGTCAGTCCCACTAGATTCGACCTTATATGTGGAGCGAAAGGATATCGAGTCTTTGTGTTACGCTGCGATTATCAAGCCTGGGTCTTTGATTCACATTAAAGCCCCCAAGCTGATGGGTAAAACTTCATTAATGAATCGGATACTAGCTCACTGCCAATCTCAGAATTACAAAACAGTGTACTTGGATTTGAGTAGTGTGGAGCGTTCTATTATTAGGGACTTGGATAAGTTCCTGCGCTGGCTTTGTTTGATGGTGGGTCGGCAGTTAGAGTTAGAAAATCAACTCGGTGATTATTGGGATACAGAAATTTTGGGCAGTAATGGTAACTGCACAGTCTATTTTGAGGAGTATTTATTAACACTTATAGATTGTCCCTTGGTTTTAGGGTTAGATGAGGTGGATCGGGTTTTTCCCTATAGCGAAGTGATTGAAGACTTTTTCGGGATGCTGCGAGGTTGGCATGAGAAGGGGAAGATTTCTCATCGATGGAAGCAACTGCGGTTGATAATGGCACACTCAACGGAATGTTACATTTCTTTAGACATCAATCAATCGCCGTTTAACGCAGGAGTCCCCATAGAGTTGCTGGAATTTGACCCGAAACAGGTCAAAGATTTGGCTTGCCTTCATGGACTGAATTGGCATGAGTCCCAGATAGACGAATTGATGGGGATGGTAGGGGGACATCCCTATTTGGTGCGGTTGGCTCTGTATGAGGTTAGCTCTGGGAAAAAGACCCTAGAGCAGCTACTGGATGAGGCTTCTACTGAAGCTGGAATTTATAGCAACCATCTACGGCGACATTTGGAGATTCTGCAACAGGCACCGGAACTGGCTCAGGCTTTGCACACTGTGGTCGCTTCGCCCGAAGCAGTGGAATTAGATTCAATGCAGATTTATAAGTTGCACAGTATGGGATTAGTGCAGCGAAAAGATAATCAGGTGATCCCTCGGTGTCATTTATACCGTGAGTATTTCTGCCGTGTTTTGTCAGCCGACATTATCTAGTTCTAGCCCATTTACTGAAATTAAACCCCGCCTAGCTTGAAACCCCTAGTTTTTCTTCTTCAGGATCAAGAGTTGGGTCTGGTCGTTCCAATCAGAACCTCCGCTACTTCAAGTAAGCTAGCGAAACCTGCAAAAAGGGTGGGAGACAAAGCTGCAAATAGATTGGCAAAAATGCTTAGAGAGCCAAACAATTCTCTGAGATTGTTGATTTGATCGATAGCCTTCTCCATTTCCCGTGATGCAATAAGAATTCTTTCTCCTTCATCAGAGATATTGTCTAAGATTACGCCTATAGCATCCACAGTTAAGTTATCAGCAATTTTACGTAATTCATTCTCTAATTTTAAAACTGTTGGAGGACTACCTAGTTCCGATAATAACTGTTCAACATTTTCAATAACCCTTTCATTTTCTGTTAATTCTTTGACAAAATCGATTACTGCAATGCGATCGTACCCAATAAATCAGGTTTAAGATTCACTAAATCGGAAAAAATAAGGTTATCTTTGGTAATTGATTGCCAAAAAATCAGTATAAATCAGGTAGTAAACCCAATAAGTACACAAGGGAGCTAGTATCTGGTTATGAATTGTTTTTGTTTGCACCTGATAATAAGAACTTAACAGCAGCATTCATGACTGAAACCAAGTCAAACTATGAGTATCAAGTTGGAGGGAGTCTCGACAGTGGCGCGCCTAGCTACGTGACGCGAGAAGCAGACTCAGCTTTCTATCAAGCCTTAAAAGTTGGTCAGTTTTGTTATGTCCTCAACTCGCGACAGATGGGCAAATCTAGCTTGCGGGTGCGAACAATGCAAAGGCTTCAAGGGGAAGGGACAGTCTGTGTTCTTATTGACTTAACGGAAATGGGCATACAGGATATGACCCCAGAAAAATGGTATGGGGGGATTGTACAATATCTGGTCAGTGGTTGCCAACTTAGCTCAACAACTCAATGGCGGACTTGGTGGCGGGAGCGACGGGATTTGCTTTCCCCTGTACAGCGTTTGAGCTTATTTATTAAGGAAGTACTATTAGTTGAAGTCAAGCAAAATATTGTTATTTTCGTCGATGAAATAGATCGGGTTCTGAGCCAGAATTTCTCCCTCGATGATTTTTTTGGACTGATTCGCTGTTTCTGTGAGCAACGTGACACTCATCCCGACTATAAACGCCTCACCTTTGCCCTGTTGGGGGTGGCAACGCCTTCGGATTTGATTCGAGACAAAAACCAGACCCCATTTAATATTGGTCAGGGGATTCAACTGCAAGGGTTTCAGCCTGACGAAGTTAAGCCTTTGCTCAAGGGTTTATCAGGAAAAATTACTCATCCTGAAGCGGTACTCAGAGAAATCTTAGAATGGACGGGTGGACAGCCTTTCCTGACGCAAAAGCTATGTCAGTCGTTAATTCGGTTTGGGAATCTCACCATTATTTCCCCTTTAGAATCGACTAAATTTATTGAACAAGTGGTGCGCTCTTGCATTTTGGAGAATTGGGAAGCTCAAGATGAGCCAGAACATTTGAGAACTATTCGCGACCGAATTCTTAGAAATGAATCAAAGGTAGTACAACTTCTGGGACTCTATCAGAAAATCTTACAACAGGGAGAACTTCCTGCTGATGGCAGTTCCGAACAGAGAGATTTACGACTATCAGGATTGGTAGTTGAGAAGCAGGGCAAACTCAAGGTTTATAACCCTATTTATGAAGCTGTTTTTGACCGAAATTGGGTAGAGAAGAACTTAAACCAGTTACGACCCTATGCCTCAGAACTTTCCGCTTGGCTAGCTTCTGGTAGTCAGGATGAATCATATTTATTGCGGGGACTAGAATTGCAGAATGCTTTAACTTGGTCGTTAGGGAAAAGCCTCAGTGATGGGGACTATCAATTTTTGGTTGCTAGTCAAGATTTAGCTAAACAACAGACCCAAAAATTACTAGAAACCAATGAACAAGCAAGTCGCCTGCTGGCAGCAGCTAGGTCTAAAGCTAAACAAAAAATCTTGAAACAGAGACTGGTATGGAGTTATATGCCATTGACGGCTTTAGGAGTGACCGTCCCCATTTTACTGCTACGCTTCTTTGGACTATTACAAGGACTAGAATGGAGCCTGCTAGATCAATTCTTTCGTTGGCGACCTCTAGAAACCCCAGATGAACGCATTGCCATTGTTACCATCGATGAGACAGATTTGAGGGAAGTGGGACAATGGCCTGTTCCTGATGGGATCTTAGCTGAGGTCATTACTAATATTAAAGCCCAAAACCCTCAAGCTATTGGACTGGATATCTATCGAGATTTAGCCGTAGAACCAGGGCATACTGACTTAGTGAAGTTGTTTCAATCCACTCCCAACTTATTTGGTATTGAGAAAGTGGTAGGGACGAGAATTGCGCCTTCTCCTACCTTGAGCCAGCTTGGACAAGTAGGTTTTTCCGATCAAGTAGTGGATGCTGATGGCAAGGTACGTCGCGCTCTCTTGTCTGTTATTCTTTCTGAGGACGAGGTGCGCTACAGTTTAGCTGCTAAATTGGCTTTGCACTATCTTGAAGCTGAGGGAATCCCCCTAGAATCGGCTGACAGTGGGGGACAGCGAGTCAGCTTGAGAAAAGCCGTCTTTGAGAGGTTTACAGGCAATGACGGGGGCTACGTCCACACTTCATCTGGAGGCTACCAAATTTTGCTCAATTATCGCGGGAAACAGCATAATTTTGCCACTTTTTCCCTGAAAGAGGTGCTAGACAACCAAATACTCCCCGATAGTTTCCGCGATCGCCTGGTTCTGATTGGCACTACCGCTCCCAGCATCAAGGATTTATTGTACACGCCTTACAGTAGCAAACTATTCGATTTCCCTGATATGATGCCTGGCATAGTTCTCCAAGCCAACATTGTTAGTCAAATCCTCAGTGCAGTACTTGATGGACGACCCCTGCTTCGTAGCTGGTCTGAGCCTATGGAATGGTTGGGAATTTTAGCGATCGCTGGATTAGGGGCTGTAGTCAGCTGGTGGTTTAAATCGACTTGGGCGATCGCTCTTAGTTTCCTTTTGGTAAGTAGCGGACTTTTGGGGGGATGCTACCTAGCATTTGTGATGGGTTGGTGGTTGCCGTTTATCCCCTCCTTGCTGGCACTTTCTGGGACGGCAGTTATCTTATTGGTTGTGACTAATAAGCAACGAGATAAACTCCAATTCAGACTTACTTTAGCCTTGCTGTTAGAAACTTATCAAGATTATCCAGCGATTGGACGCATTGCTATTGAATATCTCAAGCAGTCAGAAAGTCAAGAGAATCAGGCTTTCATTGACCAACAATTGGTCTAGTATCACGGTGAATGAAGCCTCTACCACTTGGCCATTAGGCCAAGTGGTAGTATCTGCTCTACAATAGTTATGGGTTCAGACCACAATATTGAAAGCATCACTGGACTTCTCACCTACTAAAAACCTATACAATCTTATATATACAGGGTCGGGACATCGGTGACTTCCCATTAATACTATTTGATTGGCTACTGGCAATAGAATGGCAATTAAGCCGTCTCATCAATATCCCTACTGACAAGATTACCC
>JASJCP010000239.1 GCA_030065935.1 Xenococcaceae cyanobacterium MO_167.B27
ATACTACCCCCATTCTCTATATAATCAATTACTCTGATTCTTAAGTCCAGACTATACGGCATTTGTTTAAAATCTAATTTAAAACAATTTTAAATAGTTTTCTTATACTGTTGTATCACACTTATTTGAAATAACTATAAGTCATGGGGGGTTAACTCAAATTCCTGATGAAGTTTTTAAATTAACTCATCTAAAAAAGCTAGATTTAAGTTATAATTGGCTATCTGATCTTCCTAAATCTTTTTCTAGCCTCTCTAATTTAACTAAGCTGTATTTAAGTAGAAATCAACTATCTACTTTCCTTAATTTTTTCCCTAATCTTTCTAATTTAACAGAGCTACATTTAAGTAGAAATCAACTATCTATTTTACCTGATTCCTTTTCTAATCTCCCTAATTTAAAGGGACTAAATTTAAGTAATAATCAACTATCTACTCTCCCTGAATGTGTAACTAAGCTTTCTAACTTAACTTGGCTAGATTTAAGTAATAATCAACTATCTACTCTCCCTGAATGTGTAACTAAGCTTTCTAACTTAACTTGGCTAAATTTAAGAAATAATCATCTATCTAATTTGTCCCAATCTATAATAAATCTCTCTAATTTAACTTGGCTGGATTTAAGTGATAATCCTCTAGAAACTCCACCGATAGAACTTGCATACCAAGGTATAGAAGGCATTAGAGCATATTTCCGCCAACTTGAAGAAGAAGGAAAAGACTATATTTATGAAGCTAAGTTATTAATTGTTGGTGAAGGGGGTGCAGGTAAAACTACCCTTGCTAAAAAAATACAAGACCATAATTATCAATTAGATAGTAATGAAAAATCTACAGAAGGCATTGACATAACTAAATGGAGTTTTCCTCTTGATAATGAACGAGAGTTTAAGGTTAATATCTGGGACTTTGGAGGACAAGAAATATACCACGCTACCCATCAATTTTTCCTGACTAAACGTTCTCTATATGCCCTAGTTGCCGATGCTCGTAAAGAAGATACTGATTTCTATTACTGGCTCAATGTCGTTGAACTTCTGAGCAATAACAGCCCTTTGCTGATTGTGAAGAATGAAAAAGGCGATCGCCGTATTGAAATAGATGAAAATTCCTTACGTGGTAGATTCTCCAATCTCTCCGAATCATTAGCAACTAATCTTAAAGATAATCGCGGTTTAAACGCTATTTTAAAAAGTATTCAATATCATATTACTGAATTACCTCATGTTGGGAGTGCATTACCAAAAACCTGGAAACGAGTTAGAGAAACTTTAGAGCAAGATGAGCGTAATTATATCAGTCTAGAAGAATATCTTAATATCTGTGAAACTAATGGATTTACTCGAATAGAAGACAAATTACAGTTAAGTGGATACTTGCATGATTTGGGTGTTTGTCTTCATTTCCAAGATAGTCCTTTACTGAAAAACACTGTTATTCTTAAACCTGAATGGGGAACTGATGCAGTTTATAAAGTTCTCGATGATACACAAGTAATTAATAATCTGGGTCGATTTACCACCCAGAATTTAGACAATATTTGGAGTGAAGAACAATATCAATTCAAACAAGCAGAGCTATTGGAATTAATGATGAGGTTCAAACTCTGTTATAAAATTCCTGGTAGTAAGGATACTTATATTGCTCCTCAATTATTGACTAAGACTAAACCCAGCTATAACTGGGTAAAAAATGATAATCTCATTCTCCGCTACACTTATGAATTTATGCCCAAAGGCATTATTACTCAGTTAATTGTAGCCATGCACCAACATATTTATCAACAGAAATATGTTTGGAGAAGTGGAGTTATACTTGAATTAGATGAAACAAGAGCGGAAGTTATTGAATATTATGATAAGCGAGAATTAAAGATTCGAGTTGCAGGTATTCGTAAAAAAGATTTACTGACAATTATTACACATGAACTAGACAAAATTCATAACTCTTATCAACGATTAAAATACCGTAAGTTAATTCCTTGTAATTGTTCGGAGTGTAACAATCAACAAGAGCCTTATTTTCATCCTTTTGATGTTTTACAGAAAGCAAAAGAACAGGGGATAGAGAAGGTTCAATGTCAAAAAAGCTTTGAAATGGTTGATGTATTAAAGTTAATTGATGATGTAATTTTGCCAGCTTATAAACCTGTTATTCCTCCAAAAAATAGTATAGAGCCGAAAAACTCTATGAATTACCAATATTTTCAAATATTAGTTGATATAAATAACAACATTCGTGCTTCTTCAGAAAACGGTGAAAATTCGGGTAAATTATCGTTGGAAATGAATGATATTGAATTGGCTATAGAACTGATTGAGTCTAATAAAACTAATGACAAATTAATCAAAAATTTAGGAAAAAAACTTTATCAAGCACTTTTTCCTAATAAAATTAATGCTCTATTTCACTCTACAATAGCAGGTGCAGCAACAAAGAAAGTCCGTTTACGCTTAATATTTAAATCTCCCGAATTAGCCTCGTTACCCTGGGAATTTCTCTATTACGAAGATACTAAAACTTTTTTAAGCAACAATACTCAAACTGTTCTCTCTCGCTATATTGATGTTCCTCTCCCAAAACGTGACATTAAATCTGCTAATCTACCCCTTAAAGTTCTAGTAGTAATATCGAGTCCTAGTAACTTAGCTTCATTAGATGCTGCTAATGAAGAAAACTTAATCCGTAAAGCACTGGCAAAAAATATAGAAGCAGGTCAAATAGAGTTAGATATACTACATGAAGCTACAATTAAAAATATTAATCAAAAGCTAAGAGAAAAGTCTTACAATGTATTCCATTTCATCGGTCATGGTGATTTTAAAGATAACAAAGGCGTTATTTGTCTTGTAGATGAAGATGGTAAAGCTAGAAATATGGATGATGAAAGTTTTGCCAGTTTTTTCTTAGGTAACAACCATTTAGGGTTAGTAATTCTCAACTCTTGTCAAGGTGCAACAGTCTCTTCTAACGAAGCATTTAAAGGGACAGCACCAAACCTAGTACAGAAAGGAATACCCGCAGTAATAGCCATGCAATATTCTATCTGGGATACTACAGCTAAAATATTTGCTGATGAATTCTATCGTACTCTTGCCTTGGGCTATCCCGTAGATGCTGCTATACAAACAACTCGTAATGCTATTTCTATGGAAGTAGGTTTAGATAAACGGGACTTTGCAACACCAGTACTTTATATGCGAGCTAAAGATGGCATTATTCTACAGGGATTTTAAGAGGAATATATTAGGTTTAATTCTGAACTCCCATCTGATATCAAATCACTAAATGTTTGCTACGCATAAAGCATCGACAAAAAATTGAAGCGCAAGTAATTGAACTAATATTTTACTATCATGCGATCTTCTTTGAGAACGCGAAGCTATCGCGTACTGGTATTGATGGCGTATTTAGAGTCATTTAATATCACTACCAGGCTGCTTTTAGGTGATTTCCACCAATCATTGTACCCACAAGAAAGCAACAGTATTCTTTATTTCACGGAGGCAAATAGAGTATGGTCTTTCTTGGAAATCACCTTACTACTTAAATTCAAAGGGGCTACTTGGAAAAAAGAATTTGATGGGCAACGGTATCCTCGCGCTCGTCCAACCTCTATGACAACGGTCGTGACAACTGGGGTGACAACCAATGCTATCTGTAGTATGAACCAACAATTAATTAGATAGATAGCCAGCTTCTCGCCCTCTCATTACCCAATTTGACCCACCATAAAGAGAGTTTAAAAATGTGGCGGGCAAAAACTAGCTTAAACTATTGGTATATATGGCTTTGACCCTGTCACAGATAGTCTGGTATTTTATATAAAAATTAGAGGTCATCTGTGACAAGAATTATAACCCAATATAGGTGGATTGAAACCAATCTAAAGACATAATACATATTTAATACATATACCGAAGTTTAATAAATAAGACAACATAACTACATACATAGATAAATTAGGAATAAATAGTAAATTAAACGATAATTAGGAATAAATAGGAATTTGATTTATTATAGTAGTTTATTGCTTGACATTAATCTAAATAAATGCTATTATATATACAAGATAAAAGATAGGTCTTATCCACATCCACATCATCGGCAATAATCGCGTCCCAAAGATAAGAAACTATCATCCAGATTTTTAAAAGTAGTCATGGACATCACTGAAATTAAGTTCCTCCTCAAACTTCTGCCATAGCAAAACCATCGCACCACCGTCAGTAAAATAAGACTTGGCAGCACAGTCAAAGCTTTTGTAAGAAATCAAGTCTGTATGCGGTTATTTGAGCATGGATTTCTAGAATTCACTGAAAAAGTCGTCAAAATTAAGATTAGTGCTGAGGGTCTAACTGCACTAGATGAAGACAGCAGAAGATTAACACCGCTCCAACTAAAAGTCCTCAAAGCTTGCCAAAAGAAAGCTATCTCTCCCAGTGATACCAGAGTTAGTACAGCACAGGGACGAGAGGCAATTATTCCGCTCTCTGGTAGAGCTTGGTTTAATCACAACAAAAACCAAAATTAACGAAGTTTGGCTAACTGATGCTGGAAGAAAATATCTAGCAGAAGAATACACACCAGCTGGGGGCGGTAATATCATCCTTAACAAAAAAATGTTGGGAGATTATCTTGAGTTTCTGAGGGGATATTTTTCCTCTGCCCAACCAGATGAGGATGTGACACCCCCATCAACTGCTCTATTGCCACAAGATGAAAAAAAAGATGATAATGAAATATATCAAGCGATCGCTTCTCTAGATCAAGAACTAAAATGCGATAATTATCTCCCAATCTTCCACCTTAGAAATCAATTCCTGCACATCACCAGAGATTCCCTTGACCAAGCACTTTATCGTTTACAAGCAGCAGACAGAATTGATTTTAGCACCCTGGCTCTCTGTATCTGCTTACACAACTGAACAGATAAACGCAGGTATTCCCCAGCCTGTTGGTGGGTCGCTTTTTTATCTATCTAGAACAGCGCAAACCCTTTCATAGTTGACTATAGATGAAACAAACTCAAGAAACTAGTGAAGACATAATACCTGTAATGTATGGGCGCAGAATCAGCAAAATATCAGAAAATTTAGAAGACTATCCACCTGGTACTGTTTGGATGACGATAGGTGAACTTGAAAAGTTAAAACAAAGCAGGGGGAAAGGGGATAGAGAAGAGATTATCTATCCTCCCCAAGAAGAGAGTAAAATACCTGTACTAAATGGGTGCAGACTCAGATCGAAATCAGATAATTTAGAAGACTACCCACCTGGTACTGTTTGGATGACGGTGGGTGAATGGGTCAGGTCAAGAACAGAAACCTCCGAAAAAGAGAATATTGCTCCTAGTCCCCCCAATCCCACGGTCAATTCAAAGAAACCAGCACTCAACAGAACAACTAGATATAACTACCCTCCTACCTCTCCCACTCCCCCCAAGCTCAACATCCATCAACTCATAGAAGAACATGAACCAAAGATTAAGTTATTGGTTAAAGCTCTGGCACAATCCAATACTCAACAGTTCCTTAAAGAGGCTCTCCCTGAATCTGTCTCGCTTAGTGAGGAACAACTGGCTATCCTCCAACAACAACTGGAGATAGAGCTTTACGAATGCCTAGAAGGTAAGTTCTCCTGGGGTTTCAACCGTGCTATTAGGTCTATTGCTGACCCTCAATCTCTGTCTCTACCTTCGAGTTTTTCTCACCTTGACCCAGAGGATTTTTGATGAAGCTCTCACAAACATTTTTCTAATCTTGAAACAGAAACTATTTAAGAAACAGGCTATGAATCAATTATCATTGGTTTATTAATTACTAAAGGTGAAGATGCAAGAAAAAGCCCATTCGCTCGGAGACTTATTTAAAGAACAAGGAGTTGAGTTTGAACTAAAAGGTGAGTTTTATTTATGTAATATTCAAGGCAGATATTTTTATTATTCTCCTAAAACTGGCAAATGGAGAATGAAAGGGAAAAGACCTTGGGAAAAGAGCTTCTCTCCAGAAAATTTTATATTTTTGGCATCTGTTTATGTACCACCAGGGTCTTTATCCTTTCAGAATCCCAAAAAAACGTTAAATAGACATTCCTTCAAGACAAAACAAACATCTACGAGAGTTAGGAGTGATTTAATGAGAGAGAATAGTCCCATGCTCTCTCAACAGAAAATCGGGTCAAATTCTGAGATAATTCCAGCAAAAATCCCGACTCAAACCATAGAAGTACCATTATCTATAGCCAAAGAAGTTCAACTTTTTGCTAATTTATTACTAACTGGAGAAATTGATAATGTCTCAGAGCTTTTAAATAAAGCAGGATATCATGAGCTACAAAAAACATATACCAAGAGAGACACTCTTAATAACAAGCGTCTGGTTGAGAATCATAAACCAGAACCAATGAAGATTAGAGGTATTGGTAATGAGTTAAAGCGAGAAAATTATAGCAAAGAAGTATTATGGAATAAGGTATTAGAAGAGATATCTCGTCCCACTACCAAAGCAATATTACAACAAAAATCTCAGCTAGAAGATTGTGACGGAATTTCTGCGACGGTTGGAGTCCATAGCCCACCTCTGTTGAGACTTTTGTTGGATAAAATACCTGATATTTCTGCTGCATTTAAACAGGTTTTAGGAACTCCTGTCGAGGTTAAGTTAGTGGTCTCATCCGATGAAATTTTTCCTCAAAAAAAGGGCATCTCAACCAAGAAACCCGAGCCAAAAGAGCTAGAAAAAGACTTCAATAACAATTCTCAAGATACAAACTGGGATGATAAACATCATTCCCCAACTCCACCCAGAACAGATTACCAGCTTACACCAGATCAGCAACAAGCTTTATCTCAATTGCAACGGTTTACTTATGGAGTTGAATCTTTCTTTCGTCTAACTGGTTATGCTGGCACAGGAAAGTCCTTTCTGATTACTCATTATATTCGCTGGCTAATTGAAGAATCCATTAATTTTGTCTCTGCTTCTCCCACCAATAAAGCTGCCAAAAACCTCAAGACAATAGCTTCATTTTCAGGCTTAGATATAGACTGTCTAACTGTAGCTCAACTCTTAGGGCAACAACCAGAATTGGATGAGGTGACAGGAAAAGAATTGTTTTTATCCAAAGACAACTTGGACTGGTCTAGCTATTCCGTTATTATTATTGATGAATTTTCTATGGTCAATAAGAGCGACTTTGAAGATATTGTAAAAGAGATCAATTGTTGTGAGGACACAAAAGTCGTCTTTGTGGGAGATTCAGCCCAATTGCCCCCAGTAGGTGAAACAGAACCTATTGTTAGTTTTTCTCCTCTGATCCAACAAGGAGCTACTTTAACCAAAGTGGTTCGTTATGATGGGGAATTAGCACGAATAGCCGAAGCCATCCGCAGTAATTCTAAGTATTCTCGGATTCTCTTCCCTTTCCAATCTACTAGCGATCGCTCTATAATATGTTTACCTGAATCTGAGTGGTTTGACAAAGCTCATGCCCTTTTAAAATCCCCAGAATTCGCCACAGAACCAGACCTCATCAGATTTTTAGCCTGGAGAAATCAAACTGTTGAATCTTTAAACCATTTTGTCCGTAGCCAATTATGGGGAGAAGATGCAGCAGATTATCTCCCTGGTGATAGATTAATCGCCAGAAGACCTTTGTTTCGACCCAAACCTGGTGCTAAGGGTCGCAATAAATGGCGCATTATCATTAATAACTCTGAAGAAGCTATTGTTACACAACCAGGGGTCATTACCTCATTGTCCTTCCGTCGTCAGATTTATAAATATTGGAAAGTCGAAGTCAAGCCAGATATGGGAAAGCAAACTGTACTTTCCATTCTCCATCCTGACAGTAAAAAGATACATAGGCAACAACTGGAATATTTCATTAGTAAAAAACAATGGTCACACTACTACGACCTCTCTCGGATGTTTGATGATGTGGCTTATGCTTATGCTTTGACCACACACAAAGCCCAAGGTAGTACTATTGATTATGTCTTTTTGGATGTACAGGATATGAAAGGTTGCAGCGAGCGTCAAAAACTCCTCTATACTGCTTTGACTCGTGCTAGGAAACAAGTTTTAATTCCTCATTGAGAGAGTTGAGAGTATCTCAACTCTCATCTGATGATGATGTTTCATAATGAAAAATAAAAAACAGGGAGTCTTAGAAACCCCGAAGAGGAGCGACCCAAAACAGTGAGATCGACCGTTTGTTGCTGAAAACAAGGGGTGATGGGGAATAGAGCAATTGCAGTAGATAGGGGCTTTATTTAAGCATCGCCAAGAGAGAAATTTCGGTAGCAGCAGCAGGGGGT
>JASJCP010000061.1 GCA_030065935.1 Xenococcaceae cyanobacterium MO_167.B27
GTAATCTTGTCAGTAGGGATATTGATGAGACGGCTTAATTGCCATTCTATTGCCAGTAGCCAATCAAATAGTATTAATGGGAAGTCACCGATGTCCCGACCCTGTATATATAAGATTGTATAGGTTTTTAGTAGGTGTCTAAGGGATGAATTATGAGGGACTCCGAGTGAGGTAATAAGTAATAAGTAATAGGTATCCCGATCAGAGATATTTATCCCTCACCCCTTGTTTCTTCCTCATCCAGAATCCAGAATCCTTTATTCCTTCATCTTTCCTAAAAATATTTTGAAGTTTTGTAAACAAACTTTTTCAAAAGTTAAGTTTGGCAAATAAATAGTGGCAACTGATTTATTTTTAATGATTTTTTCATTAATCCGAGTAATATTGTATAGCCAACAAGAAGGGAATAACTAGAAGCAAATTAACCAAGGGTGAAAGTTTTGGGAACATCTGCAATCCTCTTACATATTATTGTTGCCAATTCTGGAAACTTGAGTTATAAAACAAGTCTAGAAATCAAGATTATCTAGATAGACCGCTAATTATTCTACAGAAACGATTAATTTTTGCTCCCTTTCTGCCTCTATGTAATAAGACATATTACTGGAATGCTTCAGTATAAGCTTGGTTTGTGAAGTAATGGAACTATAAATCATGATTAACAACATCAAAAATTTCTTGGGATTGACTGACGAAGAATACGATGATGAGTACGAAGTTTATGATCCTGATGCAGAAGAAACAGATTTTGCACCTCCAGAGGTAACTCAATACGAATCAAGAGATGTCCCAGCCTCAAATGAGCGCGATTTTTATAAACCAACCAAATCTAAAAAGGGGGAAAAATCAGTGAGTAATGTTGTGGGAATGCCTGGAATAACTAATAGTAACGCGGAAGTATCAGTTATTACTCCTCGTTCTTTTGAAGAAATGCCAGAAGTGATCCAAGCTTTGCGAGAAAGAAAATCGGTAATACTTAATCTTAACATGATGAACCCAGAAGAGGCACAAAGGGCAGTAGATTTTGTGTCAGGGGGGACTTATGCGATGGATGGTCAATATGAGAGAGTAGGAGAAAGTATTTTTCTGTTTACTCCTAGTTGTGTTAAAGTAAGCACTCGTCCAGAAATTATGGATGATCTAACTAATTCTAATAACCCTAGTAGAGTTCGTCGCCCTGCTCCATACAACACAGATTATTTGAATGATTTAAGTGCAGTGGGACAGTAGTTTTCAGTATCAACAATGACATTAGAGAAAATTGATCTAGGGATCATTGGTGGGGGAGTGATCGGCGAAGCGATCGCTTCCCGTTTATTAGCTAAACAGATATATTCTCCCCAGAACATCTTAGTAAGTGAACCCCAAGCCCAAAGAAGAGAATTTTGGCAACAACAATATGGAGTAGGGGTAACAGCAGACAATCAGACTGTAGTGAAAACTGCATCAATTGTCCTCTTGGCGATTAAACCTCAGATATTAGATAAGGTTATTGAACAACTGGATTTACCAAGCCCAGTAGCTAGTCCACCCCTGATTATTTCGGTTTTGGCTGGTGTGACTTTAAATAAATTAGAATCAGCCTTCGTTGATTATCCCGTAATTAGAGTGATGCCCAATACTCCTGCAACTGTAGGAGAGGGAATGAGTGCGCTCGCAGCAGGAAAGAAAGTTAATTCCACCCACATCGAACAAGCTAAAACAATTTTTAGCGCAGTAGGAGAGATAGTAGAAGTACCAGAATCTATGATGGATGCAGTTACAGGTTTATCAGGTTCGGGTCCTGCTTATGTCGCCTTGATGGTAGAAGCCTTAGCAGACGGAGGAGTAGCAGTGGGTTTACCAAGGGCGATCGCTTTCAGGCTAGCAATTCAAACAGTATTAGGTACAGCAACTCTACTCAAAGAATCAGATTTACATCCAGCACAATTAAAAGACCGAGTTACTAGCCCAGGAGGAACAACCATTGCAGGGGTTGCAGCCCTAGAAAGAGGAGGTTTTCGCGCTGCTGTAATCGAAGCGGTAAAAGCATCCTACAGTCGTTCTCAAGAATTACGTAATTAATAAGTAATTAGTAATTACTCTAGCATCAAATATTCTGTAGGTTGGGTTGCGCTTTCAGTGCGGTCTTGGACGGGACTTTTAAAGTCGCGGTGCGCGACGCAGTCCCTTGGCTTTCCCCACCGAAGCACCTTTCGGGTATAAGAAGAATGAAACCCAACATTTACCAGGGTAAATCACCAAGAAATTAATATTTCTTGGCTAATATCTCAAGTCCTCTCAAGAGGAATGTTATGTAGTTTTAATAACAGTTATAGTCTATTTTAATAGACTTATTATATTAGCCTGAAACTTCAGTTTTAGGCGGTTTGGTATCCTGAGTATAATGGAAATGGTAAAAGCATCCTACAGTCGTTCTCAAGAATTAGCTTAATCTAGCAGAAGCCCCACATCCGTATTGCGGAGCAATCGGTGGTGGAAACCCGCTTAAAAACAAAATTCATCGGTTGCATATCTCATCCTAGGTATGATAAAGCCCCTTCCACGGATGAATGGAAGTCAAGATATGGGTTTTTCTTGATTTTCTATATATTTCCTTAAGGTTGAAATAGTTACACCACCGCACGAAGCAAGAAAATAGCTACTATTCCAAACTACTTTCTTTTTATAGTATGTTTTTTCTTGCTTCGGGTAAAAATTCTTGTCTCAACTTTCTGCTAGAAACACTTTTTAAACTATTGACCAGTTTACTCAATTGTATGTCTGGATGATACTGAAAAAGCAAGTGAATATGATCTTGTTCGCCGTTAAACTCTACGATTTTACATTCCCATTTATCAAGTAGAGATTCAAATATTTCGTGAAGCCTATCTATCATTGATAAAGACAGACCAAATTACTACTCCCAGAAGAAACAGCTACCCATCATCAAAAAAGACCTGGTAACTGTGGGTTGGAGTAAAGAATTGCTCGATTTTCAGAGCGTGCCATCTCAAACCTTACAGGAAGTATGTAAAAGAGCAGAGTTAGCATTCAACCGTTACATATCTGGTGATAGTAGTGGGAAACGTAGCGGTAAACCTCGCTTTAAAAATACTGCTCGTTTCAGATCGATGGTTATGACAGGGGCAAAACTGCATTCTTGTTCCGTCGGCGGTAAATTTCTTTATCTGGTTTTGCTAAAACTAGGACTAATTAAAATCCGCCATCATCGACCATTACCCGATGGGGCAATATTGAAACAAGCTCAGATAATCAAAAAAGTCGATGGATGGTATATCAATCTAAAGCTGGAAGACAAGACCATTCCAGATTTTACGCCCCTATTCACGCCCACTTGGGATAACTCAATAGGGATGGATGCAGTACTTCATGAAGATGATTATCTGGCAACATCAGAAGGGTTTAAGCTACCTTCTCTCAAGTCATTTCGGAAATCTCAAGATAAACTAGCGCGCATATCGAAGCGCAAATCTAGCAAAAAAAAGGGTAGTAAAGCCAGACTTAAGTTAGCCAAACAGGAATCCAAAATACATCAACAAATAGCTGGAGCCAGACTAGACCATGCTTACAATACTGCTCATGCACTTTTGGCGACGGGCGCGTCTGTTTTCTTCTACGAAAAGTTAAATCTTAAAGGTTTAACCAGACGAAATAATCCCAAACAGGACGAGCTTGGCAACTATATTCCTAACGGAAATAAAGCTAAATCAGGACTTAACAAGTCTTGGACTGATGCTGCTTTTGGTCAATTTTTCTCTATCCTTAGTTACATAGCTGAAAAAGCTGGAGCTAAGGCGATTGAAGTAAATCCTGCTTATACTTCTCAACTGCTGAGTTATAAAGATGAATTTGTCTTTACTGATTGCAGCATCAGGGAATATTGGGATGAAGAATTAAAGCTCTGGATTGACCGTGATATATCAAGCTCGGTCAATATTAAGAGAGTGGGACTGGGCTTGTTTCCCACTATAAAACGCCGTAAAGGGAATCCAGTAATAGTCAATTCTATTACCAATAGTACCTCTAAGGAAGTTCTGCTTGTCCATCAATTATGGGCAACTCGGAAGCCTACATCCGTATGGGAAGCATCGGTGTAGGTAAGTCACGTAACTGATAAGCAATTAATAGCGTGATAATTGATAATTATTTATTCTTGAAGATTCACAATTATTGCTTCGCCAAACCAGTAATCTTCCATATCCAGTGCAGTTTTAATTTGTAAACCATAGTAGGGATTACCAATAAAAAATTGGTTATTTTGGGACTCGGTGGCCAACAAAGCAACAGCATGAGAAAATCTGACTCCGTTATTTTTACTTTTTTCTTTAACGTGAAGTAAAGCTGGTTTATTGATCTTAATTAAATCATCGAGAGTTAAATTATGCTGGTATTGAGGATTTAATCCTAATTTTTCCATTACCTTAATTTCCACCAAAGCAGTAGTACCCAAGCGATTAGTTTGAGTTAACTTACTAACAGCTTTTTCTGTCAAATTAGGGTGGGTTTTGGTATAGCGAGCCAGAGTAGCAATAGCAGAAGGCGCACAAGTATAAAGAGTAGTTTGAATTACAACCCCATTAACAATTAATGGTTTTTTGATCAGATTCGTAACTGGTTGTAAAAAATAAAATAGAATACTCAGAGCTAGAGAAATTACTCCCACTCCCACAGATAGCTGCATGATTTTTTGACGATAGCGTTTCCCATTTAGTTCTAAAGCAATCAATAAACCTAAGACGAAAAAACCGGCAACAAAAATGATTTTTAGATAATAAGCACCTAAATATAAAAGTATTATTGAAGGAAAGATTTGGGGTAATAAAGGAGCAAGATTAAACTTATCAATTATAATTAAAATTCCTAAGATAAATGATAGCGCAACGATAAATACTACTAAGAAGTTTTGATGTTTTTCAAGAGCATTTTCCGAAGTTATCCCACTAAAAGCTAATTGTTTTCCCCACAGACTACCAGCCATAAAAGCAACAACACATACAAGCCCTAAAATTATCATAAGTATTAATCACTACTCCCTCATATCCCATTGGCTTCTAGTATGAGAGAGAAAAATTCAATTTGGCTGTGATTTCAGTAACTTGAGATTTTTATTACATAACTAACTAGGGGTAATTCATCAATTACCCCTACTGACCAATAACCGCCTTGAATATTAGATCATTTTAAAACTTGAGCTAGCAAGTCTTTTACTCCATCTCCACCTTGATTTTGAACAAAAGAAAGAATTATTGGGACAAACTGACTAACCATAGTGGGATTTAAGCCCAACTGACCAAAACCACCAGCCAAAGCTGCTAGAGTAGCAACCTTACCACCGCCTCCCATAGCACCAGCTAAACCACCAATAGCACCAGCCAAACCGCTACTAGGTTGAGGTGCAGCACCTATTAAATCCCCGATACCAGGAATAACGCTGGCTACTTGAGCAAATTCACCGTCTCCTAGTTGCTCTTTTGCCAACTGAAAGATTAATCCTGCACCACCTTTAGCTTGATTTTCATCAACATCTAAATTACTAGTTAAGTTTTGAATTAGCTCCATCATAATTTAAGACCCAGAAATAAATCATTACTCTGATTAATATTCCCAAAAAAACAGTTATTGTTGCAGTAAGAAAACATTAAATTATATTTACACAGATGTAATCTAAAACTGCTGTAATTATGAGTTGGACTAAAAAAAGGCTCTGCCTTAAACAGAACCTCAGCAATTTTGTAGATTAAAATCAGGAGCTTAATAGTTAACGTACTGTTCCTTCCAGATGATCTACACGAATTGGCTTAATGAAAAACATATTGATTAACTCTAAGCCGTTAGATAGGTAACAAGGTAGTTTTTGTAAGAATTTAAGAGGAGCAGGAGCATTAGAAGCCACAATTTCTCTTAACTTCTCATTGTTCGCAACACAAACTTCTAGATGCTCGTAAAACTCAGGTTTATTTACATCCAGAATTACAGGGAAAACTCTACCAGCAGTTTCGTTAGTTTTCTCGATTACAAGCTTGTCGTATTCTCTAGCATCTAAACCGAGAGTAGCATAAAAACCAGAACGCTGAACATCGTTGAGATACATAGTAGCAAACACAGAAAGCAAGAAGAAGCGACACCATAAACGAGCTTTCCAATCGTTGAGGATATTGGGTTGTGCTTTCATAATGGCATCAAAGAAGTCACCATGACGGTTTTCATCCTGACACCAGTTTTCAAAGAAACGAAATATAGGATAAACTCTGTTTTCTGGGTGCTGTTCTAGATGACGATAAATTGTGATGTAACGCCAGTAGCCAATTTTCTCAGAAAGATAGGTAGCGTAGAAGATAAATTTAGGCTTGAAGAAAGTATATTTACGACTCTTGGTTAAGAATCCTAAATCTAAAGAAAGATTGAAGTCTGATAAAGCTTTGTTCAGGAAACCAGCATGACGCGCTTCATCTCTGGACATGAGAGTGAAAATCTCTGCTAAGACTGCATTTTTCCCTTTTAAACGTCTGCCTAATTCTTTATATAAGAGAAAGCCTGAAAATTCCGCCGTACAGGAACGTTCGAGAAACTCTACAAATAGTTTACGAGTCTCACCATCAATATGATCCCAAGAGCGGTTAAACTCTTCATCTCTAACGAAGTGATGACGATTGTAGTCAACTCTAAATTCTTCTAAGATGGCTTTTAGCTCGTCTTCATTGACAGAAATGTCCATATTAGCCATTTCTTCAAAGTCTGTAGTGTAAAAACGAGGAGTCAAAATCGTTTCTTTCGCAGGAGCTTTAATCCCTGGACGAATTTCCTCAAACTGTGGTTTCTTAAGGCTATCTACCATTATGTTTGTATTGAATTATAATTGCTGTTGTTAAGTAGGGGAATGTACCCTATTTACGCGCGTTAAGTTACATTCTGCAATATTTTGAGACAGTATAGGGAAGTTAGTTAACGAATATTAACTTGAGATTCGGTAATCCCTATATTTTGAGGCTTCAGTATCAAGAAAATTCCACGCTACAATCGTTAGGGAACAAGAATAGCGGAAGCTTTTGACTGTACTAAATACTACCAAAGACATAGAAGCTCTGTAGTATTATGCTAGGCATAGCACATAGTAAACTACAAAATAGTTGAGCTATAAATAAATCCATAAACACAAGTAAAAAATAAGAGGACAGAATGAGCAACATACAAGAAAAAATACAAAAGGAAAAAGAACAAGCAAGAGAAGTATGCAGCATAGAAGGGGCGGCTTCTGGCGAGTGTGCTGCTGCTTGGGATGCAGTGGAAGAACTACAAGCAGAAGCATCTCATCAAAGAGCAAAAGCTCCACAGAAGAATTCTCTAGAACAATACTGTGATATGAATCCTGATGCTCCAGAGTGTCGGGTGTATGAAGACTAAGTCAAAAAAGACATAAGGGATGAAGGATGAGCTATGGTGTGTAAGAAGGTTAAACACACCTCTCCTAAATCCCTTTCTTCCTAAACAACGACCCCGAGAGGCAACAGGAACTTGCTCTAGACAGCTTTAATATCGACCTACTAGCTGCGTACCTCAACCAAGGAATATGGGTATATTGCTAGGATTCTCAATGAATAGATAAACTAGTGGGATCACAATTCCTACCCCTGCTGGAAATAAATTTCGGAGTCTGATATATAAAGTCGGTTCCAACCGACTTATTACAAGGCTTTCAGTCAAAAGATAAACATTTAGTGTCCGCAGATATAAATGGCAGTGCCAATATTTTGGCTAAAAGCAAGCACAGATTCAGTTTTGAACGAGTGTGTAGTGGGTTTTTGGCTAACCCTTTAAGGATTTTTGTCTCTTAAGAATCCCCTAGATTTCTTGAACATTCCTTTAGAACGTTCTCTATGGGGAGGGTCAATCCCTCTAAGAAGCAATTTTTATGTGTGTGGGGACGTAGCATGATAAGTCCCTACATGATTGGAATATTCTCATGAAACATACGCTTAATTTGGCGATCGCAAATACTGTCGTTTTGAGTAGTGTTATTATCAACCCTCACTTAGCACAAGCAGAACCTAGTTTATCTGTAGTTTATCCCCCTCCAGACCACGAAACTACAGCGGAGAGAATCTTTTTTATTGGTACAGCATCCCCTTCGGGACAGGTGTTAGTTAATGGACAAAAAGTTAACAGGAGTCCCCAAGGACATTTTGCACCCAGTTTCCCTTTGGAGATAGGGGAAAATAATTTTACTCTCACTCATGGGGAGGAAGAGTTAGAGATTACTGTCACCAGATTGAGCAATCAACCAGAGATACCTGAAGGTTTAGGTTTTGCAGAAAATTCTCTGATTCCCAGTACCAATATTGCGAGATTACCAGGGGAATTAGTTTGTTTTAGTGCTTTTGCTGCTCCCGATGCAAGAGTGGATGTCAGATTGCGTAAAGAAAGAATTGCTTTGTTACCAGAAACTATATCCGTAGAGTTACCCCCTAATTCTGCGGTGTTAACAGCCGAAAATCAACCGACAACTATTGTATCTATCAGTAAGTATCAAGGATGTCAAAGTTTTACGGAAGCGAGAAACTTGGGAAAACCAAGATTTGAAGTGAGTTTAAGGGGAGAAAGATTTACTCAAGAGGGTACAGGAGATATTCAAATACTATCCCCTAATAATTTAGAAGTTATTGAAGTTATAGCAGATGCAGGAGTAGCCAGAACAGGTGCTTCTACTAATTATTCTCGTTTAACTCCTCTACCAAAAGGAACTAGAGCTACGGTAACAGGAAAAGAGGGGGAATGGTTACGGTTAGATTATGGGGGATGGATTAAAGAGTCGGAAACTCAACCTATCCCTAATAGTATCCCGCCGAGAACCCTGATTCGTAGTGTTACTTCTCGACAATTATCAGACAGTACAGACATTATCTTTCCTTTGCAAGTTCCTGTTCCTATTAGTCTGCAACAGGGGGATAATACTATTACTCTGACTCTCCATAACACTACAGCACAAACTGATACCATTAAGCTCAATGACGATCCACTAATTAAAAGATTAGATTGGCAACAAGTAACACCATTCGAGATAGCCTATACTTTTCATTTGAAAACAGACCAGCAATGGGGTTATGATGTACGCTACGAAGGAACTAGTTTAATTTTGTCTCTGCGTCATCCTCCAGTATTAAGTATCAGGAGAAATCAGCCCTTGCACGGTATCAAAATCTTACTCGATCCTGGGCATGGTGGAGATGAATCCGGTGCAAAAGGTGGTACAGGCTATCCTGAAAAAGCAATTAATTTGGTAATTTCCCAACTGCTAGAACAAAAGTTAACTGATTTGGGTGCAACGGTTTATTTAACTAGAGAAACGGATATAGATGTTTCTTTACAAGATAGAGTCAAAGCAATTCAAGAACTAAAACCTGATATTGCTTTATCTATTCACTATAATGCTTTACCTGACAGTGGTGATGCAGAAAATACTCAAGGAATTAGTACTTTTTGGTATCATCCCCAAGCCCATGATTTAGCTGTATTTTTGCACAATTATCTAACAGAACAAATAGACCGTCCCTCCTATGGTGTATTTTGGAACAACTTAGCTTTAACTCGTCCCCACACTGCTCCAACTGTGCTTTTAGAATTAGGTTTTATGATTAATCCTTGGGAGTTAGAATGGATTACTAATAGTCAAGAACAAGAACGGCTGAGTAGTGCGATCGCAGAAGCGATTACAGTTTGGTTTTCATCTTTTTAAAATAATCATTATGAGTTCAAAATCTTTGGTTACAAAAATATTAAAACAGCCAAATTTCTATTTTTATAAATTTAAACAAAAAGTTTCTAATGAATTAGAAGATATTTATCGATACTACTTACAAAAACCCCTTTGGAATCAAGTTATCAATCAAAAAGAAATTAGAGTTGCTGGACTCAAAAGAACTGGGAATCATGCTATTACTTTTTGGGTAGAAGCACAAGAAAAGCGGGTAGGAAAATATTGTAGTCTTAATAATGTTAGAGTCAATGAAAATCCTTATCGCCATAAATATCAAAACTTAAGCTATTATTTCCCAGAACATCAATGGTCAATTAATAATTATAAAAAACAAGCTCAAGGTAATTTAATACCAAGGGATTGTCTAGTCTATAGTTATGAAGATTATTCTTTATCTCAGATTTTTAGTGATAAATTTGAACAAAAGCATGATTTATATCTTGGCAAAAGTCTCACAAGATACGATGTCATAATTCTCAGAGATCCTTTTAATCTATTTGCTAGCAGACTCAAAAGCAATTTTTTAGAAATTAAAGATTCAAAGTTAAATTTAACTACCCTTTGGCTTCAATACGCCAAGGAGTTTGTAGGGGAAACTAACTATTTAAAACATAATAAAATATGTATTAATTATAATCTTTGGGTCAAAAATATTGATTATCGTCGAGAAATAGCCAATCAACTCAATATCAAATTTACTGATGCTGGAATCAAGAAAGTATCGAGTCTTGGTGGAGGTAGTTCTTTTGATCAAACTAGTTTAGATGGTGAGGCAGATAAAATGAATGTAGAGCATCGCTGGATGTATTATGCAGACGATCCCTACTATAATAAGTTAATTAATAACGAGGAAATTTTACAATATTCTGACAGGATTTTTGGCAAAATACCAGGGACAGAAAACTTACTAAAAAATTGATACCGAGTTGCATTTTAATTTATAATTTTATTCTTTGCGTGAGTCACCCTCCTTATTAAGGGGGGGTTGGGGGGGGATCATATTATTCTATAACAACGCAACTTAGTATGAAAAGTGTTTGCTTTTCCTGTTTCTAGCTTTTAACCGAAGCTAAAAGCTAAAACCGTGCAAAAGCTGTGGTTAAAACCAATCAGATTCTAAAATTTTGGATTCACAAGTTTTCTCTTTAAAGCCAAATGTATGTAGCATTTCACTATCTAATGAAGCTAATTTTATTTCGGGGGGTTGGGGAGGATTTAGATTATGGGGTTGGTTATTTAGATTATTAATTAATATCTCTTTTAATTGTAAGGCGTGATCGCGAGTAATTGTAATATCTTCTTTAACTTTATTAGCCAATAGTTCTGTCAAAGGGTTAACTTTTTTTGTTGCTCTTCCTTCCTGCTCTCTTGATGATTTTCCAGAATAATTGTTTGAGGTTAATCTCTGTTCTACTGTTAATTTATTTATGCTATCACTAGTTTGATTCAGAAAAGGATGATTAAAATACTTTTGTCTATAACTATTCCCTAAACATAAGGATACAGACTGAGAACAAATAGCAGAGGTAGCCCAAAGTTTGCTATTTTGTTCTGGTTTATCTTGCCATAAAAAGACTTTATCGGGGTTACTTTGTTGATGATTTAGTTCTAAAAGTAAATCCGTGCAGAAGTTTTTAGCTAAAGATTTGGGAGAAAATATACGAGTCTCATAATTGGTTTTTATATGATCGTGGCTATTCTTATGAAAATCTTTAACTTGCCAAACTTGTTTAACATAGTCATATAAACCTTGAAAATCTTGTAAAGATTTATGGTTATAGGGTGGTACATCTATTAGATACTGTTTATTTGTTAATTTGGCTACATAGCCCACAAAAACGTAAAGGGGTCTATCTTTGTCATCTTTGGTAAAATTAAGATCTTTGGCTTCTACTAAATCTCTCACCATACAAGTAACTCCCGCAATACAGTGAGATTGATTTTTGAATAAAGACCATCGAGGATTTAACGATAACTTTTTAGGTTTCTGAATAGTTGCTAAAATGTAAGGTAAAGCCCAATTCATTTCTGGCTCACCAAAGTCTTCAGGAATAGCAATAAATCGAAAATCTAAATGATGGCTACGCCCATAAATAATACTTGCCCATTTTTCTTTAGACACCTACTGTCACCTCGCTTCCACTAAGAAATAAAGATACTTGTTGTAATTCATTAGCTAATAATTGCATATTTTCTTCTATTGTAGAAATTTCTTGATCAATCTCTCGAATTTTGAGAGAATTATCCTTAACTTCTTTACCTTTTAACCATTTCATCAGGTTTTGATTATTCACTTTGTCTAAATTTTTACTTATGGTATCCCGTTCATTTTTTTGGTTGATTCCATAAGTTCTTAACTGAGAATATACCGCAAAGACAATAGGAAGATGAGTATTCACAGGAATAATATTACCGTTATCAGGATCGTTACACAACTCTTTCCCCAGACTTACAGGGCAAATCATCACTAACCAACCAGAATCAGGAGTAAATAAAGCCTGAAATAGCTTTTTAATATCTTCAATTACTTCCTGTTTATCTCGATGGTGACACAGGTCGTATTTAGTAATAATAATTGCCACGGGGAAAGGATTTTCTTTGGTGGGTTTTTGTTCATTACTAATATATTGTTGAATAAATTGATTCATGCGATCGCTCTTGATTTCCCTAACTGTATTGGGAGTGATTTTGTCTGTGAGATGTTCTCCTGAGACACACAAAAATAAGCATTTTGATTCAGCTAGATAGCCAGTCAACTCTTGTACATCTTGGTTATTTGTGCGATCGCTTAATGCTAGTCCCCGATAATCAATCAACTCTAAACCTTGAATCGGACGAAAACCATAACTAAAATCAAAAGCATAATGCTCTATCATTGCTGCATTGGGTGATGGCCAACGGTCTTCCCCTTTCAGAGCAATCAATTGTTCCCATCTTTCGATTAAATCTAACCCCATATCCATATCTTTAGCAGATAGAGTAAATCCCTGCACCCCTGTCTGCATCACTGCATACATACCTAGCAAGTAGCTAGTTTTCCCTGCGCCAGTTGTTCCTAGTATGGTAGTTTTGATATCTTTTAGCTGCATATATAGTTAGTTAATTAAAATTGTTACTAAAACCAATCTTGAGTTGAAGACTCATAATTGACTCCACTCTTCCCTCTAGTCCGATCAAAAGCTCCCCAAGGATCGGAAAAAGCCTGATAAAACTTATGGGTCTTGGTTTTTTTACTTAATCTAGAATTATCTAACTTTAGCAGATTCATAAATTCTCTTACTGACTGCACCCTGTTTGATGTATTCATCGCCATAGCTTTCATTACTGCTTCATTAATATGGGGGCTAATTTTAGGGTCGACCTCACGAATAGATAGTAATCTGACCCCTGCTGCTCTTTCTACCGCCGATGTGGGGACTTTTCCTGTGAGCAAATGATATAGAGTTGCTCCTAAAGCATAGATATCGGTAAAATCACCATAGGGTAAACCTTGCCCATACTGCTCCAATGGCGCGTATCCTGGGGTTAACATCGAGGTAAATTGATCACTGCTTTGATTTTGGATGTTTCTGGCTGCACCAAAATCAATCAAGACGATTCTGCCGTCTTCTGCCATCATGATGTTGTCTGGTTTGATATCTCGATGGAGAAATTTGGCTTGATGTAAAGTTCCTAAAGCTTGTGCAACTTTCCAAATATAGGAAAGAGCTTCTTTAGGTATCAGTTTTCCTCCTCGCAATTTTAAAAGTTTACCTAAAGTTTTACCTCGTAAGTATTCCATCACTAGATAAGCAGTGTTGTTTTCCTCGAAGTAGTAAAACACCTTGACTATGCCTGGATGGTTGAATTTGCCTAAATTTTGCCCCTCTTGTAAAAATTTTTGTTTAGCGTCGGTATAGTTTGAACTATTCCATCTTCCTGCGGAAACTACTGTTGTTCCTTCTCGCCAGCATCCTTCAGGAAAAAACTCTTTTAAAGCGACAGGACGATTTAGCTTAGTATCCAAACATTGATAGGTAATACCAAATCCGCCTTGTCCGAGCAATTTCGTAATTTGATATTTTCCATCTGCCAACGATATACCTGGATTGAGAACTCCAGCTACCCTTGTAGAAGGAATCATACAATATACCCCTCAATTCTTTTTGAGTCTTAATAATATAGTCATTTGCTTGAAAATTATTCAAGTTAATAAACCAAAATTGCACCTTAAATAAGTTGCAATATTCTAATCTTATTGATTATTGTTCCGCTTTATTCAGTTTTTATTGAAAAAATACATAAGTATCGTACATATTTCTACGTAAATTTACTTAATAGCCTCAACTATATTATACTATTGCCAAAAAATTTTCCTTTAGCAATCAAAGAAACAACTTTATTTACAGTATTTTTAATAATTTATACTTAAATAATTTTAATCAATTATAGAAGTATTCAAGATTTTTTGCTTAAATTAATTTAACTTTTTGTTACTAAATAAGGGATTGGGGAGTAGCAAGTAGCAAGTAGGGATTGGGGATTACTGATGACTGATTACTGATTACTGATTACTGATTACTGACTCCTAACGTTTCTTTTTCTTGCGTTTACCCGCTTTAGAATTGGATTTATTGGTTTTGGATTTTGAGGCTTCAGCATTCTGTGTGGGTAATTCAAAGATAGGAATAGTGAAATGAAACTTACTACCTTGGTCTTTTCCTGGGGATTCTGCCCAAATTTTACCACCCCAACCACTGACAATTTGACGACAGATTGCTAGACCTAAACCTGTACCCCCTGCGCTACGGCGTAATGCTCCTTCTTCTTGATAAAAACGGTCAAAAACTGTTTCTAGGCGGTTGGGTTCGATACCTCTTCCCGTATCGGAAATTGTAACTTCTAATTTATTTGACCCATTAGTTTTAACTTTAATGGAGATTTGACCATCAATATTGGTAAATTTACAAGCATTGTCCAGTAATTTTGCTAAAACTTCTACGAGCCATTCTCCATCTGCTTGTACTAGGGGTAATTCTGAAGTAACTAAGTTTTCGATTTGAGGTATTTGATCGGAGTTGACTCTAGCTTTAACGTTGCTTACTGCTAAATCAATACATTCTTTGATGGATAAAGGTTCAATGTTCCATTCTACACGACCACTTTCTAGACGAGATAGGGTCAAAAAGTCCTGAATCAAGTTCCGCATTCTTTCTGCATCTGCTAGGGCGGTATTCAGCATTACCTGGCGTAATTCAGGGGACATATCTGGTTCTGTAGCCAGACTTTCTAAGCATATTTGAATAGTGGATAGGGGAGTACGGAGTTCGTGTCCTGTAATGGCTACTAGATTGGAACGAGTACGGTCTAAGGCTTCTAGCTGTTCGTTGAGATCTTCTAAGTTAGCATAGGCTTCTGCTTGAATCAGAGCTACTCCTACTTGAGTTGCGATCGCATCTACTAAAGCTACATCATCTGGTTTCCAGTTAATCGGCTCAGAATCACAATGGTGTAATTCCATCATCCCTAATAAATGGTCTTGATAGAGAACAGGAACTAATAGCCAAGAAGAAATGCTACAACTAGTAACTAGCTCTTGTAAATATTCTCCGATATCTTTTGACCAAGCTTGGGGATTTAACCTGGGGTCTTCTCTGGTGTTATCTATTGTGAGGGTTTCGTGTAGTTCTACTACTTCTTCAAACAGAGGGTTATTTTTGAGTCGCCAGGCTTGTCCTTTGACCGATATTATACCAGGGCTGATAAATTCATGGTTAATGGTTGCTGTGGTATCTTGTTCGTTACAACGATACACAATACAACGACATACTCCTAAACCTTCTCCGAGTTTTTGTACTGCTACTTGTAAAATTTCTTCAGTATCCAGCGATCGCCTGATGGCATCGGTTACGGAGTTGAGGAGTTTTTCTTTTTGTTGTTTAATTGCCAGAGATTTATTAGCTTTAAGTAGTTTATACTGTCCTGCTTGGAGATAACTAACCAATCTTTGGACAAAAGGATCGGGATTTGTCAGAGGTGAATTACTCTGTTGAGAGGAGTTGGCAGAATCTTGTAAGCGTAAAATAGTAGAAACCAAGTATTTTTGCTTGGCTTGCTCAATTTTACTCTCCAGTTCAGGTCGATACTCTAAAATACGTTCTAATAAAAATTCTGCTGCTTTAACGCTGACTTCAGGGTCAAAAGTCCAAATCCCCTCAAAACGCCGACTAGCATCCATGGCGGAAGTCGCTTTCTGATCGGGAGTAGTAGCAGGTTTTTCCCCACAAATCAAACAACAAGCATATTGTCCCCCAATAACCACTAAGTGCCATTCTTGAGCTAGAGAGTCTGTAGGTTCAAAAGCTATAGTTTCATAAACATCTGAACTATTGGTAAAGTCGGCTTCTGGTGCAGCTAAAACATACACTTGATTGGTTTTATTGGCAATACGACGATAGCGATGAGCTTCTTGACGATAGAAACGCTCTCTCTGAAAACTAGCAATTACTAAAGGTGCATCAGAGTCTGCTAATAACCGATCCTCCATCGCATGAGATAAGGCAGTTAAAGAAGACTTAAAATACATTTGTGGTCGCCAGTCTGGAAAAAACTCTAGTAACTTACTAACCACAGATTTAGGGATGCTCATCTATATTACTTTCTTGCATTCACTGTCAATACAGCATCAGTTGATATTAACCTCTATATGAACATCCTACAAAAAAGCGTCTCCTTTACCTCGACAAAAATTATAATTTTCAACAATTTACCTGATTTTGATGGTTGATAAGTGATAACTAATTATTGATTAGCTCCTGATTTTTCTGACTTCTTCGATTTCTTTAACTCTTATGACTCCTCAAACTTTTTGGTTAGAAAACTTAAAATTAGCCCATCGCTACAATGGTTGGATACTGTCTCAAATTTTACCTACTTTAGGGAATCGAGTTTTAGAAGTAGGTTGTGGCAATGGTAATTTTACTAGTTTATTAGCTCCCTATTGCTCCCAACTTACAGCTATCGATCTTAATGGGGAATATGTTGATCTTGCTCGTAATAGTCTCAAAACTCAACCCCAGATTAAATTTGTTGTAGGAGATGTCACTAAAATACAATGGCGTTCCGAGTTTGATACTGTGGTGATGTTGGATGTTCTAGAACACATCCCCAATGACCTTGAGTTATTAATTAGTCTTTATCATTCCCTATCTCCAGAAGGCAAGTTAATTATTAAAGTTCCTGCTTTATCTTGGTTATATGGCTCTTTAGATCTGGCGATCGCACATTACCGACGTTACAATCACTTCAATCTGACTCAAGTTATGACCCAAGCTGGATTTTCCCATTGTCAAACCTGGTATTTTAATCTAGCAGGAATTCCTGGCTGGTGGCTCAATAGTAAAGTTTTGCAAAGGACAACACCTCCTGCTAAACAAGTAGATTTATTCAACAACTTAGTTCCCTTACTCAAAGCAATGGAAGACACCATCAAACCACCTATAGGTTTATCTGTCTTTGCTATAGGAGTCAAGGGAGGGAAGAGGGATAAGGAGACTGGGGGGACTGGGGAATTGGGGCGGTTCGGAGACTTCACAACAAAACCGATCTCTTTTGGCTTCAATACCTAGATATATTAAGTCTCCTCCCGGGGGGAATTGGGGAAGGTGGTGGTTGATGATAACTGATTACTGATTACTGATAACTGATTACTTCCTCATCGCGAAGCGACTACCGAAGGTCTCCTTCATCCTTTGTATCCCACCACCCTTAGCTACGCCATCACCATTCCCCCATCAACATTAAATACTTGTCCTGTAATGTAGGCTGCTGCTGGATCTGCTGCTAAAAATCGAATCATTCCTGCAATTTCTTCTGGTTTGCCATAGCGACCGAGAGGAATAAACTTGAGAATATCATCAGCTTTTAAATCATGAGTCATATCGGTTTCAATAAACCCTGGCGCAACTGCATTTACTGTTACTCCACGAGATGCTAACTCTTTGGCTACAGTTTTAGTAAAGCCGATGACTCCTGCTTTGGCTGCACTATAATTAGCTTGACCAGGATTCCCCATTTGTCCTGCTACAGAAGCAATATTAATAATCCTACCGCTACGCTGCTTTAACATGGTTTTGGTTACGGCTTTGGTACAGAGAAATACCCCAGTAAGATTAAGATTAATCACGGCTTGCCACTGTTCCAATTTCATCCGCATCAAGAGAGTATCTTTGGTAATTCCTGCATTATTTACTAGCACGTCAATACTGCTATATTTGGCTAAAGTCTCTTTGATTAGATTGTCTACTGCTTCTGGTTGGGAAACATCTGCTTGTAGCGCAACTGCATCTCCTCCACCATCCACAATTGTTTTTACCACTTCGTCGGCTGCATCACTAGAGCGAGCATAATTTACTACTACTTTTGCACCTACTGTTGCTAAGGCTAAAGCTGTAGCTTTCCCAATACCCCGTGATGCACCAGTGACAATCGCCGTTTTACCTTGAAGATGTTGTAAATTTGCTGGCAATATTTCCATATTGTATCCCTCTCAATTGTGATGAATGCTGAATAATTTTACGGTGCAAAGGGATTCAAAACAAATTCTCATCATTGATATGCTCAAACTTCAAGATAATCCTCAAAAATTAATGTCATCTTTAGATGAATTTTTAGCTCTGTTTTATGGCGATCGCACTTTCAAAATTCAACCAGATTTAACATCTACTGAATCTAGAATACTTCCTCTTCCTTTAATTAGCGATCGCTCTGGAGTACTGTTGTAAATGATAGTAGGCAATACCGCGATTGTTGTAAGCCCAAGGATGGTATTTGTTAAGCTTGATAGCTTGATTATAGGAGTTGATTGCATCGTTGTAGTCTTTGGATTCTCTCAGTACATCCCCTCGCTCTATATAAAGAACAAAATCTTCAGGATTTTTAGTAGTAGCTACATATTCACGATTTTTGCTAATAGCTGTGTTGTAAGCTATCAATGCTTCAGCATAATTCTCTAACAATCTATAAGAATCACCCAAGTAACGCCAATAATAGTAAGGTGAGGGATTAATCTCTGTGGCTTGTTTAAAAGGTATATTTGCTTGCTCCCATTCTCCTTGATACATATAAGCCAACCCCATAGCATAATATGCTTTATCAAAATTTGGGTCTAGCTCTATGACTTTTTCAAAAGCACTTACTGCTTCTGCAAATCTTTTATATCGCCAGAGTTGATTACCATAATTCATCCAAAGGTATATGCTGTATCGAAAATTGCACCTTTCCCTTTCCCCAAGACTCCGATTACTTCTCCAACAGAATTTAATAACACTCCTCCACTCATTCCCTGTATAGTTTCGTTAGTAAAGCCAATTTGATAACCTCCTTGTAGAGATTGGTCTGGTAAGAGAGAGATTTTGCCAGTAGTAATTTTTAAGTTATCTGCATCGAAAGGAAAACCCGCAGCTATTACCGTTTCTCCTTCTGTTAGATTGTTTGAATCTCCTACCTTGGCTATCTGATACTTATTGCTGCTCTTAAAATGTAGTAATGTCAAATCATAGAATGTTTCTGAACCATCTTTACTAATTCGGGTCGCCGTATATTTGATTCCGTCACTAGTTTCAATGCTTACACTATCACCTCTCTCAATGACATTAGCATTAGTGATTACGGTATAGGTGTTATTATCTCTCTTGATGAGAATACCTGAACCTCGATATTCTCCTACATGAACTTTAACTGTAACAGCTTGGGCGATACTTTCTAATTCTGGCAGTTGCAGTTGAGCCAACAAAGCTGTCTCCATTGGCAATTTTTCTGGATTTTTCCCAGAAGAATCGCTTTTAACCTCTAGTGGAATAAATAGTACTAAAGTTCCGAAAATGGCGAGAAGAGAAATCTTGAATAAAGATTTGATTAACATAAGGAATTGGTAATGAAAACAATTACCCTGTTAGTTGTAACCTGTATTCTATAGTGCTTTATTTAATCGCAGTCCAAATTTGAGTAAAATCTCAATCTTTACCTAAATTACAGTATTTGATTTGAGTAAAAACTCAAATCTTATTCACTTTCCGCACGTCAAACGAAGGCTGAAGTCCTGGTTAAATTAATTAGCGATCGCTTTTTTACCAGATCATTTATGTTTAATTAAGTTGAGCTACTGATCTATCCAATAACCCGCCGTAAAATTAATTTTACGGCTTACACTGCAAGTCTATTGAAATAGACTTAAAGCTTTATATTTAGTCGTTTCAAACCGACTTGGGATATGAGAGATGGAAATTTATTTACTGACGGATTATGATTCTTATACTAATTCTCGCGCACTAGCTAAATACATAACCAAATTATTCTCCAAAACCTTTGTTCTTCTTAACTTTTGACAAATTATCTTTTTACTTTTTACTGACAACTAAGTCTCTTGTTACTTTTGAGAAATGGTTTGAACTATTTTTAAGCCAAGTACTTCCGGAAAAAAAGTGGTAAAAAAAACCAATACCGCGCTTTCAAGTAACTCAATATACAAGTTATTTTCAGTTTAATTACTGAGGCTAAAAAATTATTACTATCTTTAGCTATGGATCGTCAATATTCTTTATGAAAAATTTATTTAACTGAACAGAGGTATTAGAGGTTAAATTAGAATATAAAATTAATATTAAAATTACTAACTACATATAATTTATGAGTTCTAAAAAATCAGGCTGCGGTTGCTTACCAATTATCGGATTAATTACAGCCCTGGCTCTTGGTGGCGGATATGCTTATAAAAAAGGCTGGCATCAGCGATTAATAGGTCAAAATTTAACTCCCTTAGCAGGAGCTAAAGTAATTCCTGATGAAGCAATTATGACTAGTTTTATCTCTACTAATGAGCAACATTGGCAACAATTAGAAAAATTGGGTATAGCTCCAGCAGAAAGATTTATTCAAGAAGTTACTACGGAAATAGATAAAGAACTTACTGCATTAAACATTGATTATCAAGAGGATATTCAGCCCTGGTTGGGTAATGCTATGTTAGCTATAGTTCCTGAGAATGAACAATTAGAAGATAGCGATATTTTAA
Source organism: Xenococcaceae cyanobacterium MO_167.B27 (assembly GCA_030065935.1). Classification (GTDB taxonomy): domain Bacteria; phylum Cyanobacteriota; class Cyanobacteriia; order Cyanobacteriales; family Xenococcaceae; genus JASJCP01. The sequence continues at coordinate 20,805 of JASJCP010000061.1, forward strand.
TTGTATTGGGTATCAAAAATCCAATTAATGCTTATAAATTTTTCAGGAAAGTTCAAAGTGATGAAGAGTTTGATTTAGAATCTATTAAATATAAAGATATAAAAATTTATACAGCCACCGACGAGGAAGGAGATCAAACTAATCTGGCTTTATTGGGGAATAAAGTAGTTCTTTCAGATGAAATAGCAATAGTTAAACAATCTATTGATACTTATAAGGGTGAACCATCTTTGGCTAGTGACCCAGAAAATAAACAAGCTCTGACACAGCCTTTAAATCTAAAAAATAGTTTAGTACAAACCTATATTACTAACTATGACTTTTTACTAGAAAATGCTCTAGCAGAATCTTCGGTATCTAAAGAAAAATTAGATGATTTGCAACCAGTAAAGTCTGTAGTTTTTGGTATTGGCGCAGAAGATAAACAATTAAAGTTACAAGGATTTACTAAATTTAATCCAGACCTAGCTTGGGGTGAATCTCAACCTTTAACTAATGAAATAGCTAGTAAGTATCCCGAACAAACTCTGGCTTTAATTAATGGTCAAGGTATTAGTAACTTTTGGAATACTCTGGTTAAGATTAGTGAGCAAGACCGAGATTTAAAATTTTTGCTTAATGGAATCAGAACCTCTACTAAATGGGGTACAGGTTTAGACTTAGATGAAGATATTTTTGGCTGGATGGATGGGGAGTTTGCTATAGGAATTGTCCCGACAAAACAAGTAGTGATTCCGGAATTAAATCTTAAATTAGGTATAGCATTAATCTTAGAATCAAGCGATCGCGATACAGCCCAAAATACTTTAAATTCTCTAGATAACGCAATGCAACAACAGCTAGGAATGAGCTTACAAACTAAACAAATAAACAAACAAACAGTTACTCAATGGTATTTTCCTTACAGCGATTTAGATATATCTTATGGCTGGTTGGATAAGAAATATTTGCTATTTACTTTCGGTAATAATGTTTTTGACTCTATGAATAATGGCTCTCAGTCTTCTCTCAAAACAAATCCGAAATTTCAAAAATTTGTGAAAAAATTACCTAATAACAATCTCAGCTACTTTTATTTCGATCTGGAAAAAGTTATGACAGAAATCAAACAAATACCAGACTTACCCATAGATTATAATTCAGAATCAATAGTGCTTCTTGACTCTATACAAAGGATTGGTTCAACTTCTACTATGACAGATGCAAATACCAATAAAACCGAGCTTACAATCTGGTTTAAATAAACTAATTTTGTAATAGAGTTGTCTCTACATTAGTTAAATGCTGCAATCTAAAATTGTTTCCCGTAAAATTGAGCAGTACAACTACCAGTAAAAAATAAATGTTTGAGAATTTACCAAGGCTCAATGGTAAAGCAAGAGTAGAATTAATCGTTAATGGAGCTTCGATTGTCATTGAACTTGATGGTGATAATGCACCTATTACTGCTGGCAATTTTGTTGATTTGGTAGAACGAGGGATTTATGATGGTGTAGCGTTTCATCGGGTAGTGAGAGAGCCAGATCCTTTCGTAGTGCAAGGGGGCGATCCTCAAAGTCTCGATCCTACTTTCCCCATCGACGACTTAGGTACTGGTGGCTTTATCGATCCTGATACGGGAGAAGAAAGAAATATTCCCCTAGAGATTAAGCTAGAAGGTGACGACGAGCCTATTTACAACGCACTATTAGGGGGATTAGTCGGAAATGAAATTCCAAATCCAGTATTAGAAAACGATCGCGGTGCTATAGCAATGGCTCGTTCTAGATTACCCGATTCTGCTTCTTCCCAGTTTTATTTTCCTCTAGCTGACGCAGATGGTCTCAATGGCAATTTTGCAGTATTTGGCAGGATTGTAGAAGGGTTAGAGCTTATTGATAGTATCGAAGAAGGCGATCGTATTACCGATGCAGAAGTTATTGAAGGTATAGAAAATCTACAACAGGGGGATAATACTGAACAACCTACAACCATTGCCAACTTTGAAGTAATAGGAAATTCCAATGACAACATTTTAATAAGAAATTCCAGAAATTCCGATGACAACAATCAGAACATTTTAAATGCTTTAGATTTACAAATAGTTTTTGGTTTGGCTGGTGATGACAGTCTCTCCTCTGCTGTGGGTTTATTACCTGGAGGGGAAGAAACAACTATTTTAGTTGGTGGTTCGGGAAATGATGAATATCGACTTTCTGGGAATTCAACTGCTATCATTTTTGAAAACGGTAATTCTAGCCAAGATGTTGCAATTGCTACAGATCTAACTATTAGCACTGATACATCTTTTATTGCTGAAATTGATAATCGTCATTTGTATTTAGGAGATTTACAATCCGATCAATATGCGATTCTGGTTGATTGGCAAGAACCTGAAAACCGCATTGAAACTTTTGAGTTATCAGGTGTTAGTGTTAGTTACGATCTACTTGCTAACAATTTTCGTGGATTAGACAATTATGCTGGAAATTTTACTTGGGAAGAGCTAGAACAACAAGACGAGATTAATGATATTAATCTAGAAAGACTTGGTCTTACACCATCTTCTATTGATGATGCTATTAATCAAGTTTCCGCTAGAGCGAGTGAACTAGAAGCACCAGTTCTCAATACTCCTATCTATCGCTTTCAAAACTCTGACATACCAGGAACATACTTATTTGTTGCAGAAGCAGAAAGAGCTAATATTTTGGAAAACTTTACTAACTTTGAAGAAGAAGGATTAGCTTTTAGAGTTGCAGTTGAACCAGGAGATGATTTAATTCCTTTATATCGCTTCCAAAGTACAATTACTCCTGGTACTTATTTGTTGGCAGGAGAACAAGAACGAGCTAGTATTAATCAGGATTTTGCAGATAGCTTTATTGAAGAAGGATTGGCTTTTTATGTTTATGGTGCTGGTTCGGGTTTAGGTACAGATTTTTCCAGATTTCAAAATCGCGATCGCCCTGGCACTTATTTGTTTGCAACTGGGGAAGAAAGAGCTAATATTCGAGAAAACTTTACTAACTTTGAAGACGAAGGTATTGCTTTTGAGGTTGATATCTAAGTAGTTTAAGTTACTAAAAATAATAATCAGAGACGAAGTCAGTATCCGCGAATGGTCGTTCGCGGATATCATGTAATTTTATTAAATAATTACCTAGGCAAACTTCAAAAACATCCAATGAGGAATTTTTAGAATCTATTTTTATAGTAGAAATCTATAAAATCTGCGTATATTTACGGATTTTATTGGCTCAATAAATAATATTTTTACGTATAATTATTGATAACTTATTATTATTCAGTTGCTACAATTATAAACAAAAATTGCTTAATTTAAGCTTTTCTATAAACCCTTGATAAAACTTAATACTTTAAGGGAATCAAACAAAATAGATTTAAAACTAAATTACAATGAAGAAAGTTAATATTTTGATGGTTGAAGATGAAATAATAATCGCTAAAAATATAGCTAGAAAGCTACGTAATTTAGGTTATAATGTCGCTAAAATTGTTAATTCTGGGCAAGCTGCGATTGATTATATTAATAGGGAAAAACCAGACATTATTTTGATGGATATTGCTATTAAAGGAGGAATAGATGGTATTGAAACAGCCTCTAGAATCAAAGGGATAGTAGATATTCCACTTGTTTTTCTGACAGCTTATCCTAGTGATGAAACTATTGAGAGAGCATCACAAACTGGTTGCTATGGTTATCTGATAAAACCTTGTAGAGACAAAGAATTGCAGGCGACCATTCAAATGGCTCTTAGTAAACATCAAGAACAATTAGTAATTCAAAAGTCTTTGCAAGATACCGTTAAAGAATATTCATCACAATTAGATAAGATTTATCTAAATAATCTGACAAATCTGCCCAATAGGCTTCTTCTACGGGATTCATTTGATTATTTAAAAGCTTCACTAAATAGTAATAATAATAACGATATTTCTGAGGCAAATAACTCACCAGAGTTGAGAATAAAACTAATAGCAGTTTTAAATATTAGCTTAGATAGATTCCAAAAAATAAGTAATTTTTTAACTGAAGAGCAACAAAATACTTTAGTTCAAGAAGTAGCACAACGTTTAAACAACTATGTCAGTAATTTAGATTTTCAGGGTATTACTGTCTATATGAAGGAAGATCATTTTGTGGTAATGATTCCATTGGACACAAAAATCACAGCCAGCAATTATGGAGAAGAGATATTAAATCAACTTAGGCAAGCTTTTTGTCTTAATAATCAAGAAGTATTTATCTCTGCTAGCATCGGAATTGCTTTTTATCCTTCTGATAGCCTCAATATCGAAGAATTACTACAGCAGAGTGAGAAAGCTACAGAGTATGCGAGATCGCAAGGAGGCAATCGCTGTCAGTTCTTTACATTTGCTTTTAATGTGAAAACCTCTAGTTCTTCTGAAGGGTTATACATGGAAGCGGAACTACATCATGCCCTAGAACGTGAAGAACTCGAACTCTATTATCAACCTAAAGTTAGTTTAAAAACTAATTCAGTTGTTGGGGCAGAGGCTCTAGTACGTTGGAATCATCGAACCATGGGAAGAATCGAACCATATAAATTTATTCCTTTAGCGGAAGAAAGTGGTTTAATTCGACCAATAGGAGAATGGATTTTGAATCGTGCTTGCAGAGAAACTAAAAGGTGGCACGATGCTGGATTGAATTTTCTTAAGGTTGCTGTTAACTTATCAGGGGTTCAATTTAGACAATTAGATTTATTTCATCAAATAACCCAAATTTTGTTTGATTCATCTCTAGAACCAAAATACTTAGAGTTAGAATTAACCGAAAAAATCTTGATAGAAAATATTAAAACTAATGTTCAAAGATTGAATCTAATCAAAAAAATCGGTGTTCAAATAGCATTAGATGATTTTGGTACTGGTTATTCATCTTTAGGATATTTACAACAATTTCCTTTTGATACTTTAAAGATAGATTCATGTTTTATTCGTAATATTAATAGCAATAAAGTAAATTTTGTTATCACTAAAACTGTCATTGAGATGGCTCATAAGTTAGGTTTAAAAGTTATAGCGGAAGGAGTTGAAACAGAAGCAGAACTAAATTGTCTGAAACAATGTCAATGTGATGAAATACAAGGTTTTTTGTTTAGTCGTCCTTTGAATGCTAAAGACTTTCAAAAGTTAGTTATGAGTAATGCGTATATTTAAGGATTATAAATTAATCAACAAGATTTATGTGGGTTCTTACTATCAGATCTATCGAGCAATTTATCAACACGGGGATTCTATAGGGTTGGCAAACCTTGGCGGTTATCGCTGTCAATCAGAGGCAACTTCAGTACTTATTAAAATAATAAACCCTCAGTTTTCTAATTTGGAAGCAGCAGCTTGGTTAAGAAATGAGTATCAAATTCTTGAAAGATTGACCCAGTCGAAGCCTGATTCGCCTATCATCGGTGGAGTACCTTCGACTTTATCAGGAATTATAAAACCTTATAGGTTGGAAAAATATAAAAATAGTTTGGCTTTAGTCTTAGAAGATTTTGCAGGAGAATATCTAGATCGGTTTCTCGAAACCAAAAAACTTTCGATAGATAATTTTTTTACCGTAGCCATTCAGATAGTAAACATTCTTCAAAAGCTACATCACCATCAAATAATTCACAAAAATATTAAACCTTCTAGTATAGTTATTCATCCAGAAACTCTAGAAGTAAAAATTACCGATTTTAGTATTGCTACCAATGCTGTCAGAGAAAATATCTCCTCTGAGCAATTGAAAGCATCAAACATAGCTTATATCTCTCCAGAGCAAACTGGACGCATGAATCTCCCTCTTGACTATCGCACTGACTTTTATTCTCTAGGGATTGTGTTCTACCAAATGCTAACTGGCAAACCACCTTATCAGGCTCAAGATTCATTACAGTTAATGTACTGTCATCTTGCTCAAACACCAGTTTCTCCTCATCAACTAAATTCAGATATTTCCGAAACAGTTTCCTCTATCGTGATGAAACTGCTCGCTAAAAATCCCGAAGAGAGATATCAAAGTGCTTATGGAATAAAAGAGGATTTAGAAACCTGTCAAATTCAGTATCAAATTCAAGGCAGAATCGAACCGTTTGATATAGGAACATTAGATAAATGTAGTCAATTTATAATTTCCCCAAAACTTTATGGTCGCTCCTCAGCAGTAAATAGTCTCACATCATCTTTGGAAAGAGTTTTTGCTGGAGCAGTGGAAATGGTTGTGGTTAGTGGAAATTCAGGGATGGGGAAGACTACAGTGATTACCGAAGTCACTGAACCAATAGTTAGACAAAAGGGTTATTTTATTGCTGGCAAATTTGAGCAATTCAAAAGTAACATACCTTATGAAGCAATAATTCAAGCTTTTCGGAGTTTAGTACTACAGTTATTAATCGAAACCTCAGATCGTATCCAAATCTGGCAAGAAAAGATATTATCCGTAGTAGGAATAAATGCCAAAGTAATTACGGATATCTTACCAGAACTAGAATTAATTATCGGTTCTCAACCAGATATACCCCAATTACCCCCACAAGAAACTGAGAATCGCTTTAATACTGTATTTGAACAGTTTGTCCGAGTTTTCGCCCACCAAGAATATCCTTTGGTGTTATTTCTTGACGATTTACAGTGGGCTGATTCTGCTTCTTTGAAACTACTTGATCTTCTATTAAGTAGTTCTAATAGTCAATATTTGCTCATAATTACTGCATATCGAGACAATGAAGTTAATTCTAACCATCCTCTAATTCATACTATTAATAAGATACAACAAAACATTAGTGTTAGTAATATTGTTCTTCAACCTTTGACTCTTGATGATGTTAACCAGTTGCTTGTGGATACTTTACACTGTCAAGAGGAAAAATCCTTATCTTTAGCAGAGTTACTTGTTGAACGCACCGGTGGCAATCCTTTTTTCATAAATCAATTACTGCAAGCTCTCTACCAGGAAAAACTTGTAACTTTCGATTTTAATAGCTGGATTTGGTGCTGGCAGATGGAGGAAATTCGCGCCACTTCCATTAGTAATTATAATGTGCTGGAGTTAGTCGCCAGAAACATAGAAAAACTACCTCATACATCTCAACAAGTATTAAAGTTAGCAGCTTGCATTGGCAGTCAATTTGATTTAGCAGTTTTGGCTAAATCCTGTAACCAAAGTCAAGATGAGATAGCTAAAGAATTAGAAAATATCTTACGAGCAGGAATTATTCTTCTGGTGGAGGAGCAACCAAACCCAGCTTATAAATTTTTACATGATCGCATTCAACAAACTACTTATTCTCTTCTTGACGAAGCCGAAAAAATACAGACTCATCTGAAAATTGGTCGATTTTTACTTCAGCAGACTACACCCGCAAATATTGAGGAAAAAATCTTTAATATAGTTAATCATCTAAATATTGGTCGAAAATTACTCACTCAGGGTTCGTTTCACAATCATTTAGCAGAATTAAACTTAATAGCGGGGAAAAAAGCTAAAAATGCGTTCGCCTATAAAGTAGCAGCTAATTATTTGGATATTGCTTTAGAATTGCTGCCCTTGTCTGCTTGGAAAGATAATTACAATTTCATGTTCAATGTTCATATAGAAGCGGTAGAAGTTCAATACCTACAAACCAATTTTGATCGTGCTGAAAAGCTAGCTAATGTTGTTATTAGTCTATCTAAGACATTACTAGAAAAAGTCAAAATCTATGCCATCAAAATCCATGCTTATATTGCTCAAGACCAGATGCAATTAGCTATAGATACTGGCTTGTCTATTTTAGAATTACTAAAAGTATCTTTACCAAATAATCCGACGCAAAATAAAGCTCCTAGTACTCAGCTAAATTTAGAGGACGATCACCTTAAATGCTTAGAAACTTTGCCTAAAATGACTGATGGCTATAGCATAGCAGCCATGGAAATCTTAGCAAAAATTGCGCCTCCTGTATATATAGTCAAACCGCAATTGTTTCCCATTCTAGTCTTAAAAATGATCGATCTTTGTCTGGAATATGGTAATTCTCGACTCTCAGCTTATGCCTATACTCTTTATGGTTTGCTGTTATGTGCTTCGGGCAATATCGATGCTGGATATCAATTGGGTAAACTAGCCTTAAGACTCCAAGAACAATTTGATGCTCCAGAAATTAAACCTAAAGTCAGCTTTCTTTTTAACAACACAATTCGCCATTGGAAAGAACCAGCAATTTCTACCCTAGAAGATTTTTTAGAGGGGATTCAACAGGGAATAGAATTGGGGGATATCGAACACGCTTGCTTTTATGCCACCCGTTACTGTGCCTATCTATTTTTTGTCGGAGAGCCTTTACCATCTGCTGAGGAAAAATCCTCAAACTCAATCAAAGTGATACAAAACTTCAAACAAGATTTCCAGTTAAATTATGCTCGAATTTGGCAACAACTCAATCTAAATTTGCAAGGACTAGCTGAAGATAAGTTTTTACTGATTGGCAAGAGTTTTGATGAATCAAAAATGCTCCCCTTGTGGCTAGAAACTAATAAAGCCATGTCATTGTTTGCTTTTTACCTTGCTAAATTGATTCTCTGTTATTTGCTCAAAGATTACCAACAAGCAATTGTCAATGCTCGTAAAGGAAAACAATACTTACAAGCCTCAGTGGGTATGATTTGCTTTACTGTGTATCATTTTTATTCTTCTTTAGCTATGTTGGCTGTATATGCGGAGCAATCTCCCATCGAATCAACATATCTGCAAGAAATAGTATCTTATCAACAACTTTTAAAACAATGGGCAACTCATGCTCCTGATAATCATCTATACAAGTATGAGCTAGTAACAGCAGAAATAGCTAGAGTATTGGGAAAAAACCAACAAGCATCAGAACATTATGACAAGGCGATAACAATAGCAGCAAAGGCGGGATATATCCACGAAGCTGCATTAGCAGAAGAATTGACAGGAGAGTTTTATTTATCCCAAGGTAGAACTAAAATAGCTGGATATTATTTGACTGATGCTTACTACGGATATTGGCGTTGGGGAGCTTTAGCTAAAGTGCAAGATTTGGAATCAAGATATACTCAATTATTAACTCGAATTCCGACTCCAGAATTAACTGCTACCAATACTGAGGAATTAAAAATATATAGTCAGTCAGAAAGTCTGGCAAAATTAGATTTATTTTCGGTAATTAAAGCTTCTCAGGCTATTTCTTCGGAAATTATTTTAGACAATTTACTATCTAAAATGATGGAAATTGTCATGGAGAATACGGGGGCGCAGAAAAGTATCTTATTGTTACAACAGAATTCATCTTGGATGATAGCTGCATCGGCAAGGATTAATCCAGACATAGAAGTAGATCTTGTTCATATACCAATAGCAGAATATCTAGATTTACCCAACTCCATAATTAACTATATTCAAAGCACCCGCAACACAGTTATTTTAGAGCAAGCTAGTAATCAGGGCATATTTACTGAAGATCCATATATTGTTGAACATCAACCAAAATCTATTTTGGCTTACCCTATGATTTATCAAAATGAACTACAGGGGATTATTTATCTAGAAAATAGTTTGGTTAGTGGAGCTTTTACGCAGAAGAAATTAGAAATATTACAAGTTTTACTATCTCAAGTCTCGATTTCAATTGAGAATGCTCGTCTGTATAAAAACCTGGAAAATCATGCTTCTGTGCAAAAGTCTTTAAAACAAAAAGAGATTTTACTCAAAGAAATTCATCATCGTGTCAAAAATAACTTACTTGTAGTTTCTAGCCTTTTAGAACTTCAAAGTAGCTATATTGAGCATCAGCCAGAAGTCATTAAAATACTCGAAAATTGTCAAAATCGGATTACATCTATGGCATTAGTTCATAAACATCTCTATGGCAATACTGAACTAGATCGAATTAATTTGGCTCAATATATTAAATCTCTACTGGATAATTTAGCTTACTCCCAGGCGAGTCAAGAAAGAAATATTGATTTTGTTCTCGATCTTGAAAATATAGAGCTTAATATTGAAACGGCAAACCCCTGTGGTCTAATTATTAATGAACTAGTTTCTAATGCCCTCGAACATGGTTTTATCGATCGCGATCGTGGTAATATTTGGTTGAGTTTAAAACACAATCTAGAACGCAAGATCGTACTAATAATTCAAGATGATGGTGTAGGCTTCAAAGAAGATTTAGATTTATACAACAGCGATTCTCTGGGATTAGAATTGGTTTGTAGCCTAGTTGAACAACTTAATGGGACGATAAATCTTGATAAGACTAGCGGTACTAAGATTGAAATTATCTTTGACGAACTAGATTATGAAAGTAGAATTTAGATAAGTAGTTATGCACTCATAATGGCGCGATAATTGACATAGGTAATAGGTATAGTTTTTTATCTCATGTATCTTGTCTTCCCAACTCCTCCTTGTCTTTCTCAACTATTCAATTATGAATGAGTGCAAGAACTCTATTGTTATCACTTATAGCAATACATCAGAAAGTTAGGACATAAACTTCACAGGATACCTTTAATGTAATGTCCGTTCTCTTTACTTATACTGCCATAATTACTCAGGGGTTGTACATGGTTAACCCCTGAAGAGAAAACTGCTTATGCTACTTTTAAGTTCTGTTCTCGATCTAGCTGTAGAACCAATGGTTGTGATACTTGATAACCTTGAGCATAGGTTAACAGACTATAAGTCCATTGAGTAAATAGTTCAAATACTTTTTCAACCAAATAAACGCTTTTTTGTCGAGTTCTTTCCGAAATATAGATAGTTTCAATAAACTCCCTCACATTATTGGAACGAGTATTATGATCTTGTTCAGAATCACAATGACTACTACCAAAATATTGGTATTCTTGGTTGGTAATTAATTGCAATTCTTCAGTAACTTGTTTGGTAATAGATAGCAAAACCTCAGCAGTTGCTTCTATTGCTTCCATAATTATTAGCTTTTCTACAGGTTCGGACTCAACAATAACTTTATAAAGTTCATGAGTTATAAATCGTGAAGTTTTAGTTTTGTCACTCCACAAAAATCTCAAAGAATGATTCAAATGTATCGAATAATTAAAGTCTAACTTTTCTAAATCTGCTAAAAACCATTGCCAATGGAAATCATCTTCATAAGTATGCTGATTTAATATTTTTTGTATTGGGTCGTTAGTAGTATCTTGACGCAGAACATATTTACATAAATCTGAAAAACTCATAATAAACGGCGCAGCACAAGGTGCAAAAGATAGTCTTTTTATCGGAACTATGCTTTGATCTTGCATAAATTCAAACAAGGGTAACTGGGAATATACTTGTTGTTTTTCTTTGATTAAAGCCAATATATCTTTCATTTTTGTAAATTAATTCCTAGTAAATATGTTAATAGTTAATCTTCAAACCTATATTTTATTTGTGATTTATGCAACTTATATAATTATAAAAATCACAATAGATCTCCATTAACTCTCAAGGTTTAAAGTCAGTTTTTGAAAAGTTCAAATCCAAATCTTCACTAATCAAGAATTTAGGAGAAAATAAGACATTAAAGACTGTCGCCAAAGATCCATAATTGAATCCTTTGCTCAAGATTTTCAATATTTAGTTTTTTGGGTTAAACCAAAAGAATTAATGTCACGCTCTCATCCTTAATTGAGGATGACTTAGTGTAATACTTCTCTAATAAAGATTGGTTTTTGAATAACTACTTTAATTTAATTTAACATTAAAAAAGAAAAAAAATCGGTAATTTTGCTGACATTGGTGAACACAAAAAAATCAATACAGTGATTATACTATATGGTTTTTAAAAATACAACTATAATTCAGTATTTTACAAAAAAAATCAGTAATTTTACTGACATTGGTGAACATAAACAAAAACACAGTAATTATACTGTAATATTATTAAATCACTACTGTAATTAAGTATAAAATATACTCAAAAAAATCAGTAACTTTACTGACATTGGTGAACACAAAAAATACAGTAATTTCACATCTTGCACCGACACAAAAATATCTCAGTTTTTAGATTTTAGGTGTTAGGTTAAGAAAAAAAAAGTAAAAAGGAGTTATTATTCAAAAAGTCTCATTTGAAGTAGGCAGGATAGACAAAAGCAAAAGCAGTGGAACTAGGAATGATTGTGCCGTCCATCTCTCGCACTATTACCGTTTCCAATTGTTTATCCCAACTAACCTTGATTTTACGACCATTAAATTCCACTACTTTGTCTCCCATTTGTTGTAATTGTTGATGATCGAATTGATCGCTTGCACCAGAAAACTGATTGTTGGGAGTTTGAGTATCGCTTTCCCAGATATAGCTAACAATAGCTTTGGGATGGTGTTCTAGATGTTGTTGGTTGCGGACGGGAAAGATAATTTGCCGATCTGTATAGTAAGTTCCATAAGGATAGCGTTGATAGTCACGATTGTAGCCCGTATCGGTAGCGAGAATTTTACTGTCGGGGTACTGTTTTAACCAATTGCCCAGGGTGGTTTTAACTGCGGGAATTCTGACAAGATTCTGATTAACTGCTTTCCCTACTATCCCCATCCCCCAAGGTTGAGAATAGAGGGTATCATCAGCACGGTCATACATCACCAGACAGCTTTGATAAAGTTTGCCCGAAACTCCATAGGTAGTATTATTCCTCTCAAAAACTACGATAGTGTCGCATAAAGGACAGTAGGAAACAGTAAGATTTTTACCTCCTACAGTATCGTTAACAATCTCGTGCCAATTCATAATCCCAAAAGGATAGGCTTTGGCTTCTCCATTAACGACTACGCCAATCACGGTTTCTTGTAAATTGAAGGGTGTGGTATTTTTAGTATCAAATTTAGGATAGTCAATACTGGGGATACCATCTTTAGGAGGTCCCCCATTAAGTAGCTCAGTTAGGTCAATACGGCTAGATTCAAATGGATTGATAGAAGAAGTGCGGATGTCTTCTAACTCTTGGTCTTGGTTGTGAAAATAGCTAGTTAGATGAAAATAGCGCAGTTTAAAATTATCCCATCCGACCGCTTGTAGCACTAAAATAGCCAACATCAAGCCAAATAGAGAAATTGTTGCTAGGGCTGGTTTGAGAGTGCGATTCATGGTTTTAGACTTCTTGACCATTCTACCTACTACTATTTTTCTTTATCTTTCACTCTCAAAAATTAGTCGCTCATTAAATGTGCCTTAAAATTCAATAAATATTCCCGTTGCTGAATGGGTAAGTAATGGCATTACAATCTAAAGTTAGATAAAAACTCGATAAATCAAACTAACAGAGGTAGTGATCTTGGAAAACCATCGCTTAATTATGTATCACAAGCAAGCCACTAGTGCGCGGGTTACGTTTTTACTCTTAAATGGTTCTGTTTGTCATTTTGATGGCTTACCTGCTGAATCAAAAATTGTTGACAGCACTATCGAAGAAGATGGAATTGTTGACTATCCAGAAAGCTTAATTTCAAATAGTACAAAGCGATTGGGACTATCTAGCAATATTCTTGAGATTGAAAAATCCTTTCAAGCGAAAGCGGGTAATTCCACTCTCACCTTCGACGTATATTTAGCTGGTTTTACCACGGTAGATCCTCCTCGGGAACAACTAGCCCATCTAGGAGGAAAGTTGATTAGTATTACTGAAGCAGTCCGCTTACAGAGAGTGGAAATAGAATTATTAGGCTTGGCTTATTCATTTCTGATGGATTGATTGTCTTACCAATCATCTTCTACTACTGCTTCTAATTCTTCTTCTTCCCAACTATCTTTCATCGGTTGTACTACTCTAGAGATAGCATCCTTGACAAAGGCTTTAACAAACTCATCTTTGCGAGTGAGTTGAAACTGTTGCTGTACTACCTCTGTCATTCCTCCGTCACCCCAATTGCGATCGCGTCTAAAATACTCAATAAAACTTTTACCAGCAATACGAGTTAAATAAGCTGCGGATACTGCTTGGATGGCTTTCCCGACAACATAAGTTGCAAAGTGAAATTGTAAGGCTCTAGCTAGTAAATCAACCGCACCTTTAACTACTCCTAAACTTACTAGAGTTTTCCCCAAAGATAAAGCTAATTCTTTTCCCTTGTCGCTGTCTATTTCACAGTTGTAGATGCGTCCAATTTCTACTACCATTTGGGCGTTGACTGCTGCGGTGGCTAACATATCCACAACGGGTAAGGGTGTAACTGCTATGACTCCTGCGCCTATCCACTGATAGCGATCAATTATCTTATCTGCTTGTCTGCGTCTCTGTCTGTCAATAATTTTTCGGGCATCTTCTCCTAAACGATGGGATTGTAATAAAATATTGTCAGCGATTAAGTCTTCTCCTTCCGCACGTAATACTGCAACTAATCTTTTAATAAGAGGTATGATTTCCGGTTCGGGTTCAATGATATCGCCACTGCGTAATTCTACTGGTTGAGGGTTAGCAGCAACAGCAATTACATCTGAACTCGAAATAAACTCTTTAACTCTGGCTTTGAGTTGTTTTAAAATTATGTTTTGATCTTCTTCAGTGTAAAGATCGATTTTATTCAATACTAACAGCGATCGCTTTCCTAGAGTAGCTAAGTCATACAGGGGTTTATATTCCGACTGACGCAGATCGTTATCCACTACAAACAAGAGTAAATCTGCTTCTGTTGCTAAGTGTCTTGCAATTTCTTCTCTTTCTGTTCCTGCGATACCAGCTTCTAAGATACCAGGAGTATCAGTAATCAGAATTTCTCTTTCTACTCCTTTAAGTTTTAAACTATAGGTTTCTCCTTCAGTAGTAGTTCCCATTGTAGGGTTAACCCTTCCCACAATTTCCCCCAGGATACTATTAACTAAAGAGGTTTTTCCTGCTGAACCCGTACCAAAGACAACAACTCTTATTTCTCCTCTAGCTAATTCCGCTTCTATTTCCTGCGATCGCTTAAAAAAGGCTTCTCTAGCAATCTTATCCTGAATTTGTGATACTTGTTGACCAATAGCTTTAAGATTTTGTGCTGCTGCTTGGGTTTTGTTTTCTGGTACTCTAGCAGTAAAGGGACGCTTGCGAGATTTCTTACGAGAACCTTTAGCAGTGTAAAATTTAAAATAATAGATAAATCCTGCGATAAACAGTCCAATTAAAACAATTAGCAACAATAACAGGAAATTTGCTAACAAAGGAGCAGTAAAACTTACTTGAATATAAAGTCGGTAAAGAGAACTTACCAACCAAATAGAGAGTCCCAAAATAAGACTCAAGCCAACAAACAGAATCAGCAGACGGAATAAGGACATTGCTAGTGTAGGGGGTGCGAAAAACTAGGGAATAGGGAATAGGGTAATTGATTATTATGGTTCTAGTTTTTTTATGATACTAATAAGCATTAGTAATAACTAGTAAAAGCATTTAACCTTTAACAGTTGAATTTACTAACACATAAGTATTTCCTTGTCTAACTTGAGCTAATTTGAGAACTTAATTTACCTGTTAACTCTAATAACAATAACCTAGAGCAAGCTGTAATCAGTAATCAAGAGACTTAGTATTACTCTTGAGTTTTTAAACCTAGTTAGATTTAGTGGCTAACTGCAACATACTTTGAGTGATACCAGGAAAGAGACGATGTAAGAAAGTGGGAACTTTTGCCGAACCGACAATTACTTCTGCTTCGGAGTGTTTGACTGCATTCCAGATGGCTTTTGCTACATCTTCTGGTTGACTGACAAGGGGACTCGATAGCATTTGCTTCATCTGTTGCGGATCGCTATCTTTAAATACGGCACGTTCTAAAAAGTCGCTATTGGTAACGCTGGGGTGTATTCCTGAGACGTGGATACCTTGAGGCTCTAATTCTAAACGCAAAGTTTCAGTTAAGCCAGTTATGGCATATTTGGTCGTACAGTATGCTGTCATATTGGGTAGTGGTACTTTACCGCCAAACGAACCGACATTGATGATGTTTCCCTGCTTTCTCTCTAGAAAATGAGGTAACAGTGCATTGATAGTATAGATATATCCCCATAAGTTGACGTTGATAATTTTTTCCCAGTCTTCAATATTAGTTTTACTCATCGGTGCAGTCATACAGATACCAGCGTTATTGACTAAAACATCAATTTGAGAAAAGCGTTCGATGCCTAAATTAATCAATGCTTCTACCGCAGTGCGAGCACCTGTATCAGTGGTAATTGCTAATACCTGTCTGTCTAATTTTTTTATCTGTTCAGCAATAGCTTCTAATTTATCTTTGGTGCGGGCAGTAATAATTAAATCGTAACCGTTTTTAGCAAACAATAAAGCGGTAGCTTTACCAATACCTTGAGATGCGCCAGTAATAAAAGCAGTAGGAGACATAGTTTAAAGTCAAGAGTCTAAAGTCAACAGTGATTAACTGTTCTTAAATCTTACAAATTTACAATCAATTTAGGCATCAATAGAAAGATATATTTAATGCTCTAAGTATATGACTGTTAGTTTTTGATTGTATCTTCCAGTAGTTATAAATCTTGAGTTACAGACTTAGCTCTCTTTGATTTATCATTAAATATTTTTGAATAATGCTTTAACCTACAATATAGCTAACTACATTTAATATCAATGCTAAAAATTTCCGAGCAAGTTACTATCCCAAGTTGTGAAATCAAGATAAATGCTGTTCGTTCTCAAGGTGCAGGAGGTCAGAACGTTAACAAAGTAGCTACCGCTATACATCTGCGTTTTGATATCAAGGCATCGTCACTTCCTAATTCTTATAAAGAAAACCTATTGAAATTAGGCGACTCTAGAATCTCACAAGATGGAGTAATTGTAATAAAAGCACAACAGTTTCGTAGTCAAGGACAAAACAAAGAAGATGCCTTGAAACGACTTAAAGACTTGATAAAAAGCGGTTCAATTATCAAGAAAAAACGATTTGCAACTAAGACAACAAAAAGCGCCAAAAGAAAGAGATTGGACAAGAAAGCTAAACGAAGTCAATTGAAAGCATTAAGAAGAAAAGTTGAATATGATTAACTGCTAAATATTTTATGAATCAATATAGCGATGGCAATTAATCATCGAAATAACGATTTAAAATACAGCTAATCTACAGTCCAATCACCTATACCTGATTTAAAGATTAACCAGATCTGTAACTATTTTATCTTCTTGTCCTTGTTGCCATTGAGCTATTATATTTAAACTACCTTCAAGGAACTTGTTACTACAACTGCGACGTTGAATTTTACCGCTAGAAGTTTTAGGAATGCTACCAGTTTTAATAAGGGCGATCGCATATACTTCTACTTCATGTTCTTGTCCTACAGATTGAGAAATAGCTGTGACAATTTCCTCCATATTAAGAGAGCGTAAATAGCTTCTTTCTACTTCTTGCACAATCACTAATCTGTCTGCACCATCCCGATCAATAGAAAAGGCTGCCCCAGCATTTTTTCTTAATGCAGGATGGGATTTTTGTACGGTATCTTCGACGTGCTGAGGATAACAAAATCTCCCCCAAAAAATCATTACTTCTTTTAATCTTCCTGTAATAAACAATTCCCCATTATCTAAAAATCCTAAGTCCCCAGTCCGTAAATATTTGACTGTTGTACTATCTTTTAAATTACCAGCAAAAGTATCTTTAGTTGCTTCTGGTTGATTCCAATAACCTTGACCTATTCCTGCACCAGAAACCCATATTTCCCCAATTTCATCTTCTTGACATAAGGTTAAAGTTTTAGGATTAACTATAATTACTTCCGTATCTAGCCAAGTTTTACCACAACCGACAATAGGTTTACTTCCTGGCT
The DNA here is from genome assembly GCA_030065935.1 of Xenococcaceae cyanobacterium MO_167.B27. Taxonomy (GTDB): domain Bacteria; phylum Cyanobacteriota; class Cyanobacteriia; order Cyanobacteriales; family Xenococcaceae; genus JASJCP01. Next base: position 38,579 of record JASJCP010000061.1, read on the forward strand.
TTTCTGCTGCAACTTCTACCACTTTATTTTGTTCTAAAGCGGAACTATCTAAATACTTAATAATCGGCTGCTGTTCTGGTACACTTCCTGTAATAAATAGTGTCGCTTCCGCCATACCATAACAAGGATAAAAAGCTGAATGATTAAACCCACAATTAGCAAAAATGTGTGAGAATCTAGCAATAGTTTCTGCTCGCACTGTTTCTGCACCAGAGAATGCTACTTTCCAGCTACTTAAGTCTAAGTTAGCTAACTTTTCAGGAGTGGCTTTTAAACATAATAAATCATAGGCGAAATTAGGACCTCCACTGGTAGTAGCTTGATAGTGAGCAATTGCTTTTAACCATTCCCAAGGTTGTTGTGCAACATATACAGGAGACATTAAAATACTAGGTGTACCTAAATATAGAGGTTGTAAAACATTGCCAATTAATCCCATATCGTGAAACATCGGCAACCAACCTACAACTATAGCAGATTCATCATGGGCGAATCCTTGGCGGATAGTTTCTTGATTATGTAGAATATTATTATGAGATACCATAACTCCTTTAGGTTTTCCTGTTGAGCCAGAGGTATATTGTAAGAAAGCTATAGTATCAGAGATTATTTTCGGCTCTTTCCAGTCTTTAGCTAAAGCTAAGTCTATTGTGTCTGTGGCGATGCGGTTAAAATGCTTGAATTTCCCTCTTATTTCTTGATTCTTTGCAACTTCTTCGTCAATTACTCTTAAAAATTCTGTGTTAGTTAATAATACTGATGCTTCTGATAGTTTAACCCGTTCTGTTAATTCAGAAACCGCCTTACCTCGACGGGGAGGATTTTTTGTCACTGCAATTACCCCCGCATAGAGACATCCCATAAAGGCTGCAATAAACTCTAAACCTGCATGATAAGGATATACAAGCAAAGCTCTACCACCTGGTTTAACTATAGCTTGTAATTGAGACGCGATCGCAATAGCTTGGGTATCTAATTGCTGATAAGTCAGATTTCCTATTTCTGTTGTGCCATCTTGAAGAAATCTATAAGCAATATCATGGGGTTGCGCGATCGCTCTATACTTAAGAAGGTCTAATAAATGGGAAAATTTATTCATTACTAAAAAAAAAACCAGAATATGGAACTTATCTTAGCGAAAATCAATCAGAGTAATCAGATATTTCAGATGATGCTATCAAGGCAATAATCTTGAGTCCCTAAAGAGCTAGTTATTTGGTTTGAGTTTCGATTTATTATGTTTAAGGTTAATATTTCTGCTGGTAATTTGTCTAAAATTTGGATTCGTCTTATTAATGTTAGTAGCCTAGCTAGTTTAGGCATTCTATTTGGTATAGTTCCTCAAATCCTCCCTCAGTCTCATAGATTTTCCTTCGAGTATAATGCCTATGCTGGAAATTATACCCAACAAGAAATCAGTAATTATGCTAGGGCTGGTTTACAAATTGAAAGACTCAGAAGAAGAACATATCAAGAAATAAAAAAACAAACTAACCAAAGACCACCCAACATTGTTTGTAATCGACCTGAAACCATACAACAATTATCCCCAAATATTCGTAACATCGCTAATAACTATTGTCAAGAAACTACCAATATTATCCGCAATAATAATTTAACTATCCGACGCTTCAATGAACTAAAAAGAAGTTACGATGGAGGAGGAGAATTTCATCGACAAGTACAGCAGATGCTACTTCGGCTTCAATAGACCTTGGTTAAGTCAGGTAACGCGGTAATAGGTAGATATTAACGACTTACGAGCCTATTTGCTAGGGACTAATCCTCAAGGAATAACCACAGCAAGTACACCGATTTTGAAAACAGCGATTGGTTTTAGTCAGCCTGATAGCATAGCATTGTTAAGTCAAACTGATAATAATTATGCTGAATCTGGAACAGGGGATGCTGCTATAAAACTATCTCAATGGATTTCTGATTGGCGAGCAGTTGGGCGACCTAGTTTTGACCAGTACAAGCCACTTGATCATCAAACTAAGAAAATTTGTGGCTAGGTGACTCGATTCCTTTCTTAAAACTAGAATTTGACAAAAGTTTTTAGCTATTTTTTATTATATAGCTCCCATACTGCCTTAGTGAAGCAGAGATCGCCAATAAAAATAAACTGAGGATTAGTGAATATTTGTGACTCAACAGTATCTAAGCTGCATTACCAAAGCGAATTTTGAGATAATCTTGCTCCATTTTTGCTCCTGATGGTTTCAGTGCTGCTAGTGCTTGGGGTAATACTAAATTACGACGATGATTCCCGATCCTAACATTTAGTTCATCCCCAGTTTTATTGAGTTGAATTTGCTCTTTCGGGATACCTGGTAAATACAATTCAAGACTGTAACAACCCTTATCTTGCAATACTCTCACGGTGTTTTCCTTGTAATAAACCTGGCTAGGGTCTTCATCTGCGTACAGAATTTCTTTCAATCTATCTAATGCTTCTAAACCACACATTTCCTCAGAAAAGAGTGGTACTTCTTTCACTGGTAAAGGATGGAAGTTATCATAAATTTCTTGCTTATATACTTGCTGATTAGATTTCCATCTTTCAAAGAAAGGATCGCTAACAGAATCAGGAATAATACGATTAGCTACTACCATATCAGTTGCTACATTATATAAACTCAAATAAGCATGAGCGCGTAAAGATTCCTTAATGACCATTTTTTCAGGATTCATAACCAACCGCACTGAAGTTTGAGTATTGTCTGTTAAGACCTTTTCTAAAGCTTCAATCTGCTCATAAAATTCATAGGGTGCATCCATCACTTCATTATCAGGAAGAGAAAAACCTGCAATGGGTCGAAAGATTGGTTCTACAATAGGACGTAACGCAGCCGACATTCCTTGAAACGGTTTGTAAAAACGTCTCATATACCAGCCTCCCACTTCAGGAAGACTCAGTAGTCGTAAAGCTGTTCCTGTTGGTGCAGAGTCAATAATCAGAATATCAAAATCCCCTTCATCATAATGACGTTTCATCCTCACTAAGCCAAAAATTTCATCCATTCCTGGCAAAATAGCTAATTCTTCTGCTTGGACTCCTTCTAAACCTCTAGCTTGCAAGACTTGGGTAATATAACGCTTAACTGCACCCCAATTTCCTTCCAATTCCATTAGAGCATCTAATTCTGCACCCCAGAGGTTAGGACGTACTAATTCGGGTTCGTGTCCCAACGACCTATCAAAGCTATCAGCAAGAGAGTGAGCAGGGTCAGTACTAAGTACTAGTGTTTTATATCCCAGTTCAGAACAACGGAGTCCAGTTGCAGCTGCTACGGAGGTTTTACCGACTCCGCCTTTACCAGTCATTAAAATTACGCGCATAGTGAGAGTTTTTTCCTAAGAGAGAGATTTACATTACTTTATATTATTGTGAACCTTTTTCGCGACAAAAGGAATTCTCTTGCCAGGGTTAGTGGAGAAAAAATTTAAGTAGTTGGACAAAATTAAATTTACTTGTTAAGGACTAGGCAAGAAGGGTAACAGTAAAACTGCTTATACAATTAATGATGTGTAGATACTTAAAATGGGATCAATGGGGAGCCAGAACGCTACTCTAGTATAAGCTGTTAGAGCTATAGTCCAAAGTGTTTTCCTCAAGGAGAGGAATTGATGTCCGCTTCTACTAACTTCCCATCCACAAAAGGGCAGTTCTCAGTAATTATTTATCTAATTCTCATATTTTAAATTTATTTTTTGGTAGAATAATTAACAATAATTATCTCAATTATAATAGATATTATTTTATAATAATTTACTTATAATTTCATGCAATAAATAACATAAAGCTTTAGATATTAGAAATCAATAACCAGTTTAGACTGAGGCAGTTTAGTTTTATTAAAGGTATATAATTGATACTTATGTTAACTTTATAGAGCTAAATTGCATTTTAAAAAGATTATTTTTTAGTATTTTTAACCAAAACTAATTTTACAAATTGTGAAATACAACGCCAAAGAGGAACTAATTAAGACTAAACTAAGTCTGTTCAATAGTGTTGTGTCATAATTTTCAGGAACTACATTAATTTTATGGCTGATTTTGAAGTAACAATAAGAATTGAAAATACCGCACCAGAAGACGGAATTTTCTTAACTCCTGTTTGGGTAGGACTTCATAATGGAGATTTTGATACTTACGATGTTTTACGTCCTGCATCTCCTGGTTTAGAAAGACTGGCTGAAGATGGAGATGTCAGCGTAATTTCTGATGAATTTGATGCAAGTGGTGCAGGTGGTGCAGAGGCTACTATTGTTGGAGGAGATGATAATGTTATTGCGCCTGGAGAGGTTGCAACTGTTACTTTGACTCTCGATGGCGATGACCCTGCTAATCGCTACTTAAACTTTCTTTCGATGGTAGTTCCTTCCAATGATGCTTTTATTGGCAACTTTAATCATCGAGACTTGGCTATTTTTGATCCACAAGGTAACTTTATTGGTTTAGACTTATTGGTTACTGGAGAGGAAGTTTTTGATGCTGGAACTGAAGTTAATGATGAACTAGAAGAAAATACTGCTTTCTTCTCCCAAACTACTCCTGATACTGGTGAGGATGAAAATGGCATAATTAGACGACATCCAGGTTTTGAGCCAGGGGGAAGAATTTTAACTGAGGATGGTACAACACCAGGCGCACCTGCTGCTTTTACCAGTGCTGATTTTACCGCAGATGATTATCAAGTAGCTCGCATTACTGTTTCTACCGAAGAATTACCTTTACCCATTGATGACCCAGTAAGTATTACATCGACTCTAGATGGGGGACAGCAAATAGAAGGTGGTGATGAAAATGCTACAGGGACTTCTATTTTAACTCTCAATGACACAGGAGATGCTTTAGAGTATAGCCTTACTGTTTCAGGTCTAGACTTTGGTGCTAATGGGTTTCTAGAAGGAGGCGCACAAACTGAAGACACTAGCGATGATGTAACCCTTATTCACATTCACAATGCACCAAGAGGGGAAAATGGTCCTGTTGTCTTTAGTCTATTTGATACTGTTACTCCCGAACTAGGTAATGTATTAAATATTGAGGGTAATCAAGATGAGGATTTAGTAGTTACTCTCAATGATGATGATTCAGTTACTATCACTGGTGTGTGGGAAGAAAGCGACCCAGCAACTAGTCCTTTAAGTAATTTTGTTGCTGAAATTCGCAATACAGAAGAAGATGCTGATTTAAATCTCTACTGGAATATTCATACAGAAGAATTTGCTGCTGGTGCAATTCGGGGTCAACTGGTGGTGGATAATGTAGAGCCAGATCCCATAGATGTTACTGTAACTATTGAAAACCTTGCTCCTGTAGGGGGAACTTTCTTAACTCCTTTCTGGGTCGGTTTCCACAATGGACAGTTTGACAGCTACGACCGAGGAAGTGCTATTACTCCTGGTTTAGAAAGCCTGGTAGAAGATGGGGATACTACTGCTTTCTCTCAAGAATTTCTCGCTAGTGGTAATGGAGTAGTTGATCGCACAATTACTGGTGGAGAAGGGATAGAAGGGGTTATCGACCCAGGAGAAACAGTTTCTGCTACTTTTACTCTTGATAGAAATGCTGATACCAGTCGCTTTTTCAGTTACGCCTCAATGGTAATTCCTTCCAATGATGCTTTCATTGCTAATGGCAACCCCTTAATTAGTCCTATCTTTGATGAAGAGGGGAACTTTATTGGTACAGATTTTATTGTTCCAGGAAATGAAGTCCTCGATGGCGGAACAGAAGTCAACGATGAATTAGCAGAAAATACTGCTTTCTTCTCCCAAGAAACTCCTGATACTGGTGTGGATGAAAATGGTGTTGTAGAATTCCATCCAGGTTTTATCGATGGGGGAAGAATTTTAAGCGAGGATGGAACAACACAAGGCGCACCTGCTGCTTTTAACAATGCTGACTTTCTCGCAGAGGGTTATCAAGTGGCTCGTGTTACTGTTTCTATCGTGGATGACCCTGTAAATATTATTTCTGTTCTCGATGGAGAACAAGAAGTTGATGCTGGTGATGCTGATGCTACAGGAATTTCTACTCTCACTCTCAATGAGACAGGGAATGGTTTGGAATATAGCCTTACTGTTTCGGGTTTAGACTTTGGTGCTAATGGTTTGCTCGAAGGAGGCGCACAAACTGAAGACACTAGCGATGATGTGACTAGTATTCACATTCGCAATGCACCAAGGGGAGAAGATGGTGGGGTTGTCTTTAGTCTATTTGATACTGTTGCTCCCGAACTAGGTAATGTATTAGAAATTGAGGGTAATCAAGATGACGATTTAGAAGTTACTCTTAATGATGATGGTTCTGTTACTCTAACAGGAGTTTGGGATGGAACTGACCCTGCAAACACTTCTTTAAGTGAATTTGTTTCTGATATTCGGGATGCAGAAGACGGAGAAGATTTAGACCTCTACTGGAATATTCATACAGAAGAATTCCCTGCTGGTGCAATTCGGGGTCAATTAGTGGTTGGAGATGACATAAATCAGTTACTATTAGATACTCCCTTTGTTCGGTTTCAAAATACTGATATCCCTGGAACTTATATTTTTGCTACAGGAGAAGAAGCACAGAATATTCGCAATAACTTTCCTAATTTTGAAGAAGAAGGTGTTGCTTTTAATGCAGCTACCCAACCCAATCAGGATTTGATTCCTTTAACTCGTCTGCAAAGTGTTGACCGACCAGGAACTTATCTGTTTGTGGGAGACGGAGAACTTAATGATATTCAGTCTAACCCTGAGTTTGCTGATGATTTCATAGTGGAAGGTATTGCTTTCTACGTTTTTGGAGCGGGTGCTGGCAGAGGAACTCCTTTTAATCGTTTTCAAAATACTGATATCCCTGGAACTTACCTTTATGCTACAGGAGAAGAAGCAGAGAATATTAGTAATAACTTCCCTAACTTTTTTGATGAAGGAATTGCTTTTGAAGCGGGAACTTAAAACTATTGCTTAATTGATTGTTCATCACTCTCAGACACTTCACGGAGTGTCTTTTTTTGTCTTGTTCTCAGAAAAAACTTGTAGTAAAACTTGAAAAGGAGTAATCGTCCAGCGATCGCAATGGGATATAATCAGATTATCTTCATTAAGCTGTAATTCACTCCATCCCGAAATACTAATACGGGGTTTCCACGGTAGAGGTGGAGTCATGTTCAAAGTCCACTCAGTTCTAATATCATTGCCATTTTGGGAAACATCATGGAGTTCGAGAACAATATCTTGAAAAAAACTCCCCAAGAAACCAATCATTTTCTGATAACGTTGAATTCCCCGAAACTTGTTTAAAGGGTCTTCAAAATAAACATCCTCAGCATAAATCTCATAACTTTGATTGTCGGGAAAATTTTGATAATCTTGCTTTAAAATTTCAATGATATCCATTAAATTAATTAGTAATTGCTAATTGCTAATTGCTATTTTACTCTTCCCACAGTCTATCTAATTGTGCTTTCCAAGCAGCTAAAAAACTATTTCTTTCTTCTGCTGGTTGGTCTAGACCGCCTAACATTCCTTCCTGATAAAATCTTTCGATCATTTGATATGTAACTTCTTTAGTTTGTCCTTGAGTTTTTGCAGCTTGGACAATCTCTCGAATACGGTTTTCGATAACTCCTTGAAAAGCTTGGGATAGTCCTTTTTCTGCTAATGATACCACAGATGCGATCGCGCTACAAAAGTCTTCTTCTGTTAAACTCTCTAAACTGTGCTGAAACAGACCCCACAATACGTTTTGTCCTAAACCATATCTTGCTTCTCCTGTCCCATCAAAGTTCGCTTCCATCAGGTTTTCTAAGAAGGGTTGTGCATCTTTTTGAGCAGCTATGGGGGTTAAAATTCTTAACCAGGACCCATCATCAGATAAAAGGATTAAAATCCTAATTGTTTCATTCGCAACTTGCCAACTTTTATCTGTCTGTCTTTCAATAGTACTTTGGGGAAATATCTCACTGAGGATAATGGTAATTCTTTCTGCTTGCATAAAGTTAGGTTATTTTATTTCCGTCTAAATTCCGATAGCTATTTACTATTTTTAGTTGAACCTCCCTCGCGGGACACGAGGGATTCCCTTTTAGACTCTATCTCACGGCAATAGCCCCCGACAGAACGCCATCACAGGGCAGTTTCTTGAACGAACAGCGAGTGGGGGAAAGCCGATCCGCTGTCTCTTGAATTCATTTCAAGAGCTTGTAAGCGGGAGTCCAAGACCGCGCTCGTCCGCTTAACCACGGGC